>NZ_WBKR01000047.1 GCF_008868155.1 Micromonospora sp. ALFpr18c
ACCCCGACACCCCGACGCTCCTCAAGGTCCACGCAACTTCAGGGATACTGCTGCCTCGGTCGGCGTTGAGGCAGCAGTATCCCCGAAAGTGCGCGGATCTTGAGCCGGACGGCGCGATCTGGTCAGCATGTCTCGCCGACGGGCTCGTGCTCGGTGTCGGCGGCGGCGCGGTTCCAGCGGGACCAGAGCACCCGCTCGCCGTAGCCGGCCGCCATCAGGTGCGCGAAGGCCAGGTAGACCAGCACGCCAGCGACGAGCACCCCGAAACCGACCCAGTACGGCAGCGACAGCGAGTGCTCGGCGAGCTTGCCGGAGATGATCGGCGCCGGTGCGGCGGCACCCCAGCGGACCAGGTTGAACGCGCCGGTGGCGAGCCTGCGGTCGCTGGAGCCGAGGCCGAGCGCCAGGTCGGTGAGGTTGGCGTTGGCGAGCCCCATGCAGAGGCCGGCGAGCACGAGCACCACGAGCGCCTCGGCGGTGGAGTGCGAGGTGGCGAACAGGATCATGCAGACCAGTAGCCCGGCGATGGCGACGCCGACGGTCTGCACCGCGCCGATCCGGTGGGCCAGCCGGTGGCCGATGACCAGGATGCCGGCGGCCAGGCCGAGCCCCCAGCCGGTGAACGCGAGCCCCAGCGGGATGACGTCGAGGCCGAGGAAGAGCGGCGTGTAGCCGAGGACCACGAAGAACACGAAGTTGTACGCGGCGGTGACCACGCAGAGCGCCACGAACGCCGGGCGGCGGTAGGTGGCGAAGATCTGACCGAGGCGTACCGGGGCCTGCCGGTTGGTGGGCTCGCGGAGTTTGCGGGCGGCCACGCCGAGGGCGACGACCATGAACACGCCGCAGACGAAGAACGGCAGCCGCCAGCTGACCTCGCCGAGCAGGCCACCGATCAGCGGGCCGACGGCGAAGCCGAGCCCGAGGGCGGTCTCGAAGAGGCCGACCACCCATTCCCGGTCGACGGCGAGGTTGACCAGCACCACCATGGCGGTGGCGAAGAACATCGCGTTGCCCAGCCCCCAGACGCCGCGCAGCACCGACAGTTGGACGATGTTGTCGCTGAACGAGGCGAGGATCGCGGCCAGGCCGACGACGGAGACGCCGGTGATCAGCACCGGCTTGAAACCGAACCGGCCGCTGGCCAGCGTCGCCGGGATCATGCCGAGGGCCATGACCGCGATGTACGCGGTGAACAGCAGCTCGACCTGCCAGGCGGTGACGCCGATCGCGTCGCCGATGGCCGGCAGGATCGGGTCGACGACGGCGATGCCGGCGATGGCGAGGAAGGCCACCAGTGTGGTGGCGTAGATGGCACTGCGGTTCGGTTCGGAACGCCGATCCACTCCAACTCCTCAATTAGCTGTATCGTACAGTCATTTAGTCTGTATCATACAACTATGAGCGACCACGATGACGAGAGCACCCTCGGCCAGATCGAGACCGAGGTGGCCCTGCTGATGCGCTTCGGCGAGGCCACCCGGCGGGCCACCGGCACCGCCGAGCACCGGGTGCTCGACCGCGCGGCGTACGTCATCCTGCGCCACCTGGCCGACGCCGGCCCGCAGAACGTCTCGGCGCTCGCCGCCCGACTCAACCTGGACGGCTCGACGGTGACCCGGCAGGTCTCCGCCCTGCAACGCGACGGCCTCATCGTCCGCGCCCCCGACCCGACGGACGGACGCGGCACGGTCATCTCCCCCACCCCGGCCGGCCTGCAACGGATGGCCGCCGTGCAGGCCGCCCGCACCCGGCTCTACGGCGACATGCTGGCCGACTGGAGCACCGAGGACCGGGCCAGCCTGGCCACCCTCCTGGGCCGCCTCAACCAGGCCCTGGTGACCCGCAACCGCCGCCGCTGACCGACCGTGCGGCAACGCGCGCCGGATCGCGCCGGATCGCGCCAAAGCGCGCCTGACTTCACTGAAGCGCTGCCGGCCGCGCCGAGCCGCCCGTGATTAATCCGCCGAGCCGGAACACCCCTGATTCGTTTGCGACATCAACTCCAAAGCGTCCGAGCAACACCCGCAGCACCCGCAGCGCCCGGGCGACACCCGTAGCGCGCGAGCAGCGCGCGAGGCCCGCACGGTCGGGGCGGAACGGGTACGCCCGGGCGCCGAGCACGTCGGCACCCGGGCGTACCCGAGGTCAGGCGACCGGTTCGCGGGCCGAGTCGGCGTTCCTCTCGGTGCCCGGGGTGACCCGAGGGTCGCCCTCGTCGGCGAAGTAGTCGTCCGCAGTGGTGCCGTCGACCCCCTCGGCCACCTTCGCCGCCCGCAACGCCAGCGTCAGCAGCGCCGCGACGGCCAGGTTCACCAGCACCGCCACGATGCCGACGTAGATCGTCCTGGCGGTGTCGAAGCCGAACTCCGACAGCGGGAACGCCGAGCCACCGAAGTGCTTCCGGGTCGGGCTGGCGACCTGGTAGAGCATCCACATGCCCAGGCCCATGCCGACCGCCCAGCCGGCGATCAGCGCGCCGCGGTGGAACCAGCGGGTGTAGAGGCCCAGCGCCACGGCCGGCAGCGTCTGCAGGATGATGACGCCGCCGATGAGCTGGAGGTCGATGGAGAACTGCGGGTCGAGGAAGACGATGCAGGCGACCGCGCCGACCTTCACCACCAGCGAGGCGACCTTGGAGACGTTCGCCTCCTGGGCCGGGGAGGCGTCGCGCTTCAGGTACTCCTTGTAGATGTTGCGGGTGAACAGGTTCGCCGCCGCGATCGACATGATCGCCGCCGGGACCAGCGCGCCGATACCGATCGCCGCGTACGCCACACCGGCGAACCAGTCCGGGAACTGCTGATCGAACAGCAGCGGCACGATGGTGTTGTTGTCCACGCTGCCAGCCGATGCGCCGGGCAGCGGCTTCACCCCGGCCGCGATGGCCATGTAGCCGAGCAGCGCGATCAACCCGAGCAGCAGACTGTACGCGGGCAGCGCCGACATGTTCCGCTTGATCACGTCGCGGTTCCGGCTGGCCAGCACGCCGGTGATGCTGTGCGGGTAGAGGAAGAGCGCCAACGCCGAACCGAGCGCCAACGTGACGTACTGGAGCTGGTTGTTGCCGTTGAGCAGGATGCCGTCGTTCGGGTTGGGTGAGGCGTCGAACTTCGCGTCCGCGGCGGCGAAGATGTCCCCCCAGCCGCCCAGCTTGTACGGCAGGTAGACGACCGCCACCAGGATGACGATGTAGATCAGGCTGTCCTTGACGAACGCGATCAACGCCGGAGCGCGCAGCCCCGACTGGTAGGTGTACGCGGCGAGGATCGCGAATGCGATGATGATCGGCAGGTGCCGGGCCAGCGCGTTGTCGCCGGTGACGCCCATCGTCTTGAGCACCGCCTCGATGCCGACCAGCTGCAACGCGATGTACGGCATGGTGGCGACGATCCCGGTGATCGCGATCAGCAGCGCCAGCACCGGCGAGTCGAACCGGTTACGGACGAAGTCGGCCGGCGTGACGAACCCGTGCCGGTGCGACACCGACCAGAGCCGGACCAGCACCAGGAAGACCAGCGGGTAGATGACGATGGTGTACGGCACGGCGAAGAACCCGGCCGCACCCGCGCCGAACATCAGCGCCGGCACCGCCACGAAGGTGTACGCCGTGTAGAGGTCACCGCCGACCAGGAACCAGGTGATCCAACCGCCGAAGCTGCGCCCACCCAGCCCCCACTCGTCGAGGTGCGCCATGTCCTTCGGCGCCCGCCAGCGGGCGGCCACGAAGCCCATCGCGCTGACCAGGAGGAACAGCAGGGAGAAGACGATGATCTCGGTGAGATGGTCGCGCCACATCAGGAGTCACCCCGCTTCTTGGTCATCTGGTAGACCAGGGTGGTGGTGCCGACGCCGAGCAGGATGAAGGCCAGTTGCAGCCAGTAGAAGCGCGGGAAGCCGAAGACCCGGGGCGAGTCGCCATTGAAGAAGACCGGGATCAGCGGCACCACGATGGGAACGAAGAGCAACCAGTTCCAGGGGCTGTGGTCCTTCGCCCTGGTCGGCGCCGTGGTGGGCGCCTCCGGTTCCGGTGCAGCCATCTGACACACCTCCGGGGAGTCGAGGCTCTCGATGTAACGGCCGGAGGCTACGACTCTGTGACCGCCGTCACGTGGATCACTCGGGAGGTGCTGCGCCGAACGGCCGACCGGCTGCGCCAAACGGCGCGGCCGACCAGCCGGGCGAACGGACGGTGGGCCGGCTCAGCCGGCCGCGAGGTGGGCGGTGTCGTTGACCGTGCGCACCGCGACGCCACCGTCGGGCCACCTGTCGAGCACCGAGATGCCGGCCGCGTCCAGGAAGAGCCGGTGCAGGAAGCCGTCGCCGGCCGCGAGGGCGTCGCGCAGCACCAGCTTGATCGGCGACACGTGCGAGACGACCACCACGGTCTCCCCGGGGTACGCCGTGAGCAGCCCGGCGATCACGCGGTGCGCGCGTTCGGCGACGTGCGTGAACGACTCGCCGCCGGGCGGGGCGACGCGGGGCGAGGCGAGCCAGGCGTCCATCTCCCCCGGCCACCGCTCGCGGACCTCGGCGAAGGTGCGCCCCTCCCACTGACCGAAGTCGCACTCGATCAAATCGTCCTCCGTGCGCACCGGCACGTCACCGAGCGCCCCGGCGATCGCCGCCGCGGTGGCCGTACACCGGGACAGCGGTGAGCTGAGCACGGCCGCGACCGACGGGGCCAGCGCGGCCACCCGGGCGCCGGTGGCCACGGCCTGGGCCCGGCCGCGCTCGGACAGCGGCACGTCGCCGCGGCCGGAGTACCGCCGCTGCTCGGTGTACTCGGTCTCGCCGTGCCGGACCAGGATCAGCCGGGTCGCGGTGAAGCTCGGCCGCGGCTCCCAGGACGCCGGCGCGGTCGCCGGGTCGCTGCCGACAGTCGGTGCGGCGGCGGGCGTCGCCGCCGGGGGGCGACCCGCGGCGGCGTCCATCGCGGCGTTGGCCAGCGCGTCGGCGTGCCGGTTCTGGCCGCGGGGGATCCACCCGAACCGCACCGCCGTGAACCGGCCCACCAGCCCGGCCGCCTGGGCGGCGAGCGGACGCAGGCCGGGATGCTTGATCTGCCACCGGCCGCACATCTGCTCGACCACCAGCTTGGAGTCCATCCGGACGTCCACCTCGGCGGCGCCCAGCTCGGCGGCGGCCGTCAACCCGGCGATCAGGCCCTGGTACTCGGCGACGTTGTTGGTCGCCGTGCCGAGCGACTCGAAACGCTCGGCGAGCACCTCGCCGGTCTCCGGGTCACGCACCACCGCGCCGTAGCCGGCCGGCCCCGGATTGCCCCGGGACCCGCCGTCGGCCTCGACGACGACCACGCGCGGCGCCACGACCTACAGACCCGACTCGTTGGTACGGACCATGATCCGGCGGCAGTCCTCGCAGCGGACCACGTCGTCCGGGGCGGCCTTGCGGATCCGGGCCAGGTCGGCGCCGGACAGCTCCAACCGGCAGCCGCCGCAGCGGCCGGCGGTGAGCAGGGCGGCGCCCAGCCCGGTGTCCTCGCGGATCTTGTCGTAGAGGGTGACCAGGTCGGACGGGAGGTCGGCGGCGAGCGGCTGACGGGCGCCCCGTTTGAACTCCTCCTCCTTGGCGATCTCGGCCAGCGTGTCGTCCCGACGCTGCTCGGTCGCGGCCCGCTTGTCCCGGGTGTCGGCCAGTCGCTGTTCCACGCCGTCCAGCACGCCCTGGGCGGTTTCCCGCTGCTCCATCAGCTCCAACTCGGCGTCCTCCAGGTCGCCCTGACGCCGGTTCAGCGAGACCAGCTCGTGCTGGAGCGCCTCCAGCTCCCGGGCCGGGCCGGTGCCGGCGGCCAGCCGGTTCTGGTCCTTCTCCTTGCGGGCACGGACCTGCTCGACGTCCTTCTCCAGCCGGGCGATGTCCCGGTCCAGGTCGTCGACCGCCACCTGGGCGCGGACCCGCTCGTCCTCCAGCGACGACAGCTCCCGGGCCTGCGCCTCCAGCTCGGCCCGCTCCGGCAGTGAACGCCGGCGGTGGGCGAGCTGGGCGAGGTTGGTGTCGATCGCCTGGAGGTCGAGCAGGCGGCGCTGCACCTGAGGGTCAGCCTTCACGGTCGGGGCTCCTTGTCGTCCACAACGGGTGCGGCGGCGTGCACGGTCCACGGGTCGGTGTCCAGGTCGGACACCAGCGTCTCGACGCCCGGCGCCTGCCGCAGGAAGGCGGCCAGGTCGTCCAGCCACGGTCGTTCGGTCGCCCAGTGGGCGGCGTCGATCAGGGCGGGACCATCGGCGGCGAGGTGCTCGCCGGCCGGATGGTGCCGCAGGTCGGCGGTGAGGAACGCGTCCACCCCGGCGGCGGTCGCGGCGCCGAGGAAGCTGTCCCCCGACCCGCCGCTGACGGCGAGGGTACGAACCATACGCCCGGGATCCCCCGCCGCGCGAACTCCCCAGGACGTGACGGGGAGCACGGCGGCGGCGTGCCGGGTCAGCTCGGCGAGGGTCATCGGGCGGGGCAGCTCACCGATCCGGCCGAACCCCCGGTCGTCGCCGGCGGCGGGCGAGGAGGGCGCGGGTCGCTGCAGCGGGCGCAGCCCGGTGAGGCCGAACCGGGCGGCGAGGGCATCGGAGACACCCGGGGACGCCACGTCGGCGTTGGTGTGCGCCACGTACAGGGCCACCCCGGCGCGGATCAGCTGATGGACGATCCGCCCCTTGAACGTCGTCGGGGCGACCGAGGAGACCCCGCGCAGCAGCAGCGGATGGTGCGCGACGATCATGTCGGCACCGACGGCCAGGGCTTCGGCGACCGTCTCGGGCACCACGTCGACGACGCAGAGCACCCGGCGGACCGGGGCGGCCGGCTCGCCGAGCACCAGGCCCACCCGGTCCCACTCCTCCGCCCAGACCGGCGGGTAGCGCCGTTCCAACTCGGCCACCACGTCGGTCACCGTGGGGGTGGATCCGATTGTGCTCACGGCGGGCCAGCTTACCGGCGTACGGGCCGTCGGGCGGCGACGCCCGGCCCGACCGCGCCGGGCGGGCGACGTGCCGGCACGCCCGCCGGGTGGTCAGGCGGCGCGGCAGGAGACGCTGCGCAGCGCCGCCAACGGCACCTGCCACGGGAACGCGTGCAGGTGCTGCTCGCCGGTCCCGGGCGGGTGCAGGGCGACCACGTGGTCGCCGAAGAGCATCGTGACACCCCAGTCGGCCAGCCGGGCCACGCCGGCCCGGAACGCCGGGTGGGCGGCCATCGCGGCATTGGTGTACGGCACCGCCACGATGGGGATGCCCTTGCCCTGCGCCTCGACCAGCAGCCCGAGCGCGAGCGTGTCGGCGATTCCCGCCGCCCACTTGTTGACCGTGTTGACGGTGGCCGGGCAGACGATCATGGCGTCGGCGGGCGGCAGGACGTCCGGGTCACCCGGGTTCTTGTAGTGCGTCCGCACCGGGTGGCCGGTCTGCCGGACCAGGGCGGCCTGGTCGACGAACTTGGCCCCGTCCGGCGTGACGACCACACAGACGTCCCAACCGTCCTGCTGGGCCAGGCCGACCAGATGTCCGACCTCGCGGGCCAGCGGCGAACCGCAGGCGATGACATAGAGCACCTCACGGTGCGTGCTGGTGCGCGGTGAACCGGCCATCAAACCGGCTCCGCGCTCATACCCCTACTCCCATGTGCTCAGCCAACTCCGCTATCGGAGAAGGCGGCGCACCACGTGTGCGACGCAGGATGTCCGACATCACCTCGTGCGCGATCGGCCGGCAGCGGATCTCCGACGCGGCGAGCCGGTCACCGCGCAGCAGCGCCTCACCCGCGTTCGCCACGTCGCCGATCTGGGCGTAGCCGCGGGCGATGTCGAGCAGGTGGTGCGCGCGGCGTTCGGGCAGCAACGCGTTGAACGCGGGCTCCACGATGTGCAACTGGTGCACCTCCACCGCCCGGCCCCCGTCGCCCAGTTCCACCGCGGCGGCGGCCCGGTGCAGCTCAACGTTCGTCGGGCCGAACGAGGTCCAGTAGTGGTTGTGGTCGCCGCCGAGCCGGGCGGCGGCCTCCGCGGCACCGTTGATCAAATCGTCGACGCTGGCCGAGTCACCGATGCGGGAGGCCGCCATCGCGCCCTGCAGCAGCAGCATCCCGTAGACGGAGAGCTGGGCCGGGGACACCTCGGTGCCGCTGGCGGGTGCCAGCCGGTTGGCGATCTGGACGTTCAGTTCCAGCGCGGGGCGGGCCCGGCCCATCGCGACGAGCGCGTTGCAGACGCGGGTGGTGGCGATGCCGGCCAGCAGCGGATCGTCGGCCCGCTGGGCCACCGCCATCGACCGGTCGGCGGCCAGCCAGGCCAGCTCGCACTCGCCGAGCTTGCGCAGCACCGAGGACGCGATCTGGTAGACCTGCCCGAGCAGGTGGGCCGCCTCCGCGGCGCGGTCCCCGCCGTAGGCGGCGTCGGCCGCCTGCGCGTCGCGCAGCAGCTTGGGCAGCGCCCGGGTGAGCATGCCGTAGCGGCCGTACTGGTAGGTGAGCCAGGCGTGGTTGACGGCCTTGCGCATGTCGTCCAACGGCGGCGGGGACGGCGCCGCGTCGAAGTACGCGCTCATCGAGTCGTACCGCTCCAGCGCCGCCCGGATCTCCTGCACCTCGACCTGGTCGATGCAGTTCAGCGCGTCGGCGCGCCGCTCCGGGTCCTTGCCCAGGAGCAGCTGGACGTCCATCTGGAGGATGTCGGCGATCTCGTAGAGGACGGAGAACTTGTCCAGCCGGCGGACGCCCCGCTCGACCTTGTCCACCCAGCTCTTCGACTTGCCCAGCCGGTCCGCGAAGACCTGCTGCGACATTTTGCGCCGCCCCCGCCAGTAGGCCACTCGCCGCCCTATGGGTAGCTCGTCCATCTCCCCATCCCTCCCCTGGCGCGGCCGGCCCATCGGGCCGCGACGATGTCCGCGGGTGCGGCGATCCGTCGTCCGTCTTGAAGTTTTCGCTGGTCGCACAGAGTGTGCGTCAGCCGTACAGCCAGTCCTCGTACTTTTCGTGCAAGTTGCACGAGCCGTTCGTCAACCTCAACGATCGTGGGTTACGGCAGTGACGGTGCTCGACACGCGACCTGGCATCCGCCGGGCCCGACGAGGGGAGATGGCACACATGTGGGGGAACGTCGCACCGCGCGTCGCCGAACTGTCGCCATTGGAACGCGTCCGGCTGCGCCGGGTCGCCATGCGCTACGCCACACACGGGTGGGAGGTCACGCCCGGGGCGTGTCTGGCCCGCAGCCGCTTCGTCTGCGGCCGGGCCGGCTGCCCCACCGTGGGCTGCCACCCCGCCCTGGAGAACTGGGAGCTGGCGGCCAGCGCCGACCCGGCCCGGGTCGCCACCTGGTGGCGCACCCGCCCGCACGGCGTGCTGCTGCCCACCGGTCGCGCCTTCGACGTGCTGGAGGTGCACGCCAACCTCGGCCGGCCCGTGCTCGACGCGGTGCAGATCCACCCGGCCGGCACCGGCGTACGCGGGCCGGTGCTGGTCACCCCCACCGGACGGTGGATGTTCCTGGTCCGCCCCGGTGATCCGCTGCGCCCCGAGTTGGAGCACTGCTTCCACGTGGTCCGGCACGGGCCGGGTTCGTGGATTCCCGCCCCACCCACCCGCCTGCCGGAGGGGCCGGTCCGCTGGGCGGTCGCCCCGGAGCAGGCCCGCTGGCAACTCCCCGACTCGTACCTCGTGCAGAACACGCTGATCGAGGCGCTGCGTGCCAACGGTGTGACGCTCGCACCCGACCTGCTCCCCGGTCACCTGCCACTGCCCCGGCGGGGCATGTGACACCACGACCGGCGGCCGATCCATCCGGTGCCCGACAGCGTCGCCGGGGCGCCGGTCCTCGTTGACAGGGGGACGGCGCGGACGAGCGCCACGAACGGGGGAACGATGTCCACCGACGACAGAGCGCCTCATCCCGGCGGCACCGAGCCGCCCCGGCGCAGCCACCCAGGACACCGCTGGGCCGGCACCCGGCCGTCCGGCTCGCGCCCCGGTCGCCCCCGCCCCACCGGTTCCCGTCCCGCCGGCACGCACCGCCCGCTCCGCTAGTCGGTCAGCGGGAGGCTGACCGAGTGGTACTGCCGGGCGTCGTCGGTGACGACGGCGTGGGTGTGGTCGTCGAGGCGGTCCAGCCAGCCGATCCCGGTGACGCCCATGGCCAGGGCGGCGGTGGCGTACGCGTCGGCCACGCCCAGGTCGGTGCCGACCACCGTCACCGACCGTAGCCCACCGGCCGGCACGCCCCGGCGCGGATCCAGCACGTGCCGTCCCCGCTCGTACACGCCCGAGGTGGCCACGGCCAGGTCCGTCCCGGTGAGCACCAGGCAGGTCGCCATGGCGTCCCACGGGTGCCGGATGCCGATCCGCCACGGCTCCCCCGACGGGGACAGGCCCCGCACCCGCACGTCGCCGCCGGAGTTCACGCAGTGGTTGCCCGCCCCGGCGGCGAGCAGCCGGTCGGAGGCGACCTGCGCGGCCCAGCCCTTCACGAACCCGGACGGGTCGAGCCGGCCGGTGGCGTAGGCGTCGAAGAACCCGTCGGTGGCGCCCCACAGGTCGGCGCACGCCTCCAGCACGAACCGCAGGTCCGCCGACGCTTCAGAGAGCAGCACCTCACCCCGGTCGAAGCGGCACACCTCGCTGTCCGGCTTGTACGTGCTGAACCGGCCGTCCACCTCCCGCATCCAGGCGAAGACGTCGTCCGCCAGCTCGCGCAGGGTCGCCGGTGGCAGGTCGTCGGCGAGGTCGAGCGTGATCGTCGTACCCATGATCTGCTCGACCCGGCACAACCCCGGACGGATCAGCGCCGCCGGCACGTCAGAACGCCTGCTCGATGGCGGCCCGCAGGGACTGCTTGTAGGCGTTGCTGGTCGCGGTGGCACCGGAGACGGTGTTGAGGTTGGCGTTCTGCTTCCGCACCACCTCGCCGCCGCTGCCGTCGTAGCTGCTGCGGACGTCGCCGCTGTGGATGTCGGACTCACCCCCGCTGGGCAGGGACAGCGCCACGGCGTCGACGATCCGGTTGCCGGAGACGACGATCTGGACCTGGACGTACCCGTACGTCTCGCTGCCGTCCTTGGCGTCGAAGCCGGCTCCGGTGACCCGGCGGGTGGTCGACTGCGGCGCCTTGGTGGTGGTCCGTGGGGCGCTGGGGGCCTTCGTGGTCGTCTTGGTGCCGGACGGGCGGGCGGTGGTGGTCTTGGTGGGTGTGGGCGACGAGGGCGCGCCGGGGGCCGCCGACGGCGTCGAGGCGGCCGCCGCCGGATCGGCGGCGGGTTCGGCGCTCGGGTCGGCGCCCGGTCCGGCGGGGTTGACCGGTTGCCCGCTCGGCAGGTTCTGGGCGACCTGGGTGGCCTCCGGTGAACCCTTGAGCACCACCAGCGCGGTGGTGCTGGCGGCCAGGCCGGTGATCGCGAGGAACGCGCGACGCATGCGATGCCCTCCTACAACTCGAAGGTGGCCAGGTGGATCTGCCGGCGGGGGACGCCGGCCCGGCGCAGGGCGCGCACCGACTGTTCCACCAGCCCGGGCGGCCCGCAAAGGTAGACGTCGCGTCGGGCCACGTCGGGCACCAGTTGACGCAACCCGTCGGGGCTCATCAGCTGGCGGGGGCCGGGGTCGTCGCGGGAGCCGATGACGTACCAGAGGGAGGTGTCGCGTTCCTGGGCCAGCCAGTCCAGCTCCCGGCTGAGCAGCACGTCGGCCGGTGTGCGGGCCCGGTAGATGAGCGCGGCGCCCGGCGGCAGCTCCTCCAGCATGGCCCGGATCGGCGTGATGCCGCTGCCGCCGGCGATCAGCAGCGCCCGTTCGCGGACCCGGTGCGCGGCGGTGAAGGTGCCCGAGGGGCCCTGCGCCCAGACCCGGGTGCCCTGGTCCAGGTCGCGCAGGTCCGCCGTGTGCGTGCCGACCACCTTGACGGTGAGCCGCAGCCAACGGCCGTTGGCCGCGGCGGAGACGGAGAACGGGTGCGACTGCCACCAGCAGCCGCGGGTGAGGAACCGCCAGCGGAAGTGCTGACCGCCGAGCATCGCCAGCCGGTCGAGTCGCTCGCCGGTGAGGTAGATGGAGACGGTGTCCGGGCTCTCCGCGACCACGTCGGCGACCCGCAGCTGGTGACGCAGGTTGAACGCCAGCGGCGCGATCACCCGACCCCAGAGCAGGGCGGCGACCACCAGCACGTACATCGCGATCCAGCCGGTGCGTACCGGACCGGGCCGGTAGAGCTGCGCGCCGTGGGTGAACTGGTGCCCGAACCCGAGCAGCAGCACCAGATAGCTGGACCGGTGCAGCAGGTGCCACATCTCGTAGGGCAGCGCGCGCCGGATCACCCGGATGCTGCTGAACCCGATCAGCATCATGATGCCGGCGGCGACGAACGCCGAGACCATGTCCTCGTATTCGCCGAGGAGCGTGCCCACCTCGGCGAGGATCGACTGCTTACGCAGTTCGGAGTACCCGGCGAGGATCAGCGACAGGTGCGCCAGCACCGCGACCAGCAGGGTGGCACCGACATCGCGGTGCCAGCGGCTCAGGTGTTCGCCGCCGATCCAGCGCTCCAGCACCGACAGCCGGCTCATCATCAGCACCTGCACGAGCAGCAGGTAGCCGGCGACCAGGCCGGTGATCCGACCTGCCGCGCTGAGGGTGGCCGCGGTGGACTTCAGCGAACCGGCGGGGGTGCCCAGCCACCAGGGCAGCACGCTGGCGAGCAACCCGACCAGGAGCAGCGCGGCCAGCAGCCGCCGGCCGCCGGGTCCGCGCCGGGCCGGGATCTGCGGGGGTACGGGTACCGCCGACCGGCCGCCGTGCCGGGACGAGGTCCCGGTGCGGCGGCCGGCGGCGTGGGTGTGCGAATGCGTCACGCGTACAGCTTCATCGGGGCGTACTTCTGGCGGGGGAAGACCTTGTCGACCTCCGCGTTGGTGAGCCCGAACCGGCCCTGCGCGACCGCGCCGTAGACGTTGAACATGTTGTTGTACTCCGGCACGTCACCGGAGTCCAGCTTGTCCAGACCGTTCCAGGTGCCCAGCAGCGAGCCGGCCAGCTTCTTGCCGGACAGGATGGTGACCACGCCGCCGTGCCCGTGGTCGGTGCCGCCGCCGTTGGAGCCGACCCGGCGGCCGAACTCGCTGGACACCATGATCGTCACGTCGGCGGCCTGCGGGCCGAGGTCGGTGAAGAACGCGGCCATCGCGCTGGCCAGCTCGTTCAACCGGCGGTGCAGTTGACCACCCTCACGGGTGCCCTGGTTCTCGTGGGTGTCGTAGCCACCCATCCCGACCGTGGCGACCCGCACGTTGGCGCCACCCTTGATGAGCTGCGCGAGCTGCTGGAACGCGTTGCCGACGCCCTCGTACTTGACGCCCTCGACGGGCTGGTACGGCTTGGCGGCGAGCTTCTGCGCGGTGGCCAGCGCCCCCATGCCCTCCTGCACGGCCTCCTCGACCGGGTGGTTGATCCCGGTGAAGAGCCCCTTGATGGCCTTCTCGGTGGCGGCCCGGAACCGATCGTCACCGTTGAGCCGCAGGGAGCCGACGTTGTTCAGCGAGATCGCGCCGTTGTTGCCGACCAGCGAGCGGGGCAGCGTGCTGCCGATGCCGACGCTGCGGAACGCGGTGCCCTTGCCGAGGTTGTCGACCAGTCCGTCGAGCCAACCCCGGCCGCCGGTCTCGTTGGGCAGCCCGCCCAGGTTGCAGGCGTCCGCGGCCTGGAAGTGGCTGCGCGACAGCCGCTCGTCGGACACGGCCGGGATGAAGCCCAACTGGCCGGCCGTGAGCCACTTCTCCAGCGGCTTGAACGCGCTGGTCAGCTTGAAGCCGCGGCCCAGGGCCAGCGAGTCGTTGCCGAGCAGCAGGTCGGGGCGGGCCTTGGCGAGCACCGGGTCGTTGTCCGGCGCGATCAGGCTCAGCCCGTCCAGCCCGCCGTAGAGGAAGACGTGGATCAGGGTGCCGGTCTTGGTCGCCGCGAACGACGCCGAGGTGGTGACGAACTGGGCGGTGGCCAGCGCGGTGGCGGTGGCCGCCGCACCGGCGACGAAGGTACGCCGGGTGACGCCGCGACCGTCCTGCTGGGCCTCCTCCAGGTCCTCCAGGGTGCGGTAACGATCGGCCTCGGCCGCGTTCTCGGCGGCGACCAGGTCGGCCTCGGCGCGCAGCAGGGCCTCGGTCGGGTTGTCCGCCAGCCGCCGCAGGTCGGGGCATTCGGGGTGCAGGGGGAATGAGTTGTACACAGTCGTCTCCATCGGGTGCCTCACCGGAGGTGGTGCTGGGGGGAAGCGAGGATCGCCCGCGCGACGGCGGTGATGGCCCCGTTGAACGTGGCGTCGACCTTGGCGGTCGCCGAAACACCGGCCACGCCCAGGATCAGGTTCTTCTCCCGGGTGCTCAGCTTCTGGTTCACCAGGCGCTGGGCGAGCGCGTCCACGTACGCGCCGGCCGTCGCCGGCGGCTTGGCGACCAACTTCTCCGGCGCCGTGAACGTGAAGGTGGTCCGGTAACCGGCGACGATCTCACCGGCCTCGTTCCAGCCGTTGAGCATGGTGCCGGCCGACGTCCACGCGACGTAGACGTCCGGGTACCCGTCGGGGGTGGGCTGGCCCATCGGGAAGTGGCCCAGCTCGCGCATCTTGTCGTGGATCTGCCGCAGGCCCCGGGCGTACGGGGTGCGCTTGTTGTCACCGTTGTTGTGCTTCGGCGACGCGTCCGGCGACACACCCAGGGTGCGGTACGTGGCGACCAGGTACTCCATCGGCCGGCGCACCTTCTGACCGACGGCGGCCCAGAACTCCGAGGAGCTGAACAGCGTCATCAGCACGGGCTTGATCATGCCCTTGTTGGTGGTGTACGTCTTCGCCAGCCGGTCCACCAGGGACTTCGGCGGGGTGTCCGACACGAACCGGGTGGCCAGGCTCTGCGCCACGTACTTCGCGGTCGACGGGTGCATCGCGATGTAGGTGATGTACGCGTCGATGGCCGCTTCGGCCTTCTTCGGGTCCGACGAGTTGTTGGCGTGGGTGAAGCCGAGGATCTTCACCTTGCCGACATAGTGCTGCTCGGGCCGGAAGACGTACTTGCCCTTGTCGTCGACACCGCGGCCGGTCTGCAGCATGGCCGCCTGCCGGACGTCCGGCTCCTTGTAGCCGCCGTCGACGCCGACCGAGTACAGCTCCAGGTTCTCCCGGGCGAGGTTCTCGTTGATGGCGTCCTTGCGGGAGTCCTTCTGGTTCAGGTAGATCAGCAGCGCGGGGTGCTTGTTCGCGGCGACCAGCATCTCCGGGTAGCTGCCCAGGGCGTGCCTGCGCACGACGTCCTTGTCGAACGAGTTGCGGTACACCTCGCCGCCGTCGAAGTCGACGGCGACGTGCAGGAAGTCGTTCCAGAAGTCGACCATGACCTCGAACAGCTGGCGCTTGGACCAGATCTGCCGGGCGATGGTGGCGTCGACCATCTCCCGCTCCGGCTGGGCGCCCTGCTCGTTGAGCTGGTCCCGCTGGGCGCGCAACTGCTGCACGTCGAGCTTCTGGGTGGGCAACTCGGCGAGCTTCAGCTCGGCCTTGCTCGGCTCCAGCTTGTCCGGTTCCATCTGGGCGCGGATCCAGCCGTCGATGCCCAGCTTCTTGATGTCGGCGACCACGGCCGGCGTCGCGCCGAAGGTGGCCCGGCGGGCCAGGTGCAGGATCGGGTCCTTGGCCAGCACCGTCTTGACGGTCACCTGGGTCTCCGCCGCCGCGGCGGCGGGGCCGGAGAAGGTCCGGCCGCCGGTGGGCGCGTTCTTCTTCAGCGCCTCGCCGGCGCGGGAGCCCATGTAGCTCTCGTTCTGCTCGGTGTAGGTGCGCACCGTGCTGGGCTGCTGGCCGCTGGGCCGCGCCGCGGTGCCGTCGGTCACCGTGCTGCCGGTCGCGTCGCCGGCCGCCGCCTCGCCACCGAAGAGGCTGCGGATCTGCGGGTTCATGGCGAGCGCCGCGCCACCGGCCACGACGGCGGCGGTGCCACCGAGCGCGACCATGGCCCTGCGCCGGCCGACCTTGCGGCCCGGCTCGTCGTCATCGTCCAGGGTGGGCAGTCCGGTGCCGGCCGTGCGGGCGGGGGCCGGACGGCCGAGACCCTCCGGGCCGACCCACTGCGGCCCACGCGGGGCGGGGGCGGGCCGTGCGTAGCCGTCGACGTACTGTTCGCGCGGGTCGGCCTGCGCCGGGTAGCCGCCCTGATAGGGGTGGGGCGTGTCGTACCCGTACGGCGCGGACGGGTGGTGCTCGGCGTACCCGTCCGCGGTGTGGTGCTGGCGTCCGTCCCAACCGCGGTCGTCCCGCGGTCGGCGTGGTGGCACATTCTGGTCGGCCATGTACCAATCCCGATTTCTGATGAGCGCCGGAAGCTGCGACCGGGCAGGTGCGGCAGGTGCGGCGACTGTTGCCTGAGGGGGTTGCTACGGCAAGGTAACCAAGCGCTCAGGTGCCTTCAAGGCAGCCCGAACGCCCTCGTGCGGGCACTTAAGACAGCCCTCAGTACGACATCCGCGCCGGGCCGCGCGCCGAGGCGGGCCGCGCACCTTCTCAGCAGGGCGTACGTGCGGCAGCCGGGCACGGATCGGACCGCGCGGTCGTACGCGGCACTTTCCGCGCGGTTCGGCACCACAGGCAAACTTAAGGTTCGGATAAGCCAGACGTGAAGTGCTCTCGCGCGAGGGAAAAGTACCAGCAGCGGGTGAGCGTGAGCGGCCACCGCAGCGGGTATGCCGCCGGACCGCTGAACGCGTGAGGGGAAGGCAGCGCCATGCTCAGCAAAGAGGATCAGCGCAGGTTCGACCAGATCACCCGTCAGCTCCGGGAGAGTGACCCGGCCTTCTTCGCCCGGCTGGACCATCGGGTCCGGGCCCGACGGGGCCGTTATCTGATGTTGTTGACGATCGTGCTGTGGGCGTCGCTGCCGGCGATGACCGTGTTCGCCGGCCGGCTCGCCGGGGCGATCTGCGCGGTGGTGCTGGTGGCGAACGCCGCGATCATGTGGCGATTCCGTCGCCGGTGGACGTGACGGCTCAGCCGGTGCACGTGACGGCTCAGCGGTCGGCCGGGCCGAACGCCCGGTACGCGCGGCGCAGCCGTTCGAGCAGCCCCGGCCCGCCGATGCTCGGCGCCGGTGGGCCGAGCTGACGCAGCAGCAGGTCGGGGCCGGTCGCCAGTCGGGGCGGCCGGTCGGGCAGCGGCACGGGCGGCGACCAGAACCGGTCCAGTGCCGCCGCCATCGGGATCGCCGACAGGCCGGTTAACGCCCGGGCCGTACCGACCGGGGCGGCGTCCACAACGGACGGCGACACGTCCAGGGTGGACGGTTCGGGTGGTGGCACGGGTGCACCGGTGGCCTCGGCGCGACGGGCGCGGAGCTGGTCGAGCAGCGCCGCCCGGGACCGGCCGCGCCAGTGCAGCAGCTCGAACGGGTCGGCGTCGAACGCCTCGGCCAGGAGATAGAACGTGGCCGCCAGGTGCTTGCACGGCACCGCGAAGTCGGGACAGTTGCACCGCTGGGTCAGCTCCTCCACCCGGGCCGGGAACAGCGGCGCGCCGGCGGCGACGAACAGCTCCTCCAGCTCGTCGGGCAGGTCCCCGGCGAGCAACCGGGCGCTGAAGAACGCCTGTCCGGCCAACTCCTCCTCGATCCGGGTCCAGAGCGCGGCCGGGAACGGTGACAGCGCGATGGAGACCTCGTACGGCCGCGGTCGGGAGCCCTGCACCTCGGCGCTGACCCGCCCCGGCGCGATGTCGAGGCGGAGCACCTGACCGGCCCGCGCGTACGACCGGCCCCGCGTCAGCCGGGTGCCGAGCGCGAACGACTCGAGCACCTCCAGGAAGCGCCGCGACCACCAGGACCGGCCGATCGCCCCTCGGGCGCTGCGCGCCCGCAGTCCACCGTCGACCCGGCGGGGACGGCCGTAGTCGGCGAAGCGGTCGGTGCTCATCACTCCACCACCGCTCCGGCCTCCAGGCTGAACAGGTCACGCAGCTGCCCGGTGGACAGCTCGGTGATCCACTGCTCGCCGGTGCCGACCACCCGCTCGGCGAGGTTGCGCTTGTCGGCGATCAGCGCGGCCACCTTCTCCTCCACCGTGCCGGCGCAGACGAACTTGCGGACCTGCACCCGCCGACGCTGCCCGATCCGGAACGCCCGGTCGGTGGCCTGGTCCTCCACCGCCGGGTTCCACCAGCGGTCCACGTGCACCACGTGGTTCGCGGCGGTCAGGGTGAGCCCGGTGCCGCCGGCCTTGAGGGAGAGGACGAACAGCGGCGGGCCGTCCGCCGACTGGAAACGCTCGACCATGGCGTCCCGTTCGGCCTTGCCGAGGCCGCCGTGCAGGAACAGCACCTCCCGGCCGAAGCGCGCCGACAGGTGGCCGCGCAGCATCGCGCCGAACTCGGCGTACTGGGTGAACAGCAGCGCCCGCTCCCCCGCCGCCAGGACCTCCTCCAGGATCTCGGTCAGCCGGGCCAGCTTGCCGGAGCGGCCCTCCAACGGTGAGCCGTCGCGCAGCAGCTGGGCGGGATGGTTGCAGACCTGCTTGAGGCGGGTCATGGTGGCCAGCACCAGCCCGCGTCGTTCGATGCCGTCGCTGGTCTCGATCCGGGCGAGCATGTCGTCGACCACCACCCGGTACAGGGCGGCCTGCTCGGCGGTGAGGTTGCAGAGCACCTCCATCTCCAGCTTTTCCGGCAGATCGGAGATGATCGACGAGTCGGTCTTGAGCCGGCGCAGCACGAATGGGCCGGTGATCCGGCGCAGCCGCTCGGCCGCCTCGGCGTCGCCGTGCCGCTCGATCGGCTCGGCGAACCGCTTGCGGAACGTCGCGGCCGGCCCGAGCAGGCCCGGGTTGGCGAACTGCATGATCGACCAGAGGTCGGCGAGCCGGTTCTCCACCGGTGTGCCGGTCACCGCCACCCGCTGCCGGGCGGGCAGCGCGCGGACCGCCTCGGCCTGCCGGGTGGACGCGTTCTTGATCGCCTGCGCCTCGTCCACCACCACCCGGTGCCAGTCGATGCCGGCCAGGTCGGCGGCGTCGCGGGCGGCCACCGAGTAGGTGGTGAGGACCAGGTCCGCGCCGTGTGCGGCCGCGGTGAACTCCGCCCCCCGCGCCCGCTCCGCACCATGGTGTACGTGCACACGCAGCTCCGGGGTGAATCGGCCCGCCTCCCGCTGCCAGTTGCCGACCAGTGACATCGGACAGACCAGCAGTGTCGGCCCGGCGTCCGGTGGATCCCCGGCCAGCAGCGCGAGCAGTTGCACGGTCTTGCCCAGTCCCATGTCGTCGGCGAGCACACCGCCCAGGCCGAGCGACCGCAGGAAGGCCAGCCACGCCAACCCCCGCTGCTGGTACGGCCGCAGCGTGCCCCGGAAGCCGGGCGGCGGGTCCAGCGGGGTGAGCCGCCGTTCGACGGCACCGGCGAGCAGATCGCCCAGCGCCCCGTCGGCGGTCACCTCCAGCACCGGCAGCGCCCCGGTGTCGTCGCCGTCGGTCAGCCCGAGGCGGAGCAGGTCGGCGACGGTCAGCTCCCCCGCCGAGCGGAGCAGGCGCAGGCCCGCGGCGAGCCGGCTCGGGTCCAGCTCCACCCACCGGCCGCGCAGCCGCACCAGCGGGGTCTTCAGCTCAGCCAGCGCCGCCAACTCGTCGGCGGTCAGCGGCTGGTCGCCGAGCGCCACCTCCCAGCGGTAGTCGACCAGGGCGTCCAGTCCGACGCCGGCGTCCACACTGGCCACCGTGCCGGGCGCGGTGCGGCTGCGGGCGCGCAGTCGGGCCCCGAGTCGCGCCGACCGGCGCTGCCACCAGGACGGCAGCAGCACCCCGAACCCGGCGGCGTGCAGCACCGGGGCACCCTCGCTGAGGAAGCGGTGGGCGCCCTCGACGTCCAGCTCCATCGCCTCGGGGGCGGCGGTGCGCAGCGCGGAGTCCAGGTCCGGCCAGAGCCGGCTGGCCCGGCCCAGCTCGGCGAGCAGCGTCTCCTGCGGGCTCGCCGTACGGCCGGCGAGGCCGGCGAGGGTCTGCGGTGCCCGCCAGACCTGCCCGGCGTCGACGTGCAGGCCCGGCTCGTCGGCCGGCTGCAACCCGAACTCCAGCCGCCACCGCCCGGCACCGGCGGCGTCCACCAGCGACGGCACGGTGTGGACCGCCGTCGGCACGGTGTCCGCCGCCGTCGGCACGGAGTCGGCCGCCGTCGGCACGGTGTCCACCGCCGTCGGCACGGCGTTCACCGCCGTCGGCACGGAGTCGGCCGCCGTCGGCACCGTGGCGGCCGGGCGGGTGGCCAGGATCGGTTCGGTCACCTCGTCGGGGGCCGGTTCCACCAGGCGGAAGCTGGCCCGCACCGGGCCGCCTGCGGCGTCGCGCTGCCAGGTGTCCAGCTCGCCGCGCAACGTGTCCAGCGCCGCCGGATCGACGGTGAACTCGCGGTGCGGGCCGGCGAGCGCGGCCAGCCAGGCCGGTGCCGGGCCGCCCGGGCGCACCCCGCGGGCCAGCGTGGTGGTCGCGAGGGCGGCCCGCGCGGCGGCGTCGGTCAACGCGTCCAACGCGTCCGCGACCAGCGCCTCGGCCGCCAGTTCGGTGCCGTCGGGGCCAGCCGTGGCCCGGGCGGCGGGCGGCAGGGCCAACGCCAGCGACCGCGCCCAGCCGGCGTCGGTGCCGGTCAGCAGTGGACGCCACACCGCCCGTGCGGTCACCACAGCGCCGTCCCCGGCCGACAGCGGTCCGGCCGCCCGCGCGGTCACCTCGGCCCCATCCCCGGCCAGCAGCGGTCCAGCCACCCGCGCGGTCGCCTCAGTGTCAGGACCCGTCGTGCTGACGCCCGGGAGGACGCGGCCCCGGGCCACCAGGTCGGTGGCGAAGTCGGCCAGCTCGGCGAGGTGGCGCAGGGTCGCGCCGGGCACCACCGGGACGTCGTCCAGGGCACGCAGCAGCGGCAGCGCGTCGTCCGGGGCGTACACCAGGATGGGCACCCGCCACCCGGCCAGGGTGAGCCGGCCGCGGGCCGGGGGTGCGACGGCGGTCCGGATCAGCTCGGGTGAGTCGGTCGGCGCGCCCGCCCGGGTGGGCAGGGTGACCAGCGCGGTGTCCGGACGGGCCGGCTCGGCGGCGTCGGCGAGGGCGGCGACCAGGTCGGCGTGCCCGGCGGCGAAGGGGTGCGGGCGTTCCCGGGGCGGCCGGCCGGAGCGGGTCGGAGCGGGAGCGGCGCCGCTGTCCTCGCCCCAGACGGCGAGGCCGCCGGCCGAGCCGTCGCCGGGCAACCACAGCCCGTGGATGACCAGCACCTGCTCCCCCTCGTCGCCGCCCGCGCCCAGGATAGGCGGCCTCGTGGACGAGCTTCCGCACCCCACCTACGCGATCTTGGACTTTGTGTCGACGTTGTGCGTGAGAGGCACCTTTCGCCGCGACAAAAAGTGCAAGATTGCGTGGGGTGGAGGTGGGGGTTACGACGGGTTAGCGTCGGGGGCATGGTTGACCTGGTCGTTGTTGGCGGACTTGGGGTCGACGTGCGGGTGCGGGTGCGGGTGCGGGTGCCGGCGCTGCCGTTACCGGCCGCTGATTCGCACACCGTCGAGCCGATCGAGCTGCGGATCGGCAACACCGGCGCCGGGGTGGCGCTCGCCGCCACGGCGGTTGGCCTGCGGGTACGGGTGGTGGACACCCTCGGCGCGGACCCCCGCCCCAGCCCACCGGGGCCGGCGGGCCAGACCGGGCCGAGCGTCGGATCGATCCTCTGATCCATCCACCGACCCTAGCGACGGAACAGCTCCAGCGCTGCCCCGCTAACCGCTGCGGGCGGCCGACACGACGGGCAGGATGGGCGCATGGCTTCATCCGTGCAGATCCTCCTCGTCGGCGGCACGGCGGACGGGCAGACCGTCACCGTCGAGTTGGACACCAATGGCCGCCCGCCGCTGACCCACCACCACCTCGGGTCCGGCGGCCTGGCCCAGGCGCAGATCTACGAGCTGGAAAACGCCCGTGAGGAGTCCCGCGAGTGGCGCTACCGGTGGACCGGCCCGGCGATGTGACCCGCCGGCTCAGACCCGGGTCAGGGTCTGGTTGCGCAGGCTGTCGAGCACGCCGCGGGTGACCTCGGAGGTGCCCCGGGCCTGCTCGCACACCTCCGCGACCCGTCGGGCGGTGGCGTCGGCGCGCTGCTCCCGCTCGTCCCACAGCCGGTCCACCTCGGCCAGTAGCGGGCCCTCGACCTCCCGTTCCACGCCGCGCAGCGCCGGCACACCGAGACGTTGGGCCAGGTCGAAGACCTTGCCGGCGTACGGCAGCGGCAGGAACGGTGTGCCGACCATCGCCGCGAAGATCAGGAAGTGCAGGCGCATCCCGACGGCCAGGTCGAAGTGGCGCATCAGCCCGAGGATCTGCTCCGGCGAGTACGTGCCGTGCAGGATCCGCCCCCGCTCGGCGGCGACCATGTGGGACAGCACCCCGTGCGAGTGTCGGATGTCGTCGCGTTCCATCGGCACGAACAGCACGTACGCGTCGATCCGGTGCACCAGGAAGTCACCGATCTGGGCCAGCAACCGGTGGTAGCCGTCCACGTCGAGGCGCTCGGCGGCCCGTCCCGGCTCCCGCACGCTGATGCCGACCAGGCGTTTGCCGGCCGGCACACCCTCCTCGGCCAGCAGGTGGGCCGGGAAGTCGGCCGGTTCCAGGAGGAACGCCGGGTCGGCGGTGACCGTGATCGGGTTGAGCAGTCCGGCCTCCTCCAGCACCATCCGGGACTCCTGGTCCCGGACCGTCACCTGGGTGGCGCTGGCCAACGTCTCCCGGACCATGCCGGTGTCCACCGCGTCACTGAGCGGCCCGACCCCCACCGCGTACGTGATCAGGGGCAGGCCGCGCTCCTGGGCGACCCGGACGACCCGCAGGTAGCGGCGGGCCTCCCGGTCGTAGAGGATCCCGCCGCCGCCCAGGATGAGCAGGTCGAGCTGGGCCAGCACGAGAGCGGAGTCGGTGCGGCTGACGCCCTCCCAGGGCACCGCCTCGACGTCCGGATGGGCGGCCCGGGTGTGTTCCGGGTTGCGAGAGAAAACGATGATCCGGGCATTCGGTTCCTGCGTGCGCAGGTCGGTCAGCAGACCGGTGAGGATCGCCTCGTCGCCGAGGTTCCGGCCACCGTACGAGCCGAGCACACCGATGGTCAGTCCGGCGCCGTGCGTCATCCGTCGCTCCTCCCCAGGTGCGGTCTGCGCGGGTTTCCCGCTGGGCAGGTGAACAGTCCTGCCGGGGAGACCGCCCCGGGGCCGGCTCAGTCGACCGGTTCGATCCGTTTGGCCATCTGCTGGGCGGTGACCTCGAAGCCCAGGCTGCGGTACAGCCCGATCGCCACGGTGTTCGAGCCGAAGACGTTCAGTCCCAGCTCGGGTACGCCGAGTTGGGCCAGTTCGGCCTCCATGAGCTGGATCATCCGCCGTGCGTACCCGCGTCCCCGGTGCGCGGAATCCACCTCGATGTTGTGGATCCAGGCCCGGCGCTTGTCGGTCGCTCCGGCCGCTCCGGGCAGCGTCACCCAGATCCAGCCGACCTCGGTGTCGCCGACCCGGGCCACCCGCAGCAGCGCGCCCTCGGTGACCGCGCCCGCCGGCAGCAGCTGCCGAAGCTGGAGCGCGGAGTGCTCCAGGGCGGCCTGCGGGGTGAACCCGCGGTGCGCGGCCAGATCCTCGGCGTACGCCCGCTCCAGCGGCCCCAACAACCGGTCCAACTCCTGCCCGGTCATCGGTGTCAGGTGAAGTGTCACCGACCCCTCCCTTTCGTGATCACGAGGTTGACGGACGATCTGATCTCAACAATGCCCGCCAACCTCATGATCACCCCGAGGGAGGGGTTGGGGAATGGGGTTGTTGGGTCGGGCGGGACGCCCCGGCTGCTGGGCTGCGTCGACGACGGCGAGTGGGTGGCCCTGGTCTTCTCCGATGTGGAGGGTCGACACCCGGCCACGCCGTGGCGGGCCGACGAACTGAACCGCGTGCGCAACGCCCTGGAGGTGAGGGCCTGCGCGCTCACCGGCGTGTACGCCGGGCTGGCCGGGTTCTTCGCCGACAGCGCCCGGCGCCCGCCGCCGCAGGGCATCCCCACCGTCCGCGCGTTCCAGCAGGCCCAGGCCGACGCCCTGCTCCCCTGGCTGGCCCAGCGCCTGGCCTGACCCGCTGGGCCTGCCGCGGGCCGGCACCGGCCCGGTCGGTCAGCTGCGGCGGCGGTCGCGGCCCGGTGTCAGGAGGACGCCGGTGCCGACTCCAGCCGGTGCGCCAACTGCGTCAGGTCGTCGAGACGGACGTCGCCGTCGAGGCCCTTCAACGCGGCGGTCACCGCGCCGGACGCCCGCCCCGCCTCCAGCCCCACCTCGGCGTCCTCGACGACCAGGCAGCGCGCCGGCGACACGTCGAGCAGCGCGGCGGCCCGCAGGTAACCCTCCGGGTCCGGCTTGCCCGCGCGGACCTCCTCGACCGTGACCAGCACGGGAGGGTCGATGCCGGCGGCACCGAGCCGGGCCGTGGCCAGCCGGGCGTCGGCGCTGGTCACCACCGCCCAGGGCAACCCCAGCCGGGCCAGCGTCCGCAGCAGCTCGTGGGCACCGGGGGTGGGCGTCACGTCGGACAGGTCGTCGTACTGCAACGCCAACTGACGGGCCGAGGCGGCGGCGACCGCCGAATCGTCCAGCCCGGGCAGCAACCGGCGCACGGTGCGGTCGGCGGGACTGCCGTGCGCGATGGCCAGCGCCGCCACCGGGTCGGTGTCGTATTCGGCGGCCCATCGCTCCCAGGCCCGCTCGACGGCGGCGTCGGAGTCGACCAGGGTGCCGTCCATGTCGAAGAGCACCGCGTCGATGCCGGACAGATCCACGACCAGAGCATAGGGCGGTGCCCCGTTGAGCCGATCTCGGACCTCGGCGGTCGGTGGGTCAGGTGGGGGCGCCGACCGGGTGGGTGAGGAACGGCAGCACGACGGCCGGCAGGGTTGGCGCGCCGACGATGTCGGCGTGCGTATGGCCGGGCAGCACGGCCAGTCGGGCGGCGGGACGGTCGGTGCCGTCCCCTCCGGCGTCGCGGTGCCCGCCGCCGAGCAGCCCGTAGAACTCGGCCACGTGGCTGATCGGGATCGCGTCGGCGTCGGCGAAGACCAGCAACGTCGGCGTGCTCAGCCGGGCCACCTCGCCCGACCAGTCGTAGTCCCGACGCAGCAGGTCACCGCTCTTGGCCCACAGTCGCGGCCAGTCCTGCAGTCGCGGGGCGACGCGCTCGTAGAGCAGGTGCGGTGGCGTGCCGCGCATCTGTTCGCCGACCCGCTCGTCCTGGCCGGCCATGGCGGCCAGGGCCTGCGGATACCACCCGGCGCGCCGGCACGGCGTGGACACCAGCACCAGCCGCCGCACCAGCGCCGGATGCTGGATGGCGGTTCGCAACGCGACACCGCCGCCCAGTGAGTAGCCCAGCACGTCGGCCCTGGCCAGCCCGAGGAGGCCGAGGAGCGCGGCGACATCGTCGGCCATCGTCTCGTAGCGCAGCGGGCGGTCGACGTCCGCGGTGCGCCCGTGGCCCTGCAGGTCGACGGTGATCACCCGACGTCGACCGCGCAACGCCGGGACGATCGGGGCGAACATCTCCCCCGACCCGTAGCCGCCGTGCAGCAACACCAACGGCCGGCCGTCGCCGTCCGACTCGTGCCAGAGCCGCAGCCCGTTGACCTCGGCGTAGCTCACCCGGCCTCCCGCTCGTCGGCGTCACCCGTCCCGATCCAACACCGGACGAACGACGTCGACGAACACAATGCGGCGATTCGTCCGTACCTCGATCGCGGCGAGCCAACGGTCGCGATGCCGGTCCCGCAGCGGCGCTGCCGCGTCGCCCGGCTCGTCGCCGAGCCGGCGCTGGTCGGCGTACTCAGTCGTGAGACTGGCCAGCACCGACCGGGCCGCCGCCGCGACGTCCGCCGGACCCTCCAGCAACACCAGGTTGTACGCCTCGTCGACGGCGCGCATCGCCGTGTACGCCTCGTCGTAGCCGGACGTCGGCTCGCTCTTGGCAGCCTCCAGCCAGCGCCGGTCCAACTGCCGGTACGCCCGGTCGCAGGCGCTCAGGAACCCGACGTACGCCTCCCGCCGCAGCTCGTCGCGGCGGGTCGCCCGCCGCTCGGCGCTCTCCTGGCCGGCGACGGTGAGCTGATGGGCCAGTTGCCGGCGGGTGCTGAGGGCACCGACCAGCCCGGTCAGGGCCGCGGCGGCCAACGTGGACAGTGCGGTGATCAGCGCGACGGCGACGGTGTCCTGCACGCGCCCATCATCGCGTGGCCCGGGCAACGCCCCCGACGGGGAGTGCGCCTGCCGGTCGACCCCGTCCACCCTCACGTGACGCCTATTGCCGGTCGCTCTTACGGCCCACCCGGATGCCGTCAAGGCGCAGCTGCCGGTGGACCCGGTCCGCGCCGTAAGACCGATCAGTTACTGAACCCCGACGAGCCGAGCTGCGTTGTAGTTATCGCCCGTTCCTGTTCAGGAAACACCAGCCTAGGAGGATCCCGATGTATGGACACCCATATCGACCGCCAGAACGGATAGGTGGTGAGAGGATGACAAGGTCCTGGGATAATACAGATATCAAGGATCGCATCTCAAGCGACCTCGTTGCGGAAGTTCGCGCCACAGCAACGGAGGTACCGGAGGCACGCCGGCAGGTGTCGGAGCCCGCGCCGACACGAGGTGGCTTCCCCCATGCCCTGTTCCCAGTTCCGGTCCCAGTCGCAGCCCCCCAATCGCTGAGTCCGGCAGGTATCCCCCGTCTCCCTGTGCCGCCGAATCCCCCGGGCAGCGGCCGACCCCAACCGCCGCAGCCGGTGGTCGACCAGCGGCTCAACCCGTCGGCCGTACCCTTGTGGGAAACAGCCTCTTTGGTCAGCAGCGTCCCGGGGCACAGTCCCGGCGCTTCCGGCCGGCCGGGACCTAGTGGTCAGATCCCCCACGGCCCGTGGACTGTCTCCAATACGAATGGCCAGGGTGGCGTTGTCTCAGCCCCGGGGCGAAAGTGACTTGGGCTTACAACTCCCAACTCTTTGAGTGTTGGAGTCGGCACACGGCCCGGCGTTGCCCTGTCTGTCAGGCTGAGATGAGGCAGCCATTCCGGGAGCGTTAGGCTTGCCGGGAGACAGGAAGAGGATCATCGTGACGCTACCCAATACGCCTGGTGAGCAGGGTGGACGGCCGAAACGGCGAACGTTCACGGCGGAGTACAAACTACGCATTGTGGCGGAGTACGAGGCGGCGAAGGTCGCTGGTGAGGGTGGGGCAATTCTGCGTCGGGAGGGCCTGTATCACTCGCACATCCTGGAGTGGCGGGCCGCCCGTGACGCGGGCGCGTTGACCGCTCTGGGCACCCGAAAGAGCCCGGTGTCTGAGAGTCGGCGCCGCAGCGGCGAGGCGGCAGAGATCGAGCGGTTGCGGCGGCGCAACGAGCGTCTGGAAGCGGACCTGGCGCGGACGAAGACCGCGTTGGAGATCATGGGAAAAGCGCACGCGCTCTTGGAGACGCTGTCCGAGAGCGCGGGCGACACGTCACGGCCGGCCAGGAGGCGCTGAACACGGCGTTCGACAAGCTGATGCCGCTGGTCGGGGTCGCCGGGGCGTGCCGGTTGACCGGTCGGTCCCGCGCCACGCATTACCGGCTGCGGCAGCCGCCCGTGGTGTCGCATCCGCTGCGGCCGAAGACACCCCCACCGTCGACGCTGTCGGCGGCCGAACGTCAGACCGTCCTTGATGTGCTGCATCGCGATGAGTACGCGGAGATGTCCGTGGCGCAGGTCTGGGCCCGTGAACTCGACCAGGGCCGCTACTGGTGCTCACAGTCCACGATGTACCGGATTCTGCGAGAAGCCGGTGAAAGCCGGGAACGTCGCCGGCAGGCCACCCACCCGGCCCGCACCATCCCGCAGTTGGTGGCAAGGGGCCCGTCGCAGGTGTGGTCATGGGACATCACCCGCCTCAAGACCGGGCAGCGGGGCGTGTTCTACCACCTCTACGTCATCATCGACGTGTACTCCCGCTACGTCGTCGGCTGGCACGTCGCAGGCGGCGAAGACTCGCTACTCGCCCGCGAACTCATCGACGACGCCATCGCCCGCAACGGCGTGCGCCCCGAGGTCCTGCACGCCGACCGCGGCTCGTCGATGACCTCGAAACCCGTCGCGGAGTTGCTCGCCGACCTTGACGTCACCCGCTCCTACTCCCGACCCCGGGTATCGAACGACAACCCGTACTCCGAAGCGCAGTTCAAGACCTTGAAGTACTGCCCCGCGTGCCCCGACCGGTTCGACTCCCTGCACCACGCCCGCGAGTTCTGCGCCGAGTTCTTCACCTACTACAACCACGAACACCGCCACTGCGGCATCGGCCTGCACACCCCCGCCTCGGTGCACTACGACACGGCAGGCGACGTGCACGACCAACGGCAGGCCACCCTCGACGCCGCCTGGCGCGCCCACCCCGACCGGTTCACCCGCCGACCCCGACCACCCGCCCTACCAACCACGGTATGGATCAACAAACCAGCAGCTCAACCCACCGAACTACAGAACACCTGAACACGAAAACGTCTCACTTGACTTGACAGGTTCCGTTGTTCCGGCTTGAGATGTTCTGTCCGGGTTGAGGATCAGGCGGGGCTGGAGTTGTAGACGAGCGCGACTTCTGATGATCTTTCGGGTGCTTACGCCAGAAGATCGTTTCAGGAGTCGCGCTCGTGTCGTCATCTTCCCCGATCAGCCCTGTTGTCGACCACCTCGCCGAGCTGGCCTTGTGGGAAGCCGAACTCGCGGTAGACCCGGGTGGGGTTCGCCCGTTGTCGGTGGCGTCGTCGCTGCTCGACCGGCTCCGGCAGGTGCCCGACCCGCAGCGGTTACGAGGACTTCGGCATCCGCTGCTGGTGATCCTGGTGCTGACCGCCTGCGCCACGCTGGTAGCGGGAAACGACTCGGTGACTGCGATCCGGCAGTGGGCGGCGCGGACCCCGCAGGATGTCCTGCACCGCCTGCGGATACGCCGCCGACGTCGTCCATGGCGACGCCCCGATCCCGCACCGGACACGTCGCCCGAGCCCGCGCCGGCACCGGAGCAGGCGCCCGCCACGGAGCTGCCAGCGCAGCCCGGCGACCCGATCGGCACGCCCGGGTGGGTAGCCGCCCAGCCGCCCACCAGCTCGAACCAGACCGCCATCGTCGCCGCCGTCGTCGGAGGCGTCGTGGTCGTCCTGCTGGTGCTGTGCCTCGGCCTGGTCGGCGGCTTCTTCCTGCTGCGCGACGGGAAGACCACCGCGTCCGGCCCGGCGGCCACCTCGCCGGCGCGCCCCCCGAGCGGCCGCGGCCCGAGCGCCAGCCCCTCCCCCAGCCTCGCCGAGGAACCCGTCGTGCCGGGACCGCAGGCCAGCGCGTACCCGGCGGAGAAGATCGAGGACCTGAACTGTTACGCCTCGCATCGATGGTCAGTTGTTGGGCGTCCCCCCAGCTTCCCTCTGACGACCTGGTAATGGCATGATCTTAGGCTCAGCCGGCACCCGCTACAGTCCGGACGGCCCAAAGCCGGCAAGCCGGCCTATCGAGGCTGGGCATGGCTCACGGGCTACCAACTCGACGACCAGGGCAACGCCATCGACAAGCGGGATCTGCGTTCAGCTCCAGTGAATACCGCGAGGCGTCGCGGTCATCCGAATCACCGCTTAGGCGCTGCCGCCTGCCCTGCGCCCTGCTGATTGGTTACAGCTGGACTAGAGGACCCAGAGACCAAATAGGCTGAACTAGAGGACCCGGAGGCCGAATAGGGAGCTGGACTATCTGTTCCGCTTCTAATCATCGAAACAGATGAGGTCGAGGCGCGAGCACGAGCCGCCCTTACTGACTCGATTCGAGCACTCAAACCTTTGTAAAATTCATAGAATCTATATGGATCATTACCCTTCGCATTCCAGAACCTGAATGAGGTATACTCGGCTCGGGAAATCGGAGTATCCGGGGGCAACTCAATTGCGCGAATATTACACGGCTGAGCCATGTCTCTTAGATATCTGGCCGACCATTGCAAATCCTCATCGGTTACCGCATCCTTATCACGCACTTTGCGCTCCTTCGCGTTAAGCGCCGCCCTGACCGGGCTTCATGTTGCGAGACGCCAGCAACCCAGCACCTTCCCGTCATCAACTAAACGGCTGTGGCGGTCGGCAGGTTCACGCCAGGGCTCAGGAAGGTAAACATGAGCCATTTTCATCATGGGTAGCGGGCCCCCTCGGCGACTCGGCGTACAAGGATGGCCCGGATGATCCGGGTGGCGGCGGCGTGGGCAGCAGCACAGCTTGGACCCCCGTTGCTGTCACCGCCCCGGGAGCTGATCTTCTCGGGGGGATTTCCGCTGGTGGTGAAGGGTGGGCGCGGCAGGTTTCGAACCTGCGACCCCTCGCTTGTAAGGCGAGTGCTCTCCCACTGAGCTACGCGCCCGGAACGCCCCGTGTGGCGGGCCGGTGGCTGGCAAGCTTACCTGCTTGCCGCCGGCCCGGACGCACGGCGTACCCCGGTCAGATGGCCGCTTCGGCGAGGGCCTTGCGCCAGCCCTGCTGGTCGCGGGCCCCGCCCGGGCCGTTCATCTCGGCGAAGCGCACCACGCCGGCCTTGTCGATGACGAAGGTGCCCCGGTTGGCGAAGCCGGCGACCTCGTTGAAGACCCCGTACGCCTGAGCGACGCCACCGTGCGGCCAGAAGTCGGCCAGCAGGGGGAACTGGTAGCCCTCCCGGTCGGCCCAGATCTTGTGGCTGTAGACCGAGTCGACGCTGATCGTCAGCACCTGGACGTCGTCGTTCACGTACTCGTTGAGGTTGTCCCGCACCTCGCACAACTCGCCCTGGCAGGTGCCGGTGAAGGCCAGCGGGTAGAAGACCAGCAGCACGGTGCGCCTGCCCCGGAAGTCGGAGAGCCGGACCTCCTGGTTGTTCTGGTCCTTCAGCACGAAGTCCGGTGCCTCGGCACCAACCTCGATGGGCATGCGATCTCCTCGGTCGAGTCAGAGGGACGGCACCAGGCTGCCACACCCGGCGGTACCGACCGCCGGGCGTGCGATGCGGCCGGGCCTACTTCTTGGCCTTGGCCCCGCGGCGCAGCACCAGGCGGGCGCCGCTCCAGTCCCGGCCGGCGTTGACGGTCGAGGTCTGCTGCAGGCCGGCCGTGGGCGCGGACTCCGCGACCTCGCTCGGCTCGACGTGCCCGTCACGCCCCGCCTTCGGCGTGAGCAGCCACACGACCCCGTTGTCGGCCAGCGGGCCGAGGGCGTCGACGAGAAGCTCGAAGAGATCACCGTCGCCGTCGCGGTACCAGACCAGCACCGCGTCGACCACCTCGTCGGTGTCCTCGTCGACAAGCTCTCCACAGCGGTCGGTCAGGGCGTCGCGGAGATCCTGGTCGACGTCGTCGTCGTACCCCATCTCCATGACGACCATCCCCGGTTCGATCCCGAACCGGTCCGCCAGGCTGCGTACCCCGTCGGCGGCCTGACCAGCGGTCGCGCTCACTGTCGCGTGCCTCCTCATCTCGTCCCTGCTCGCGGCGTCGGGACCGACGCCGTCAGGCAAAGTCCACACAGTTGTGCCTCTGCGCGCAAGTGGCGCACCGGGTGGAACGGAATTTACCGTGCCAGCAGCGTACGGGCACCGTCGGTAATGGCTTCCGTGGAGACCAGAACATGACGTGCTGCCGGACCTAATGGTACAAACGAGTCAACTCCGGCCACTCGGCGCGCCGCGCCCACATATCCGGCGTCGACCAGGGCGGCGATCACGCCCTCGCCGACCCCGCCGGACCGGCGTGTCTCGTCCACCACCAGCACCCGGCCCGTCGCGGAGGACTCCCGGATGATGTCGGCCACCGGCAGGGGAGCCAACCAGCGCAGGTCCACCACGCGGGTGCCCACCCCCTCCTCGGCGAGGACCGCCGCGGCCCGCAGCGACATCCGCACCCCGTTACCGAAGGTGATGATGGTCAGGTCGTCGGCCGAGCCCACCTGGTAGACCCGTGCCCGCCCGACCGGCACGTGCCCGGCCACCCACGCGCCCGGCTCCGGATAGCCCGCCAGCCACTCCCCGTCACCCTCGGCGTACAGGTCGCGGGTGTGGTAGAGCGCGATCGGCTCCAGGAACACGCAGACGCTGCCGTCCACCGCCGCGCTCGCCAGGCAGGTCCGCAGCATGGGCGCGGCGTCGTCCGGCCGCGCCGGCACCGCGATCACCAGACCGGGCACATCCCGGAGTACGGCCACCGAGTTGTCGTTGTGGAAGTGCCCGCCGAACCCCTCCTGGTACGCCAGCCCGGCCACCCGCACCACCATCGGGTTACGGAACGCCCCCTGCGAGAAGAACCGCATGGTGGCCGCCTCGCCGCGCAGCTGGTCCTCGGCGTTGTGCAGGTAGGCCAGGTACTGGATCTCCGGCACCGGCAGCATCCCGGCCAACCCCGCGCCCAACCCCAGCCCCAGCACCGACGTCTCGTCGAGCAGGGT
>NZ_WBKR01000048.1 GCF_008868155.1 Micromonospora sp. ALFpr18c
TGGCTCACCGGCAGTCCTGAAGAGGCCTTCGACTTCGTCTACGACATCCACATCGGCACCATCACACCCGGACCCTGACCGCACCCGTCACCCATCAACCCCCGACGGACTTCCGGCTCGGACCACTAAGCACCGCGTACCCGAAGTGGGGTTGCTCGCCCCGAGCTGTCGCTCAGGGGCGCCCGACCTCAGCCGACTCGGTGTTGGAATTGGACCGACGTCGCACCGTCTCCGCCCCCGCCCCCGCTCGCGGCTCCGCGTCGTCGCGCCGGCGCTGCCGGGGTCGCGACACTGGTCGCTGCTCGGTGGCCCCTTCCCCGGCGTCGATGGCCGCACCGGGTGGCGTGACCCGGCTCGCCGCGGCGTCCACGAGATCCGGCAGGTCCCGCCCGACCACCAGGGGCAGCTCCCGGGTGTGCGCGGCGAGCGGTCCCGCCTCCCCCGCCGGGTCGGCGACCCGGGCCACCCGTGCCCGTCCGGTCGCGGTTCGCGGCGCTGCGGCGCCGCGCGTCGTCGCGGGCCGCACCGTGGCGGACGGGTCCACCAGGGCCACCGGAGCGTCCGTCGCCGACGGCGTCTCCGCTCGGGTGGCGTCGGGTCGATCCGCTGTCGTGCGCGTGGCTCTGCGCGGGGCGGCCGCCGGCAGGAGCGGGGCGAGTTCCGCGTGCAGCGCGGCCCAGTCCGAAGCGCGGGGTGGGTCGGCCTGGTCGGCGGCCGACGCGGTCCGTTCCGTGGTGTCGGCGCGTGTCGTCTGCTGAGCGCCGCGGTCCGACGTCGACCGGGACCGCCGCGCCGGCGGTCGCTCGACGCCGTCCGCCGTCGGCTCGGTGGGCTGCAGAGGCTCGACGGTGTCCGCGGGCGGCACGGCAGCGGCGCTCGCGACCGCCGTCGGGGTGGCGGGGCGAACCACCGGCGCGGAGGGCGTGCCAGGTTCGAGGGTCGTGGCCGTGGGCGGCTCGGGGGCGCGAGGAAGCAGCCGCTCCGGGGCGTCGGCGAGCAGCCGCGCCGCCGATGCCAGTGCGACCGGGTCGGGTTGCCGGGACCGGCGCCACCGCCGCCGACGGCCGTGCTTCGGCAGGTTTCCGGCCAGCACCCGCGCGGGTGCCAGATCGGCCGCGATCAGCGCGGTGAGCCCGTCGTAGTCCGCGTGCTCGGCCAGCCGCCGGGCGATCTCGTCGAGGTCGTACACCGCCACGGCGATGTCCGCGGTGGTGGCGTCCAACGCTCGGGTGATCTTGCGGTGCAGCACCTTGCTGAGCGCGGCCTGCCGCCGTTCGGCGCGGATCTGCGCGCGGGCGGCGTCGAGCGAGCCGTACAGGCCGAGGCCGTAGTCGGCCTTGGCCAGCGAGCGGGCACGACGGGTCAGCCACGGGTGGCGCAACCAGTGCCCGACCGGTTCGTACGCCGGCGTCGTGGGTGGCAACTGCCGCCGGGCGCGCAGCCGGTCCCGCCGCTGGTTCTCGGTGTTCATCAGCCACACCAGATAACCGAGCAGGGACATGCCCGCGTAGAAGCCGCCTTCGAGGTGGTTGCTGTGCGCCAGCCAGTTGAAGGCGACGGCGGCGACGGCGATGCCGGCCGACAACACACGGGACAGGATCGCCTGTTCGCCGAGCCGGCGGCGCAGGTCGGCGTTCGCCAGCACCACCACGCCACCCAGCTCGAGCGCGCCGACGGCGGGCAGGGCGACGTACCACGGCATGTCGAGTCGTTCCATCGCGCCGGACACCTGACCGCCGAGGGCGATCAACAGCACGACGACGTAGAACCCGGTACGCACGACGGCGACCCGCCGCACCGCCCTGGCCAGTTCCCCGTCCCACGCCTCCGGTGGGTCGGCGGCGGACCCGCCGCCGCGTACCCCGTTGATTGAGCTTCCGCCGGTCATCTGGCTCCGGTCCGGTTCCTGGAACACGCCGAGCAGGTTCCTCTCTCACTCCGACCACGGCCGGACCGGCGCCGCGGCCGCCCCGTCCGGCGGAGTCGCGCGGCGAGTCGTACCAGAGCCGCGCTCCGGCTGCCGCCCGTCGTCCGCCGCATGCTACAGGTTCCGGGCCACGGATCGTGACGACAAGTCCATCGGCCGTCCGTACCGGTCGGCGCCCCACGCGGGCCTCGTGGCCGACATGGACAGCGCCGAATGACGCCTTCGGGGTAGAGGTGGCGGTTCCACCGATCTATTCGTGGTGTTGGTGGGACCATGGGGGACGTGGGAGCTGCGAAAACCGATATGCCTGCTATCTCGCCGCTGGTCGGCGAGCCGATCAAGCGCGTCGACGCCGAGCGACTGGCGGGGGTGCTGAAAGCACTCGCCGACCCGGCCCGGCTGCGACTTCTGAGCCTGATCCAGTCCGCTCCGGAGGGGGAGGCGTCGGTGAGTGACCTCACCGCACCGCTCGGCCTCTCTCAGCCGACCGTGAGCCATCACCTCCGGATCCTCACCGAGGCTGGCCTGATCGAACGCGAGAAGCGCGGCGTCTGGGCGTACTACAGCCTGGTGCCGTCCGCGATCGCGGCGATCGCCGACCTGTTGACGCCGCCGCGCAAACGGGCGACGAAGCGGGCCCGTTGAGCGCCTGACGGAGGACAGCCGCACGCTCCGCGGTCCGGACCGTCCCCTGCTCCTGGTGGCGCTCGGGGCCGCCGGTGGGATCGCCGCCGCCGACCGCGTCCCCTGCTGCCGTTGGTCGATCGTCGGCGAACTGACCGACCCCATCTCGGTGCGGTATCGGGCCGACACCGGGTTGTCCGTGGCCCCCGGCTGCCGCCGGCGCGACACCGGTCGGCGGATAGGCGGGACGCCCACCCGGCGTGCGCCGGGCGGGCGTCCCCCGGCTCAGCTACGCACCTGCCACTGCTGGTTCGTTCCGCCGTTGCACGACCAGAGGATGAGCTTCGTGCCGTTCGCCGTGGCGGCACCGTTCGCGTCCAGGCACAGACCCGACTGCACACCGGTGATCGTGCCGTTGGCGTTGATGGTCCACTGCTGGTTGGCCTGGCCGTTGCAGTCCCAGATCACCACCGTGGTGCCGTTGCTGGTGCCCTGGCCGGAGGCGTCCAGGCACTTGGTGCCGTAGACCATGAGCTGCCGGCTGGCGGTGGAGGTCCACCGCTGGTTGGTGGCGCCGCTGATGCAGTCCCAGAGCTGGGCCTGCGTACCGTTGGTGGTGCTGGAGCCGCCGATCTCGGCGCAGCGACCCGACTGCACGCCGACGAGCTGCACGTTCTGCGGGTTGGTGCTGCCGCCGCTCTGCACGCCGGCGGCGTTGATCACCGTCTGCGCGCCCGACGGCCAACCGCCGCTGACCGTCACGTTGCCGTTGACGACGTTGCCGCGATCACCGTTGGTCACGTTCGTGCTGCCGTTGGTCGACCAGTTGTTGGTGACGGTGAAGTTGCCCATGTTCTCGGCGTACCAGTAGTTGGCGGTGGCCCAGGTGCCGGTGGAGGAGAACACGTTGTTGCGGGCGGTGTAGTAGCGGGATCCCTCGTCGAAGTAGAGCCCGAACCAGCCGTTGGTCCGCAGGCAGTAGTTCTCGTTGATGGTCCCGCCCGGGTTCGCCGACAGCGTGTAGATGCACCCACCGTCGGTCATCTGCTGCATCACGTCGTGTACGTAGTTGCCGATGACCTGGTTGTTGGCCGCGGTGGTGGCCGTCGTGTAGCGCGGCTGGTAGTTGTACAGGCCCCGGTTCGCGTAGTGCTGGCTACCGCCGGCGTCGTTGGCGCCCCAGCCGTAGCCGACCGACAGACCGGTGTACGGCATGTTGTAGACCTCGTTGTGCGAGACCAGCGAGGTGTTCACGTAGGTGGTCAGGATCGAGACGACACCTCGGTACTCCAGGCCGAGATCGTGCACCCGGTTGTTGCTGATCGTGATGTTGCGGTTGACCATCCGCTGGTCAGCAGGGTGGTGGGCGTCGGCCCGCACGCCGCCGACCACGATGCCACCGGCGGAGTTGCGGGCGATCTCGGAGCGGGTCACGGTGATGGCGCTGGCGCCCAGGCCGACGCCGCTGGCGTGGGCGTTGGCGTCGTTGCCGATGCCGATGGCCGTCTGCCCGAGGTTGACGAACTGGGAGTCACTGAAGCTGATGGTGTTGGCCGCGGAGACCTGCACGGCGGCGGGCATCTGGTTCCAGCTCGGCCGGGTGGCCTCGAACAGCGGGCAGCCCTCCTGGCAGGAGGTCAGCGCGTCGGACGGGCGGGCCCAGGTGCCGGTGATGTGCGCGCCGGTCTGCTGGTCGGCGAAACCGTTGCTGCTGCTGGGGCCGAGCCAGCTGGTGCCGGTGAACGTGATTCCGCTGAACGAGATGTGGTGCGCGGGCGCGTCGTAGGTGCCGCCGACGTTGACCAGGGACTGCAGCTGCGGCAGCTCCACGCTGACCGAGCTCATGCTCTGCCCGGCGAGCGGGATGTAGTTGAGCTGGCCGGTGCCCGGGTTGAGATACCACTCCCCCGGCGAGTCGAGAAACTCGTACGCGTTGGCCAGGTAGAACGGACCCGCGCGGTGCGGACGGGACAGGGTGTCGAACCCGAAGGTGTTGTTGTTCCAGGCGGGCTGCTGCATCGTCAGGACGTTCCCGCTGATGCTCTGCACCGGCGAGTACCGGTCGGTGAACGAGCCGACGCTCTCCACCTCGACCCGGTTCTGGTTGCCGAGGTTGTTGAGGTAGCTGAGCGCGCTGTTGCTGAACCGCATGCCGGTCGTGGTGAAGGTGAAGTCGGCACGGTTGACGGCGGTACGCGCGCGGGTGGCGACGGCCCCGTTGACGTAGAGCTGACGGGAGTCGAGCCCGGCGGGCACGGTGGCCCGCCAGATGTTCTTCCCGGAGTCGACGAGCGTCCAGCCGGTGACGGCCCGGGCACCGGTGATCGTCGGACGGGCGCCGGCGGCGGCCCGCCAGATCACCTGGTAGCCGTTGGTGCCCGAGTCGGCCGCGGTGAACCGCATCGGCGACGAGAGCCGGTAGGCGCCGTTCGCCAACTCCACGACGATGTCGCCGGACATCGAGCTGTTGATTCCTCGCACCGCGGTCTGGGCGGCGCTCAGCGAACACGGTTGGCTGGCGGAACAGGTGGTGCCGGAGCCGGAGGGTGACGCGTAGAGGGTGGTGGTGGCCGCGAGAGCCGGGGACGCCGAGGCGGTCACCGCGACCAGGGCGGTGACCGCTGTCGCGGCGGCGCCGGCCAGCAGCCGGCGCGGCGGCGGAATGGGCGAGGACACGGGACGGTGCTCCTGACATGAGGGGGCGGTGGTGGAACGCCTCAACGAGGCGGGGTCGGCGCTCGGCGGGAGGTCAGGTGAGCACCTCCCGCAGGTAGCGCAGGCCGTCGGTGGCGAGACGGTCCTGCGAGGGGGCCAATGGCCGCCAGATCGCCGCGGCGGTCGCGATGGTCTCGTTCTCCGCCGTGAACGACTCGATGCAGACCGCACCCCGGTAGCCGGTGTCGCGCAGGACGGTGAAGAACCGGGGCCAGTCGAAGTGATCCGAACCGGGAGCACCCCGGTTGGTGCCACTGACCTGGACGTGCTTGATGTGCCCGCCGGCGACGGAGAGGGCCGCGTAGGGGTCGGCCTCCTCGATGTTCAGGTGATAGGTGTCGATCATGATGCCGACGTTGGGCGGTAGGCCGTCGATCAGCTCGACCGTCTGCTCGATCGTGTTGACGACGCTCGTCTCGTAGCGGTTCAACGCCTCGACACCGATGCTCACGCCGGACTCCCCCGCCTGCTCGGCCACCGGCGCCAGAGCCCGCCGGAACTCCGCGTAGCAGGCCGCGCGAGCCGTCGGCGACATCCGCCAGGTGCGGCCGACGGAGGCGTACACCGGACCGCCGACGCACGGCGCGCCGACGGCCGCCGCGCTCGCCACACACCCCATGAGGTACGCGACGGTCGACTCCACGACGGCCGGTGCGGCGTCCACCAGGTCCCGCCCGGGCGGGGTGACCGCGCAGACGCCGGCCGCGGCGAGGCCGTGCGCGGCGAGCAGATCCCGGGTACGGATCGGATCCCAGTCGCCGGGCTGCTCGATCGGCAGTTCGACCGCGTCGAAGCCGAACGCGGCGATCCGTGGGATCAGCTCGGCGAGGGCCTCGTCGTCGACCGGCGAGACCCAGACCCAGGGGTTGACGCCGATGGCGTACACCGCGGCCCTACTTCCAGCGCTGGGGATAACCGGGCAGGTCGGTGCAGCCGCACATCGCGTAGTGCAGTGGCGGCATGTTCGCGTCGAGATACCGGTCCAGGTTGTCCTGGGTGATGGTCGGCTGCGGCAGCTTCCACGGGTTGGACACCTGCTGCCCGTCCAGGATCCGCAGCGCGGCGATGATCGGCGTACGCCACTGGTAGGTCGGGTAGGTCGGCGCGATCGCGGTGAGGTTCTTGTCCTTCCAGACCTTCAGGAAGTCGAGCTGGTCCTCGCCGTTGATCGGTGGCACGGGCTTGCCGGCGTCCTGGAACGCCTCGACCGCCGCGACGGCCACCGCTCCGGCATCCATCCAGACGCCGTCGATGGTGCCGTACCGCTGGAGGTAGTCGTCGACGATCTTCTTGGTCTTGGCCGGGTCGCCGTCGGTGAACTCGACGCCGACGACGTCCACCTTCGCCTTGTCGAACGCCACCTTCGCCGCCGACCAGCGGGTCTCCAGGACGTCGACGCCGGGCAGGATCCGCAGGGCGAGGACCTTGCCGCCGGGCTTCATCTTCTGGCTGACGAACTCGGCGCCGACGTGGCCGAACCCGTACCCGCCGATCGGGTTGATGAACGTCACCGGACACTTCGTGTTGACACCACGGTCGAAGACGATGACCGGCAGCCCGGCCTGGCAGGCCGCCTCGACGGCCGGGGTGAGCGTGGCGGTGGTGTTCGGCGAGACGATGAGCGCGTCGCAACCCTTGCCGAGCAGGTCGTTGATGTCCGCGATCTGCTTCTGGTCCTTGCCCTCGGCGTCGACGTGCACGAACTCCTTGATGCGGCTCTTCTGCGCCTCGACCTCGGCCTGCATGGTCTTGAACCCGACCTGCCGCCACGGGTTGTTCAGCGCCGCGTTCGAGAAGCAGATCTTGTACGGACCGTTCTTCTTGAACGTGGCGGTGTCCACCATCGTCGGGTTGAGCACCTGCTCCCACGGCTTGTCGGCCGGGCCCGTCGGTGCCGCGTCGAGCAGCGCCAGCTCGCCGTCGTAGTCGGCCTGGACGAAGAACTTCGACTGCTCACCGGTGCCCGAACCGGCGGCGGAGGCGCTGCCCGAGGGGCCCGCGGCCGGTTCGTCGGTGGCGCAGGCGGTGAGCGACAGCAGGGTGAAGGCGGCCAGCGCCGCCATGGAACGTCGCACTATGGTTCCCCTTATCTCGACGAAGAACGCGCTGCCGAGACCGCCACGGCGAGCAGGATGATCGCGCCCTGGACGGTCGACCTGAGGGCGCCGGAGACGCCGTAGAAATTCATGAGGGCGAACAGCAGTTCGAGGGTCAGCGCGCCGAGCATCGCGCCGACGACCGAGCCGCGACCCCCACCCAGCGCGACACCACCGAGGACGACCGCGGTGATGGCGCCGAACTCCAGGCCCGCGCCGGCCTGGAACGACACGCCGCTGTAGCCGCCCAGGAGGATCGCCGCCACCGCCGCCGCGAGGCCGCTGAGGATGAAGGCCATCGTCCGGGTACGCCAGACGCGTACCCCGCTCAGCTCGGCGGTGCGCGGGTTGTCGCCGACCGCGAGCAGCGTCCGGCCGAAGTCCGAGCGCATCACCAGCACGGCCAGCGCCGCGAGGACCAGCAGGACCAGCAGCGCGTACGGCACCCGGCCGAGCAGCGGCACGTCCTCGACGGCCCGTCGGCCGAAGCGCCGGAACTCCTCGGAGAGGCCACCCTTCGGGGCACCGTCGGACCACAGGTACACCGCGCCGACGAGGATCAGGAACATGCCGAGGGTGGTGATGAACGACGGCACCCGCAGTCGCGTGGTGATCAGACCGTTGACCAGCCCGACCACCACGCCGAAGGCGAGCAGGAGCAGCACCACCGGCCACGTACGCGCCGGGTCGCCGTCGATCAGCCGGGCCGCCACGACCACCTGAGCGGTCACCAACGAGCCGACCGAGAGGTCGAACTCGCCCGAGACGATCACGAAGTACTGGCCGGCGGCGAGCAGGATGATCGGCGCCGAACGGCCGAGGAAGGAGATCAGCGACGGCGGGGCCAGGAAGTCGGGCTGCCGGACGCCGACGAGCACCAGCAGCACCGCGAGAATCGTGAGGATCGGCAGGACGCCCCCCGGACGGACCCGCGACAGCCGCAGCGGCAGCGTACGGCGCTGAACGCTCTGCATGACTAGGCAGCCGCCTTTCGCACGGCCCGGCGGGCGTAGACGGCGACCGCGGCGATGATGATGGCGCCCCGGATCACCTGCTTGAAGAAGGCGTCGACCTCAAGCTGGTTGAAGATCGCGTCGATGCTGGCGAGCAGCAGCACCCCGCCGACCGTGCCGACGACGCCGCCGCGCCCACCGGCAAGAGCGGTCCCCCCGATCACCACCGCGGCGATCGACTCCAGGTCGTAGAGGCCCTCGGTGCCCACCCGGGGCGCGCCCGACCCGAGCCGACTGGCGAGGTAGATGCCCGCCAGTCCGGCGCACATCGAGCACAACACGTGGGCGGTGACGAGGATCCGGTCGTTGCGGACACCGGAGAGCCGAGCCACCTCCGGATCCCCGCCGACGGCGACCAGATGGTGACCGAAGCGGGTCCGCGTGAGCACGAACCAGACCGCCCCGGTCACCACGACCAGCAGCAGGAACGACAGTGGCACCGGTCCGACGCGCTGATAGCCGAGAGACCGCACGAGCGTGGGCGACGTGGTGCCGGCCGGGCCGTCGTAGCCGTTGTCGAGGTATCCCTTGAGCAGCAGCCCGACGCCGAGGGTCGCGATGAACGCGTTGACCCGGAGCTTGGTGACGAACAGCCCGTTGAGCAGCCCGACGCCGGCGCTGACGGCCAGCGCCAGGCCCATCGCCGGCAGCACCGCGCCGTCGCTGCCGTTCATCGTCTCGGCGGCGACGAGTGTGCTGAGGCTGATCACGTACGCCACCGACAGGTCGAGCGAACCACCGAGGATGACCAGGGTCTGGCCGACGGCGACGAGCCCGAGACCGGCGGCGACGTGCAGCAGACTCACCGTCGTGGACTGGTTGAAGAGCTGACCGCCGTCGACCAGGACGACCAGCCAACCGATCGCGAGGGTGAGGGCCAAAGCCACGAACACCCCCGGTACGGGACGCCGGGCCGGCAGAAGCGACAGGGCGGTCACCGAAACATCTCCGTTCGCGACTGCGGGGCTCGCAGACCCGGCTCACTCCTCGCGCTCACGCGGCAGCCTCTCGTACGGTGCCGACCGCCAGGGCGACGACCTCCTCCTCGGTCGCGCCGGCGGGCAGCTCGCCGGCGACCCGGCCGTCGCGCATGACGACGATCCGGTCGCTCATCCCCAACAGCTCGGGCAGGTCGGACGAGATCATCAACACCGCCGCGCCGTCGCGGGCGAGGCGGCGGACGAGATCGTGGATGGCCGACTTCGCGCCGACGTCGATGCCCCGGGTCGGCTCGTCGAAGAGCAGGATCCGCGGGTTGAGCGCGAGCCAGCGAGCCAGGACGACCTTCTGCTGATTACCGCCGGAGAGGAAGCGGATCTCCTGGTCGTCGCCGGCACCCCGGATCTCCACGGCGGCGAGCAGCTCACGCGCTCGAAGCGTGCGGGCGGCGCGACCGGAGCGGGCCGCGAAGACGGCCCGGCTGGCGAGCAGCGCGTTGTCGAGCACCGACTGCCGGGGCACGATCCCCTCACCCTTGCGGTCCTCGGTGACGTAGGCGATGCCGGCCCGCATCGCGGTGCGGGGTGAGCGCAGTCGAACCGGCCGGTCGTCGAGCGTGACGTCGCCGGTCGTGAACGGCGACACTCCGAAGATCGCACGGGCCAGCGCGGACCGTCCGGAGCCCTGGAGGCCGCCGATGCCGAGCACCTCGCCGGCGCGCAACTGGAGATTGACGTCCCGCAGCTTCCGGTTGCCCACGTCGCGAAGGTTGAGCCGCACCGGCCCCCGGTCCTCGGGGGCCGCCCGGTCCGGGTAGTAGCTGGACAGCTCCCGGCCGACCATGTGCCGCACCAACTCGTCGGCGGTGGTGTCCGCGGTGTCCACCGTGGTGACCCGCCGGCCGTCCTTGAGGACGGTGATCCGGCCGGACAGGTCGAAGACCTCGGTGAGCCGGTGTGAGACGTACAGCAGGCCGATGCCCCGCTCCTGGAGCCGGCGCACCAGCCCGTAGAGCAGCTCGACCTCGTGGTCGGCCAGCGCCGCGGTCGGCTCGTCCATGATGAGCAGCCGTGCGTCCAGGGCGAGCGCCTTGGCGATCTCGACGACCTGCTGCTGCGCGACGCCGAGCCGCCCCACCCGGGCGTCGGCCGGCAGGGTGGTCTCGCCGATCGAGGCGAGCAGTCGGCTGGTGCGGTCGAGCATCGCCCGACGGTCGACCAACCCCCGGCGGACCGGCTCGTGCCCCAGGTAGACGTTCTCCGCGACGGTGCGCTCGGGCAGGAGGTTGAACTCCTGGTGGATGATGCCGACCCCGGCCCGCTGCGCGTCGCGCGGGCCACGGAACACGCGCGGCTCACCGGCGAGTTCGACGGTGCCCTCGTCCGGGACGTACCCGCCCGACACGATCTTCATGAGCGTCGACTTCCCGGCGCCGTTCTCACCGACGACGGCGTGGACCTCGCCCGGCACGACATCGAGGTCGACGCCGTCGAGAACGCGTACCCCGAGGAAGGACTTGCCGATGCCCCGCAGCGTGAGCAGCGGCGCCGGCCGTGGGTCTGACATCCAACAACCCTCACAGATAGTAGTTATCGACAGGTTCCAGCACCGCGGTCCGGCGGGTCCGAGGCATCGCACGGCGAACTTTCGTAGCCATCGACAGAGACTTATGTTCGCGCGTTGCGAACATTCCCTTGACATCGACGAAACATCACACGTATGAAGATAGATGTTTGGATGCGGGTCCGCAATCCTCGACCGGGGCTGATTGCCAGGGCCGTCACTCGATCGACAGTGGCACCGCTGCGATCGGGTCGATCGCGTGCGACGTCAACCGGGCACGACGTCGGACGTCACTCCATTCATTGACACTCATCTATTACTAGCTCATCCTGGCCTCGTGGACCACGGGACGAGAACCACAGCCGACATCACGCTGTGTGACGTCCTGCGGGTCTGACTGCCGTTTCGGCGAACGGCACGAGGACAGACCAGCGCACTCGTTCCCCGCCTGCGTACGGGCACAACCCGACGCACCCGCGGGGTCCGTGGTCGCACTCGTAGGTGCTCGCCCAATTGAGGAGACGGCATGCGTCGCAACACATTGATCATGGCAGTGATCACCGGCCTGTTACTGGCGCTCGGACTCGCCCCGCCAGCGTCGGCGGCCCCGGCCTTCCGCGCCCTGCTGTTCACCAAGACCGCCGGCTACCGGCACGACTCGATCCCCGCCGGGATCAGCATGTTCCAGCAACAGGCGGCGGCGAACAACTTCGAGTTGGTGGCGACCGAGGACGCGAGCGTCTTCACCCCGGCCAACCTCGCGACCTTCGACGTCATCATCATGTTCCAGACCTCCGGCATGGTCTGGACGTCGGCGGCCCAGCGCCAGGCCGTGGAGGGTTACCTGGCCAGCGGCAAGGGCATCGTCGGCGTGCACAACGCGACCGACATGGGCATCGAGTCCGAATATCCGTGGTGGGACCAGACCGTCAACGGCGGCGCCCACATGCCCGAGCACTCCCCCGGCGTGCTGGCCGGCACCGCCATCGTCGCCGACAAGCAGCACCCGTCGACGGCCGGCCTGCCGGACCGTTGGAGCCGCAGCGAGGAGTGGTACAACTTCGACACCAACCCGCGCGGCAACGTGCACGTGCTGGTGACCGCCGACGAGCGCACCTACAACCCCGGATCCCGGGCGATGGGCCCGGACCACCCGATCTCCTGGTGCCGCAACACCGGCGGCGGACGGGTGTGGGCCACCGCGATGGGCCACGCGATCGAGTCGTACAGCGAGACGAACTTCCGCAACCACGTCCTGGGTGGCGTCCGGTGGGCCGCCGGCAACGTCCCCGGCGACTGCGGCGGCACCGTGTGGGGCAACTTCGAGAAGCGCACCCTCGACGACAACACCGTCGACCCGATGGCACTGGCCGTGGCGCCGGACGGACGGGTCATCTACGTCCAGCGCGGCGGACAGGTGAAGATCTTCAAGCCCTCCACCAACAGCACCGTCACCGCGGCCACGCTGAGTGTCTATACCGGAGGCGAGGACGGCCTCACCGGCATGGCGCTGGATCCGAACTTCGCCAGCAACGGGTACGTGTACCTGTACCACTCGCCGGCGAGCAGTACGACCGACGTCAACCGGGTCTCCCGCTACACCCTCAGCGGCGACACGCTGAACCTGTCCAGCGGTGTGACCATCATCGACATCCCGGCGTACCGTGACCGGACCTTCCCGGAGCCCGGGCACACCGGCGGTTACATCGACTTCGGCCCGGACGGCAACCTCTACATCGGCACCGGGGACGACACGCCGCCGAACCTGGACCCCAACTGGCAGGGCTACGCCCCGCTGGACTGGCGCTCCGGCAAGGCCAACCTCGACGCCGCCCGCAGCGCCGGCAACACGAACGACCTGCGCGGCAAGCTGCTGCGGATCCGTCCCTCGGCCAGTGGCGGCTACACCATCCCGACGGGCAACCTGTACCCCCAGGGCACGGCGCAGACCCGTCCGGAGGTCTACGCGATGGGCTTCCGCAACCCGTTCCGCTTCTCGATCGACCCGGCCAACGGCTGGGTCTACCTGGCCGACTACGGGCCGGACCGCAACCCGCCCACCACCAACCGGGGCCCCGAGGGCCTGATCGAACTCAACGTGATCAAGTCAGCCGGCAACTACGGCTGGCCGTTCTGCCACGGCGACAACCAGCCCTACGCGCCGTTCAACCCGGACACCGGTGTCGTCGGCGCGAAGTTCAACTGCAACGCACCGGTCAACAACTCGCCCAACAACACCGGTCTGACCAGCCTGAAGCCGGTCGTCGCACCGAACATGTGGTACGGCTACGGCACCTCACCGACCTTCCCGGAGCTCGGCTCCGGCGGCTCCGCGCCGATGGGCGGGCCGGTCTACCGGTACGACGCGGCGAACCCGTCCGCGACGAAGTTCCCGCCCTACTACGACGGCGTGCACTTCTTCTACGAGTGGTCGCGCAGCTACATCAAGGAGGTGCACTTCGACTCGGCCACAGCGGTGACCCGGACCAACCCGTTCCTGCCGGGTGGTGGGTTCAACAAGCCGATGGACATGGAGTTCGGCAAGGACGGCTCGCTCTACCTGCTGGAGTGGGGCACCAACTTCGGCGGCGGCAACAGCGACTCCGGGCTCTACCGGATCGACTACATCCAGGGCGGCCGGTCGCCGATCGCCAAGGCCACCGGCACACCCACCAGCGGCACCGCGCCACTCACCGTCCAGTTCAGCAGCGCCGGCACGGCCGATCCGGACCCGGGCAACACCCTGAGCTACCTGTGGACGTTCGGCGACGGCACCATCTCGACGGCCGCCAACCCGTCGAAGGTGTACACCGCCAACGGCAACTACACGGCGCAGCTGAAGGTCACCGACAACACCGGCAAGACCGGCTTCGCCAACGTCCAGATCACCGTCGGCAACAGCGCGCCGGTGGTCACCATCACCACACCGGGCAACGGCGGCATGCTCACCTTCGGCGACCGGGTGTCGTACCAGATCACCGTCACCGACCCGGACGGCGGAACGGTCGACTGCTCGAAGGTGGTCCTCAACCCGGCGCTGGGGCACGACGACCACGCGCACGAGACCACCGAGTATCCGGGCTGCTCCGGCACCATCTCCACGGACCTGCTCGGCGGGCACCCGGACGGCGCCAACCTGTTCTACGTGCTGAACGCGCGCTACACCGACAGCGGTGGCGCGGGCGGCGCGGCCCCACTCACCGGCACCGCGCAGGCGATCCTTCAGCCCAAGCACAAGCAGTCCGAGTACTTCAGCAGCCAGTCGGGCATCCGCGTCGTCGACCAGGCGGCCGCGGAGAGCACCAAGCGCGTCGGTGACATCTCCAACAACGACTGGATCGCGTTCAACCCGATGAACCTGTCGGGCATCTCCACGGTCAGCTACCGGCTGTCGTCCCCATCCGGTGGCGGCTCGATCGAGCTGCGCGCCGGCTCGCCGACCGGCACCCTGCTCGCCACCACACCCGTGCCCAGCACCGGCGGCTGGGACAACTACCAGTCCACGGCACCGGTGAGCGTCTCCGCCATCGGCGGAACGCAGACGCTCTACATGGTGTTCAAGGGCAGCGGCAACAACTGGTTCGACCTCGACTCGCACACCTTCGGGGGTGCCGGCGTCGGCGTGCCCGGCACCGGCACCGGTGTGGCGGGGAAGACCTGGACGCTCACCGCGCAGCACAGTGGCAAGCTGATGGACGTCAGCGGCGTCTCCACCGCCGACGGCGCCCAGATCAACCAGTGGGCGGCCACCGGTGGCAACAACCAGAAGTGGCAGGCCGTCGACGCGGGCAGCGGCGCGGTCTACCTCAAGGCCGTGCACAGCGGCAAGTGTGTCGAGGTGATCGGCGGCTCCACCGCGGCGGGTGCCTTCCTCCAGCAGGCCACCTGCAACAACAGCAACCAGCAGAAGTTCACCGCGACGGCCACGGGGACGTCCGGGGTCTACACGGTGCGCAACGTGCTGAGCGGGCTCTGCGTGGACGTCAACGGTGCCGCCACCACCGACGGCGCACGACTGTTGCAGTGGACCTGCCACAGTGCCACCAACCAGCAGTGGCGGTTCACCCAGGTGTGACGCAACCGCGACCACCGCGGTGACGACGCCCCGGTCGGGGCCGGTGTCCGACGATCGGAGCCGGTCCCGACCGGGGCGTCACCGTAGCCGCAGGCGACGCGGAAGCGTCGGCGATCTCACGGCGCGGTCAACCCGTAGACGCGACGCGCCGTGTCGCCCCAGATCCCGGCCCGGTCACTCCCGTGGCGGCCGCCCACCATCTCCGTCAGCGCGTCCACCCACCGCTGGTACGAGCTGGCGAGCAGGCACACCGGCCAGTCGGAGCCGAACATCAGCCGGTCCGGTCCGAACGCGTCGAGCGCGTGGTCGACGGCCGGTCTGAGGTCGTCCGTCGTCCAGTGTGACCGCTCCACCTCGGTCACCAGGCCGGAGAGCTTCGCCGTCGTGTTGGGCGAGGCCGCAAACGCCCGCAGGTCTCCGATCCACTCCGTCAGCTCCGGACGGCCCAGCGCGGGCTTGCCCAGATGGTCGAGGACGAAGCTGACCTCCGGCAGGTCGTACACCAGCCGCGTGGCCATGGGGAGCTGGTGCTGGCGGACCAGCAGATCGAAGACGAGGCCGGCGGCTCCCACCGCCGCGATCCCCCGGCGGACGTCCGGGCGGTCCAGGTACGCCGGGTCGGTCTCGCCCTGCACGAGGTGCCGGATGCCGACGAGGCGGTCGCCGCCCCGCGCGGCCCGCAGGCGCGCGATGCGCTCGGCGGTGTCGTCGGCCGTCAGGTCCACCCAGCCGACCACCCCCTGGACGAGGCTGTCGTCGGCGGCGACGCCCAGCAGGTGCACCGTCTCCGCCTGCGAGGCGATGGACTGCACGACGACGGTCGCGGTGACCCCGGCCGCCCGGGCCAGCGGCGCGAGGTCGACGGGCTCGAAGTCGGCGTCGATGGCCGCCATGGTCACGGGGTCGATCCACGGCTGCGGGTGCCGCGCCCGGACCCAGAGGTGGTGGTGCGCGTCGACGATCCCGGCCCGCCCGGGTGCCTGCCCGGCCGTCATCGGCCGAGCCAGCCGCCGTCGACGGGCAGCACGACGCCGTTGACGTAGTCCGACGCGGCCGATGCCAGGAACACGGTGGCACCGCCGAGATCGTCGGCGCGACCCCATCGGCCGGCCGGGATCCGGGCGAGGATCGCTGGTTCACGGTCGGGATCGTCGCGCAGTGCCTGGGTGTTGTCGGTGGCGATGTAGCCGGGGGCGATGGCGTTGACGTTCACGCCGTGTGCCGCCCACTCGTTCGCCAGCGCCCTGGTGAGCCCGGCAACGCCCGATTTCGAGGCGGCGTAGCCGGGGACGGTGATGCCGCCCTGGAAACTCAGCAGCGACGCGGTAAAGATGATCTTGCCGTGGCCGCGCTCGACCATCGTCCGGCCGATCTCCCGGCTCAGCACGAACTGACTGCTCAGGTTGACCTCGATGACGTGGTCCCACATCTCGTCCGGGTGCTCGACGGCCGGGGTACGGGCGATCGTGCCGCCGTTGTTCACCAGGATGTCGATGGGCCCGAGCGCGGTGAGGTCGGCGGCCAACCGGTGCACGGCCGCCCGGTCGCCCAGGTCCGCCCGCAGGGCGGTGAACCGGCGGCCGGCGGCACGCACCCGGCGTTCCACCTCACTTCCGTCCGCTTCGAGGTGCGCGGAGACGCCGACGACGTCGGCTCCGGCCCGGGCCAGCGCCTCGGCCATGGCGAGGCCGATGCCGCGCCGGGCCCCGGTCACGACGGCGGTCCGTCCGGACAGGTCGAAGAGTGTCGTCACCGGTTGTCCTCCCGCAGATCGAGCAGCACCTTCATCACGCCGCCGCCCTCCAGCGCCGTGAACGCGGCGGTGGCCGCCTCGACGGGCTCGACCCGGGAGATGAGCTCCCGCGCCGGGATGGCGCCGGAGGCGACCAACCGGATCGCCTGGACCATGTCGTCGCGCTGGTAGAGACGGGCACCGAGCAGCTCCAGTTCACGCCAGAAGAACCGGTGCAGGTTGACCTCGCGGGGCTTGGGATGGATCGCCACCATCACCAGCCGGCCCCGGGTGGTGAGGACGTCGACCGCCGTGGCGACGCCCGGGGCGGAGCCGGAGACCTCGAAGGCGACATCGGCGCCCGCCCCGTCGGTCCGGTCGTTGACCAGCGCCACGACGTCGGTCGTACCCGGATCGACGGCCTCGACCCCGATCCTGCCCGCCACCTGGCGACGGAACGGGTCCGGTTCGACGAGGAGCACGCGCGCGCCGCGGCCCTGCGCGACGGTGGCGATGAGGACCCCGACCGGTCCACCACCGACCACGACGACCTGGTCGTCGGCGGTCACGTTGCCCCGTCGGACGTCGTGCACCGCGACCGCGACCGGCTCGACGAGCGCCGCGTGGTCGAGCGGCAGGTCCGCGGGCAGCGGCAGGACCAGATCCGCCGGCACGGTCCAGGACGACTGCATCGCCCCTGGCGAGTCGATGCCGAGGAAGTTCATGTCGTGGCAGATGTGGGAGAGCCCGCGCCGGCAGGCGGCGCACCGTCCGCAGGGCCGGGTCGGCAGCACGGTCACGGCCTGGCCGACGGTCCAGCCGGTGACGTCCTCGCCGACGGCCGCGATCCGCCCGGACATCTCGTGTCCGATGATCGCGGACGCGCCGACCCGCGCGTCCATGTCCCCGTGGTAGATGTGCAGATCGGTGCCGCAGATCCCGGTGTAGGCCACCGCGATACGCACCTGGCCGCGCCCCGGTGCTTCCGGGTCACGTTCCTCGATCCCGAGGTGCCGCGCCCCCCGGTAGACGACTGCCTTCATCGATCCTCCGTCTCGGCGGTCGGTACGCCGTTCGTCCCGACCGGGCGTGGTCGTGGGTACACCGCCGTGGCGGGGCACCCACGCTCCCTGTTCTGGTGGTCAGCTCACGCCGTCTCAGCGGCGCGCGGTGGGCGACACCTCGTGGTGCGAGTTCAACGGCACCACGGGGACCTTCCGGGCGGAGATGCCGTCGACGGCGGCCAGCAGCCGCCGTCCGGCCCGCTCCGGCCGGACGTTGGGGCTCTCGGCCGTCTGCACCTGCGGGCGACGGTTGGCCGTCCGGATCCGGTCCTCGTCGACCCGCACACCCAGTCCGGGTGAGTCGCCGAGGACGAACGCGCCATCCTCGACGTGCAGGTCGATGGAGACGCCGACCGGTGGATGCAGATCCTGCAACTCGCTGGTCAGGTGGTTCGGCACCGACGTCGCGGCGTGCAGCAACCCGACCGGGCTGTTGCCGATCGGACTGACCGGCAGGTCGTAGGCGTGCGCCAGGGCGGATGTCCGCAGGAAGTGGGTGACCCCCCAGACGGCCGCCATCTGGACGATGTCGACCGCGCCGGCGGCGATCAGCGGCCGGTACTGTTCGAGCCCGGTGAGGTTCTCCCCGGTGGCGACCGACGCGCAGATCCCCCGGCCGACCGTCGCGTGCCCCTCGGCGTCCCAGCGCCGGACCGGCTCCTCGATCCAGATGAGGTCCAGGCTCCGTTCGAGTTCGCTGACGTGCCGGACGGCCTGCTTGCGGGTCCACGCCTCGTTCACGTCGAGCATCAGACCCGGCCGCAGCCCGTGCCCGGCCTCGGTCAACACGTCCCTGACCAGACCGAGGCGGTGCCGGTCACGCTCGATGTCGAGACCGCCCTTGAGCTTCGCGGCCCGCAGGCCGTGACTGGCGTAGACCTCGTACTCGGCGACGAGTTCGTCGTCGGTGAGCCCGATGTCCAGGCCGGAGGCGTAGGCCGGGACTAGCCGGTCACGTCCGCCCAGCAGCCGCCACAGTGGCTCGCCGGCGGCCTGCGCCTTGATGTCCCACAGGGCGGTGTCCAGGGCGCCGATGGTGCCGAACACCGGGCCCGCGTGACCGGCCTTGAAGGTGTGCCGCAGCATCCGGTCGTAGAGGGTCGTGACGGCGCGGGGATCTTCGCCCTCGATGGCCGCGAAGATCCGCTCGATCTCGACGTGTGGCCCGAGGCCGACCCCCGAGATGCCCTCGTCGGTCTCGACGATGACGATCGACACCGGGACCACCCCGTCGGCGAAGACGCCGTTGGCATCGCCGACTGGCCGCCCCCATTCCTGGACAGTGGCGAGTGTCCGATATCCAATGATCCGCATGTCAACCCTTCGTGGAACCGGCGGCTACACCGTCGGCGATTTGGCGCTGGAGGAACAGGTAGACCAACAGGACGGGTATCGCGGCGATCAGAACTCCCGAGGCGAAGGTCGGGATGTTGTCGGAGTACTGCCCGCGCAACGAAGTCACCCCGATCATCAGCGTCCGGTGCTCGGCCGAGGGCATCATCACCAGCGCCATGAGGACGTCGTTCCAGCAGAACAGGGCGTTGAGGATGCCCACCGACAGCAGCGCCGGAGTGCCCAGCGGCAGCATGATCCGCCGGTACACGCCGTAGACGGTGTTGCCGTCGATCCGCGCGGCGTCGACGATCTCCTTCGGGATGCCCCGGTAGTAGCTGGTCATCAGAAAGACGGTGAAGGGCAGGAACTGGGCCACGTAGACGAGCACCAGGCCGGGGTACGTGTCGATGAGCGCGGTGTCGGCCATGATCCGGGCGAGCGGCACCATGATCACCTGGAACGGGATGAAGAGTCCCGCGAGGCAGCCCAGGAACAGCGCCGACGAGCCGCGGAACCGCAGCTGGCTCAGAGCGAATCCGGCCATCGACCCGAACAGGAGCAGCAGGACCACCGACGACGTCACCACGAGCAGCGAGTTGGCGAAGTAGCGGCCCATGCCGACGCTCGTCCATGCCGTTTCGATGTTCTCCCACCGCAGGGCGTCGGTCAGGCCGAACCGGTCGAGGATGTAGTCCCGCCGGGTCTTCATCGCGACGTTGGCGGTGAACAGCAGGGGGTAGATCGTCGCCAGCGCGAGCAGCGACATCGGGATGGCGATCAGCCACCGTCCCAGGCGCAGGCCGGACATCAGTCCTCCCTCCCCGATCGTTCGAGCAGTTTGATCTGCAACAGCCCCACCACGAGCATGATCACGAAGAGGATCGTGGACGCGGCCGACGCGAGAGCCGGACGGTTCATCTGGCCCTGCTGGATCCAGATGTAGTACTCCGGCAGGTACGTCGACCCCTCCGGCCCGCCGTTGGTCATGACGAAGAGCAGGCCGAACATCGAGGTCAGCATGCCGATCATCGTGGTCACGAAGACGAACTGGATGGTGCGGGAGAGGCTCGGGACGATCACGTGCCAGATGACCTGGGGCAGCGAGGCGCCGTCCACCCGGGCGGCGTCCAGGAGCGCCGCGTCGAGAGTGGCGAAGCCGGCGAGGAACACCACCAGGGCCATGCCGAAGGTGGCCCAGATGTGCACGCCGACCACCATGAACATCGCGATGTCCGGGTCACCGAGCCAGTCCACCGGTCCGACGCCGAACGAGCCGAGGATGGCGTTGAGGGGGCCGTCGAAGGCGAGCAGCAGGTTGAAGATCGCGCCGACGATGACCGGGGACAGCACCGCGGGGAAGAAGTAGACGCTGCGGTAGAAGCGGTGACCGGGCACCCGGAGGTAGATGAACGTCGCGAGCAGTCCGGGGATCGCCACCGCCACCGGAAGCAGCACCACCAGCAGTCCGACGTTGCTCAGGGCGGTCCGGAACAGGTCGTCGCCGAACAGCTCGCGGTAGTTGCCGAATCCGACCGCCGTCCCGTTCTGCGCGCCGTCGCCGGTGAAGGAGAAGTTGACGCCGAGGATCAGCGGGTAGAGCCGCAACAGCACGATGATCAGGACGGCCGGGGCGACCAGGACGTAGGGGGCGAGGCGTTCGGCCCTCAGGTCCCCACCGGTGCGCCGGGGACGTGCGCCACCCCGATGTGCGGCGGGGGTGGCCCCCGGCCCGCCGGCCCGCCCGGCCGAAGCCGGACGGACCGACGATCGAGTGTTTCCGATCGGCACGTGCTCAGCCCGCCTGATCGGAGGCGGCCAACTGCTTCACCACCTCGTCGACGGTGATCGAACCGCTGAGCAGTTGCTGCGAGAGGCGCCCCATCAGGTCGATCGTCTTCGAGGAGAGCGCCACGTGCAGGGCGGGCTTACCGCTCTTCAACTCGCTGACGATCGTGGCAGCGGCCGGGCCGGCCTGCGACACGTCGATGGTGGTGTCGGCGACGATCGCGCCCGCGCCGGAGTAGAAGGCGTTGAGCGCCTCGGTCGACGTCAGCGAACGCACCAGGTCGGCGGCCACCTTCGGGTCCTTCGTCCACTTGGCGACCGCGTAGCCGATGCCCCCGTCGTACGGGAGGCTCGGGGTGGTGCCGGCGGTGACGATCGGGGCCTTCATGACGCCGAGCTTCTCCGGGGTCAGGAACTCGTTGAAGTCCTGCCAGTGCCCGACGTCCGACATGAGACCCATGACGTGGGCGGCCTTGCCGGACTGGAAGAACGCGAAGGAGTCGTTGAACATCGCGGTCGAGTTGGCACCGTCGCTGTTCATCTTCTTGTCCCCGGCCTCCTTCCAGAGCTGGAAGATCCGCTTGACGTTGGCCGAATTCCAGTCGCGCTTGCCGGCGATCCAGGCGTCGTACTCCTGGGCGGTGAGGGTGGTCGAGCCCAGGCTGGAGAGCCAGAACTGGATGCCGACTCCCTCCTTGTTGCCGAGGGCGAAGCACTTGGCGCCGGCCTTGGCGACGGCGGCGCAGTCGGCGACGAGCTTGTCCCACGTGGTCGCCGGGCTCGCCGGGTCGAGGCCGGCCTTCTCGTAGACCGTCTTGTTGTAGTAGATGGGGTAGCCCTGCAACGTCACCGGGCCGCCGTAGATCGTGCCGTCCTTGGTGAACGCGTCCCAGCCGGCCAGCCGCTGCTTGTCCTCGGCCACGTAGTCGGTGAGCGGCACGAGCGCGTCCACCCGGTCGCGGATCTGGCCCCCACCGTTGAACATCATCACGTCCGGGCCCTTGCCGGACTGGATCGCCGCGCCGAGCAGGGTGTAGTACTGATCGAAGGGCTGCGCGACGAATTCGACCGTGACATCGGGGTGCTTCTTCTTGAAGTCCGCCTTCGCTGTGTCCAGATAGGATTTGGCGAACGCCTCACCGGACTTGAAGTCCCATACCACCAGCTTGCCGTCAGAGCTGGTGGACTTACCCGAATCGCTGGCACTTCCACAGCCGGCCAAGGCCAGGCTCACAACGAGGACGGCCGACCATATTGCTCGCTGTCTCATCGGTTGTCACCTTTGAAAGTGGGGTGGCCGGCGGGCGTCCCGCGAGCCAATGTTGATCGGAACGTAACTCGTATGACGTGTGACGTCAATACTCGGTCGTACACTGATCCGGACGTCGTGCCACGGCGAGTCATTCGGAGGGGGACATGACGCCAGCGCAGGAGACAGCCCTGAACAACTCGGTGACCCCGGCGTGGGTGCGTCGACCGACCAACCTCGCCAGGGCGGTCACCGCCGAGCTGGTGGAGCGCATCGTCCGGGGCGTACACCCGTCTGGGACGTCCCTTCCCCCCGAGCCCGTCCTGTGCGAAACGTTCTCGGTCAGCCGGACCGTCGTCCGGGAGGCGGTGAAGATCCTTCAGGAGAAGGGTCTGGTGCAGGTCCGCCAGGGCGCCGGCACCATGGTCACCCCGGAGTCGCACTGGGACATGCTCGACGAGCTCGTCCTCGCGGCCACCATCGCCGTGGACGACAGTCTCGCCATACTCGACGACCTCGTCGTCACCCGGCGGGTGCTGGAGTCCGACATGGCGAACGTCGCCGCCCGCCTCGCCGACGCCGACACCGTCGAGCGGCTGCGCGCCCAGGTGGACCGGATGGACGAGCTCGTCGACGACCACGTGACCTACCACGAGCACGACCGCGCCTTCCACGACACGGTCATGCAGGCGTCCGGCAACCGCATCGCCCGCGGCGTCGTCCGCGCGCTGGAGAGCCAGGTCATCAACACGGCCCGCTACATGGGCCGGACCGAACGCTCCCTGTGCGTGGCGTCCAACAAGGGGCATCGGCGCATCTACGAGCGCATCGCCGCCCACGACCCGGACGGCGCCGCCGCGGCGATGTTCACCCACATCACCGAGGCGTGGCTGGTCCGGCGCAGCGGTAAGCCCGTCCGCCTGCAACGCTGACCCTCGCCGACGACGACGCGGCGCCCACCCCCGGACCCGGGAGCGGACGCCGCCATCTGACGCGAACCGCCGTCACGAGAACTGCGAGAAGAACCTCCAGATCTCACCCTTGGTCCAGGTCGTGATGCCGCTCTCGGCGTAGGTTCCGTCCACCGGTCCCGGCATGTGGCCGTTGTCGAACGCGGCCCACTGCACCGGGTACCCGGCCCGGCAGCCGGAGTAGGTGGTCGTGATGTGCGCCCGGCTGCCCGCCGCCGGCTCGGGCGGGTTCTGGGTGGTGCAACCGTTGTTCCGGACGAACGTGTCGCGCAACGCCCTCCCCTGGGAGATGTTCAGGACGTTGTCCGAGATGCCGTGCAGCCCGAAGTACGCGATGGGCTGCGTGCCGCCGCTGCACCCGCTGATCTGCGCGCCGGAGATGACCGCGACGGCCCGGAAGACGGTGGGCCGCGCGCAGGCGACCGCGTAGCTCATGCCGCCACCCCAACTGAACCCGAGGGCGAAGCGCTGCCTGGGGTTGACGCAGAGGGTGCTCTCGATTCGGCTGATCATGTCGTCGACGAAGGTGATGTCCTCGCCGCCGGAGTTGCCCCAGCCGTTGCCGAATCCTTGGGGGGCGACCAGGATCGCGCTGTTGTTCGACTGCTCCTGCTGCCCGTAGTAGGACCACGCGGTTCCGCTGGTGCCGCCGGAGGAGATCTCCTGCATGGTGCCGCCCCGCCAGTGGAACGCGAAGATCAGCCGGTAGGGGTTGCTGTTGTTGTAGTTGGTGGGCACCCGCAGGATGAAGGTCCGGCTCTTGCCGTTGCTCTGGATCGTGTGCGTGCCGCTGGACAGCGTCGGCGCCTTGCCGCACCCACTACCGCCCGACGGTGGCGGGTTCCCGCCGTCGGTGGGGACGAGCTGCCACTGCTGGTTCGTCCCGTTCCAGTCGGAGTACTGCACGATGTTTCCGCCGTCGGCGGTGGAGGCGCCCTGCACCTCCACGGCCTTGCCGCTGTGCCGGCTGATGAGCCGGACGTACCCGCCGTCCGAGTCGGCCAGCCGGAACTGCTGGTTCGTGCCGTTGAGGTCGGCCCACTGCACGATCGCCCCGCCGTCGGCGGTCGAGAAGTTGCTGACGTCGAGGACCTTGCCCGAATGCCGGGACTTCAACCGGTAGTAGCCGCCGCCCGAGTCCACGAACTGCCACTGCTGGTTCGCGCCGTTGTTGCGCGTCCACTGGCTGATCCGCGCACCGTCGTTGGTGGCCGATCCGTACAGGTCCAGCACCTTGCCACTGTTGCGGTTCACCAGCACGTACCAGGCGTTGGTGTCCACGGTGGCCGCCGCCGCGGGCGCCGTGTCGACCGCGACGAGCATGCCGGCGGTCATGACCGCGGCCGCCGCCGCGGCCAGTGCCGACCGCCAGCGGTGTCTCGGTGCGGAGGCGGGACGAGCCTCAGCGATGGACTTCATGGTCCACTCCTTCGATCGGGGTCACCCACGGGCGCAACGCTCGCGCGTGCCCTGGTGTGTGTGCCGGCGTCCGGTGGTGGCGTCAGCACATGGGGGTGTGGTGCGGGCGGGATGCGGCCGGGCCCGTTCGGAGCGCGGCGGCGCATCCGGGCTCCCGGCGGCCCGCGCGACCCGCGAGTCAGAAGTTAGCGTTCACAACGTCATACGTCAAACGATTCGCATCGATATACTTCACCCGATTCAGCGGTCCCAGGGGCGGGTGGGTATGGTCGCGGCGGCCGGACGGGACGAGCGTGGTCGCGGCTCCACGCGACACCGGTGCGACTATCGCGGAGGCGTGAGATGCGGCGACACGGAATGGTCATCCGGCTCCGACCGGAGCACCGGGAAACCTACCTACGGCTGCACGCCGCGGTCTGGCCCGCCGTCGAGGAGACACTGCGGCAGGCGAACATGCGCAACTTCACGATCTTTCTCCACGACGACCTGCTGTTCGGCTACTACGAGTACGTGGGCGACGACCACGAGGCCGACCAGGCACGCATCGCCGCCGACCCGCAGACGCAGGAATGGTGGACGTTGACCGAGCCGTGCCAGGAGTCGCTGAGCCCGGACGGCGGGTGGACTCCGGTGCCGGAGATCTGGCACCTCGCCGACAAGGACGCCTGACCGCCGCCGCGTCGGCACGGGTCACTCGGGCAGCTTCGCCCCCGACTGCTCGCTCACCATGTACGTCGCGTACCAGTCGGGCCAGTTGTCGTCCCTCGTACCGGTGCGCTTCTCGTGCTCGCCGTGGGCCTCGGCCGCGCGTCGCAGCGCGCTCGCCAGGTCGCTGTCGGAGGTGTACGACGTCCGGCCTCCCTCGACGCGGCCGGGGAGCCTGCTCGTGATCTCCTGCACGAGCCAGGTGTTGCCGTCCGGGTCGTGGAACGTGGCGCGCGAGAAGTAGCTGCGGCGCTCGGGATCCGGCCCGTCGACCGGCCCGTCCGGGCTGACGTGGAAGACGCCGCTCACCTCGACGCCGGCGGAGACCAGGGCGTCGCGCGCCGCCTCGATGTCGGACACCACCAGGTACGTCGTGGCCGAGCCGGGTGTCGCCGACGTGAGCTGGGCGCCGAACTGCACCGAGCAGGCGGAGCCGTGCGGGGTGAACTGGACGATGCCGGGCGGAGTCTGGTCGAGTCGCCACCCGATGCTCTCGTAGAACCCCTTCGCCCGGTCGACGTCCGCCACCGGGATGACGACAACCTCGACCTTTCCGTCGAGGCTCCGCACACTCGCGTCGCCCCGTGTGGCCTTCGGACTCATCGCGGCCTCCTGAACTGGGTGCGGGCGCCGTCGTCGGCGATCACCGGCTGCGCTCGAGCGTCGGCGGTAGGGCCGCAGCGGCGTACCCGGTGTGGCTCGTCCCATGCGGGCCCGGGCTGCTCACTCCTCGCGCGGCGTCCCGAGATGCTCACGCAGCGCCGCCGCGATCTCGCCGGCCGCGCCGAGCTGCTCCGGTGTGAGAGCGTCGACGAACAGCTCCCGGATGGCGCGCAGGTGCGGGAAGGTGGACTGCCGGAACGCCTCGACTCCGGTCGGGGTGAGCAGCACCTCCGCTCCGCGGGGAACGGTCGCGCACTCCTGGCGACGGATGAGCCCACGCCGTTCCATCCGCCCGAGGTGGTGGGAGAGCCGGCTGCGCTCCCACCCGATGTGCGCGGCGAGCGCGGAGGAGCGCATCCGCTGCTCCTGCGCCTCGCTGAGGGCGAGCAGGACGGCGTAGTCCCCCGGCGAGAGCGACGAGTCGGCCTGTAGGCGGGACGCCACCTGGGAGTTGAGGGCTTCCACCGTCTCGACGAAGGAGCGCCAGATCCGCAGCTCGTCCGCGGTCGGCAGCTGACGCCCCCTCCGCCGCTCGGGTGTGGCGCTGGTCATCTCAGCCTCCTGGGGAATTGACGCGTCAATCGGCAGGTTAGCATCATTGACACGTCAACAAGGAAGATCACTTCCCACGCGTCACGATCGGCAACCGCTGAGGAGGGGACGATGACGGCTGAAGGCTTTGAACTGGGGCTCAACTCGTTCGGCGAGGTCGCCAGCGACGGCGACCGGATCCTGAGTGACGCCGAGACGGTACGACTGCTCGTCGAGGAGGCCCGGCTCGCGGAGTCGGTCGGCCTCGACGTGTTCAGCCTGGGCGAGCACTACCGGGAGGGCCACAACGACTCGGCCACCCCGGTGCTGCTCGCGGCGATGGCGACGGCAACCGAGCGGATCCGCCTCGGCACCTCGGTCACCGTGCTCAGCACCAACGATCCGGTGCGGCTCTACCACGAGTTCGCCACCCTCGACGCGGTGTCCAACGGCCGGGCTCAACTGGTTCTCGGGCGGGCGTCGGCGACCGAGTCGTTCCCGCTGTTCGGGTACGACCTGGCGGACTACGAGCGGTTGTTCGAGGAGAAGCTCGACCTCTTCGTCCGCCTCCAACGGGACGAAACGGTCACCTGGTCCGGCACCGTACGGAGCCCCCTGGTCGAGCAGCGACTGCACCCGCGAATGCGACCGGGCGGCATCCCGACCTGGATCGGCGTCGGCGGGAGCCCGAACTCGGTGGTCCGCGCCGCCCGCTACGGGCTTCCGCTCATGCTCGCGATCATCGGCGGGCGTCCGCAGCGGTTCGCCGGCCACGTCGACCTCTACCACCAGGCGCTCGAGCAGTTCGGGAAGCCCGTGCAGCCGATCGCGCAGCACTCGCTCGGCCTTGTCGCGGACAGCGACGAGGAGGCGGTGGAAACATGGTGGCGGTACTGGCAGCCGACCGTGGCGCGGCTCGCCGAGGAGCGCGGCTTCTACAAGCCCGACCGTGCACGCTACGAGGCCGAGATCGACCACGGAGCGCTGTTCGTCGGGTCACCGGAAACGGTCGCCCGCAAGATCGCCGCCGTGGCCCGCGATCTGCGGCTGAGTCGATTCGATCTCAAGTACGACATCATGCACCTGCCTCGCGAGGCACGCGCGCGAACCATCGAGCTGCTGGGCAGCGAGGTCGCGCCGCGGGTCCGGGAGCTGTTGGCGAATAAGCCCACCAATGTCTGACCTCGTGTTCGGCCTCGACACCTTCGGCGACGTGCCGGAGGACGATTCCGGTAAGCCCGTCTCCCACGCCGCGGCGATCCGTCAGGTCGTCGACGAGGCGGTACTGGCCGACGAACTCGGCGTCGACGTCATCGCACTCGGTGAGCACCACCGGCCGGAGTACTCGGTGTCGACGCCGGAGACCGTGCTGGCGGGGATCGCCACCCGCACCTCCCGGATCCGCCTCTCCTCCGGCGTGACGGTGCTGAGCTCCGACGACCCGGTCCGGGTGTTCCAACGCTTCGCCACCGTCGACGCGCTGTCGCAGGGCCGGGCCGAGGTAATCCTCGGTCGCGGCTCGTTCACCGAGTCGTTCCCCCTGTTCGGCTACGACCTGGCGGACTACGACGTGCTGTTCGAGGAGCGGATCGAGCTGTTCGCGAAGCTGCTCGACGAGAAGCCGGTCACCTGGAGCGGCACCACACGTGCCCCACTCACGGACGCCGACGTCTTCCCGAAGACGGAATCGGGACACCTCACCACCTGGGTGGGCGTCGGCGGCTCGCCGCAGTCGGTCGTCCGCACCGCCCGGTACGGCCTTCCGCTCATGCTCGCCATCATCGGCGGCGCTCCGGAGCGTTTCGCACCCTACATCGACCTCTATCGCCGGGCGGCCGACCAGCTCGGCACCACCGCGCACCCGGTCGGGATGCACTCGCCCGGCTTCATCGCCGACACCGACGAGGAGGCGAAGGAGGTGTTCTGGCCGCACTACCGGGTCATGCGGAACCGGATCGGCGCGCTGCGCGGCTGGCCACCGATCCGTCGTGAGGAGTTCGACTCCGAGGTGGAACACGGCTCGCTCTACATCGGCTCCCCGGAGACGGTGGCACGCCGGATGGCCCGTGCCATCCGCAGCGTCGGCGTCGGCCGGTTCGACCTCATCTACACGGCGGGAGCCCAGCCGGTGAGCGCCCGGATGCGCGCCGTCGAGCTCTACGGATCCAGGGTGATCCCGATGGTCCGCGACATCCTCGCCAGCTGATCCATCCGAGGGACGGGAGCAGGGACATGAACGACAACGGCCGCGACAGAGCACAGACCCTCGCCGTCCTCGGGGCCGGCAAGGTGGGCACCGTCCTCGCCCGGCTCGCACTCGCCGCCGGCTACCGGGTGCTCGTCGCCGGCTCCGGCGACCCGGCGAAGATCGCGCTCACCATCGAGGTGCTCACGCCGGGGGCGAGCGCGACCACCGCGGCCGACGCCGTGGCCGGCGCCGACATCGTCATCCTCGCCCTGCCGCTGGGCAAGTACCGTGCGGTCCCCGCCGAGGCCCTGCGCGGCAAGCTCGTCGTCGACGCGATGAACTACTGGTGGGAGGTCGACGGCATCCGCGACGACCTGACCGACCCGCGTACCTCGTCGAGCGAGATCGTCCAGGCGTTCCTGTCCGGCGCACGGGTCGTCAAGGCGTTCAACCACATGGGGTACCACGATCTGGAGGACGAGGCGCGACCGGCGGGCGCCGCCGGTCGCAAGGCCATCGCGATCGCCGGCGACGACGCCGCCGATCTCGCCGCGGTGGCCGCCCTCGTCGACGCGCTCGGCTTCGACCCGGTCGTCGCCGGGGCGCTCGCCGAGGGTGTACGACTCGAGCCGGGCAGCGAGCTGTTCGGCTCCAACGTGAGTGCCGCCGAGGTGCGTGGCATGCTCGACCGGTTTCCCGAATCGGAGCGTGGGCGGATCATTGCCGCCGCGCGAGGCTCCGGACCGCTCGCATGACGCCCCGAGGGGCGAGGCCCGCCTCCGTCAGACCACCCGGGCGACGGCACCGTTGAACGACACGTCCTGCACGGACGGCCGCGGCTGCGGCGCGTCGTCGGCCCGCCACCGCGCCACCGACACGATGCCGGGTTCGACGAGGTCCAACCCTTCGAGCAGGTCGGCGAACTGGTCGGTGCTGCGGGCCTGGAACCGGCCGTCGCGGTTGTTCGCCTCCAGCTTCGCGGTCACCTCGGGCGGCAGGTACTCCCAGGTCACGTGCGAGGCGACGACGTAGCTGCCGGACGGGAGCGCGGCGACGAGGCGGTCGAGGATGGTCTTCGGGGCCTCGTCGTCGCGGATGAAGTGCAGGATGGCCACCAGCATCAACGCGACCGGCTCGTCGAGGTCGATCGTCGTGCGCAGGTCCGGATGGGCGAGGATCCGCTCCGGGTCCCGCAGGTCGGCGTCGAGGTAGGCGGTGCGGCCCTCGGGCGTGCTGTTCAGCAGTGCACGCGCGTGGGCGAGGACGATCGGGTCGTTGTCGACGTACACGACCCGCGCCGACGGGTCGATCGCCTGGGCGACCTCGTGGGTGTTGTCGGCGGTCGGGATGCCCGTACCGATGTCGAGGAACTGGCGGACACCCTGCTGCGCCAGGAAACGCACCGCTCGCTGCAGGAACATCCGGTTTTCGACGGCGGCGAGCCGGATGGTGGGCATCGCGGCCGCGAGCGCGTCGCCGGACTGCCGGTCTGCGGCGAAGTTGTCCTTGCCGCCCAGCAGGTAGTTGTACCTGCGGGCGGGATGCGCGACGGTGGTGTCGATCCGGTCGGCCGCCGAAGGCTCCCCGCTGCGCACCGTCACCCGGGCCTCCCATCGCCGCGTTCTCTCCACAAGGTACACATGTCCGCGCCGCGGTGATGCCCCCTGGCGGGCCGGTGGTCGTCAGCGGACGGGTCCGCCTCGGCAGGGCTCGTCACCGCGTACCCCGGCGACGAGGTCGGCGGTGGTGTGGGCCTGGATGCCGGGCTCACCGCTGTCGGTGTGTCGCGCGACGACCGCGCGGACATGCTGCTCGGCGGGGTCGGCGAGGTCGTCGTAGACGGCCGTGAACAGCTGCCGGGCCGGCTGCCGGAGCCATCCCGCCGGAAGGAGCTCCAGGGGCAGTTGCGGATCGAGGGTGGGAAAGCGCCGGAAGGTGTCCATGACCTCGGTACGTGCCCGCACCGCCTCCGCGCCGTCGACCTGCCCCGCTCGCACCCGGGGCAGCAGGGGCGTCCACCGCCGCAGAAACGCCTCGTAGTGCCGCTCTATCGCGTCGACGTCCCAGGCTTCGATGGGAGCACGTCGGCTGGTCGCGTCGAGTGCGACGTGGCGCCCACGGAACACCGTGGCGCGGCCGGCCGACAGCTGGGCGAGCAGTGCCCGGGCGGGCGGGGTCAGCTCGTACGGCGAGATCCACAGTCCGTCGTACAGCGGCGCGTATCCGAGCCAGCGGAGCTGGCCGCGAAGGGCGCGCCGCTGTGAGCCGCGGTCCTGCGGCAGCGAGAAGGCGATGGTCGTCCAGTGTCCGTCCCACGGCGTCGTCGCGGCGGTGGAGGTCAGGATCCACTGTGCGCCGGCGGAGAGATCGGCGGCGGCGGCCCGACTGAGCCGGTAGGAGCTGCGCCGTCCCTGCCGGCTGCCCTCCAGCACACCTCGACGGGCCAGCCGGCTGATCGCGGCCCGGGCGCCGGCCGTGGTCACCCCCGACTCGGCGAGCAACGCGACGATGGCGGCGGACGGGAGCGCGGCACGGGTCCGCACGGTGTAATCCGCCAGCAGGGTCACCGCGACGCCCTGCGGTGAGGTGCCGGCCTGTCGCCGGGGCAGCCGAAGCGAGTGCTCCCCGTCGTCCGGATAGATCTCCTCGATGTCGAACGGGCTCGCCACAGGCCCTCCGGGCTCGGCTCGGGGACGTTGCCCCGACTGTAGACGGATCGCCGTGGGACACCCGACCCTATCGATCGAACTACGTCGATTGACACTTATCGGTCCGAGGAGAACACTAACTGCCACGCGACCCACACGGAGCCGGGCAGGGCATGCACACGTCATGGGCGATGCGCGATCACCGCGGGCAGCCGGGAGCGCCCGCGAACGGAACGCGCGCAGCCAGCCACAGCCTGCACAGGTGATCGAAGGAGTCGTCCCCGTGAAGATCAGAAGGAAACTGTTGCTCGGCGCCGCCGTGGCGCTGGTGGCGGCCGGCCTGGTGGTTCCCAGCTTCCGGCCCGCGTACGCCGCGTCGCTGGCCGAGGTCACCAGCTTCGGCGACAACCCGGGCCGGATGCGCATGCACGTCTACGTGCCGGACGTCCGCCCGACCAGGCCCGCGGTCGTGGTGGCCATGCACGGCTGCGGCGGGTCAGGCCCCGGCTTCTACTCCGGCAGCGAGTTCGCCGCCCAGGCCGACCGGTACGGATTCATCGTGATCTACCCGACCGCGACCCAGCAGGCCGGGTTCGGCAACTGCTTCGACGTCTGGTCGGACGCCGCCAAGCGCCGCGGCGGTGGCAGCGACCCGGTCTCGATCATGTCGATGATCCGGTACGCGCAGCAGCAGTACGGCGCCGACCCCGACCGGGTCTACGCCACCGGCAGCTCGTCCGGCGGCATGATGACCAACCACATGCTGGCCCTGTATCCCGACGTGTTCAAGGCCGGCGCCGCGTTCATGGGGGTCCCCTACAACTGCTTCGCCAACGCGGCCGACTACCCACCCACGAACAGCCAGTGCACCGGCGGCGCCATGAACCGCACCCCCCAGCAGTGGGGCGACGCGGGCCGCCAGGCGTACCCCGGCTACTCCGGCCCCCGCCCACGGGTGCAGTTGTGGCACGGCACCAACGACACGCTCGTGCCGTACTCGCTGTTGCAGGAGGCGATCGAGCAGTGGACCAACGTGTTCGGGCTCAGCCAGACACCCACCTCCACCGACACGCCGCAGGCCAACTGGAACCGGCGCAGGTACGCCGACACGAGCGGCACCGTCCAGGTTGAGGCGTACAGCATCCAGGGCGCCGGGAGCCGTGGCCGGGCGTACGGATGGCAGGGCTGGGACTGGGCCCAGAGCGGCGCGAGCCGCTACATCGAGGTCTGGGAGTCCACCGACCTGCGCACCTGGTCG
>NZ_WBKR01000049.1 GCF_008868155.1 Micromonospora sp. ALFpr18c
GGGGTTAGGTGGGGTAGACGGTTTGGTGGGCTTTGGCGATGGCTGCCGCGTAGGCGCGGCCGGTGAGGGCGCGGTCGCGGGCGAGGGCCGCGCGAGCCGCGTTCGCGCCGGGTGCGCCGTGCACGCCGCCGCCGGGGTGCGCCGACGCGCTGGCCAGGAAGAGCCGGTCCACCGGGGTGTCCGCCCGCCCCAGGCCGGGGATCGGGCGCAGGAACAGCTGCTGGTACGCCGCGGCGGCGCCACCGCCGAGCGCGCCGCCGACCAGGCTCGGGTTCTCCTTCTCCAGCTCGGCCGGCCCGGCCACGTGCCGACCGACGATCAGTCGCCGGAAGCCCGGGGCGGCCGCCTCCAGCACGTCCTCCATCCGCTGCACGTGCCCGGTGACGTCCTCGGCACGCCAGTCCCGCCGGAACGGCAGGTGGGTGTACGCCCAGAGCGACTCGGTGCCCGGCGGGGAGTGGCTCGGGTCGGCCACCGACATCTGCCCGACCAGCAGGAACGGGTCGCGGGGCAGCTCGCCACGGGCCAGCTCCCCGGCATAGTGGGTGAGCCCGTTCAGGTCCGCGCCGAGGTGCACGGTGCCGGCGCCGGCCACCTCCCGGTTCGTCCACGGCACCGGCGCGGAGAGCGCCCAGTCCACCTTCAGCGTCGAACCGTCCCACCGGAAGTGCGCCAGGTCCTCGACCAGCCGGGACGGCAGCGCGGCAGCGCCGACCAGGTCGAGGTAGAGGGCCGGCGCCGGCACGTCGGCGAGCACGGCCCGCCGGGCCCGCCACAGCGTGCCGCCGACGGTGCGCACGCCCATCGCCCGGCCCCGGGCGGTGAGCACCCGGTCGACCTGGGCGCCGTAGAGGATCGTCCCGCCGCGTTGTTGCAACCGGTCGACGAGCGCGTTGGTGATCTGCTGCGCGCCGCCGTCGGGCACCGGCCAGCCGACCTGCTGGCCGAGCATGGCCAGCAGCCACCCGTACACTCCGGAGCCGGCCTCCTCCGGGGACAGGTCGGTGTGCAGGGCGCAGCCGGCCAGCAGCGCCGGTCCGCCGGGGCCGTCGAACAGTTCGTCACCGAGCTTGCGCACCGGCACGACGAGCCGCCGGGCCAGCCGTAGCGCGCCGGCGATCCGCAGCCGGCGCAGCAGACCCAGCCCGCCGCGAATCGGCGGGAACGGCGTGGTGATCGTGTCCAGCATCGGCTCGGCCACCTCGAGCCAGTCGGCGTACGCGTTGAGCCAGCGTCTGCCGTCACCGGGAGCGAACTGCTCCAGGGAGGCGGCGGTGACGTCCGGATCCCGGTTGATCACCGCGGCCCGACCGTCGGGCAGCAGGTGCGCCAGGACGTCCGGGGAGTGCCGCCAGGACAGGCCGTGCCGACCCAGGTCGAGCCCGCGCAGCACCGGCGAGGCGTACCCCAGGGGGTAGAACGAGCTGTAGAGGTCGCTGAGGTAGCCGGGCGCGGTCACCTCGGCGGAACGGACGGCGCCGCCGGGCACGGCGGTCGCCTCCAGCACCACCACGTCCCACCCGGCGTCGGCCAGCAGGTTCGCCGCGACGAGGCCGTTGTGACCGGCGCCGACGACGACGGCGTCCGCGCTCTGGGCGCCGGTGGTGTTCATCCGATCCGGCTACCCGGCGCGCAACCGGGCGAAACGCGTTTGCCGCGCCGGGGCCGGGGCATCCAGCGCCGCATGTACACGGTTGCGCAGCTGGTGGGCGGGGTGTGGGGTGCGGGCGGCGACGGCGGTGAGCTGGTCGTCCATGACCCGGCGGACGGTTCGCCGGTCAGCACGGTGCCGGTGGCCACGGCCGACGAGGTCGGCAAGGCGGCCCAGGCGGCGCGCGGTGCGGCCGCGGAGTGGGCGGCGACCGCGCCGGCCGCGCGGGCTGCGGCGCTGCACCGGGCCGCGGACGCGGTGTCGGCGGTCACCGACGAGCTGGCCGCGGCGGTCACCGCGGAGATGGGCAAACCCCTGGCGGACGCCCGTGGGGGCGTCGAGGCGGGCATCGGCACCCTGCGACAGTACGCGGAGCTGGCCCCGCTGCGCGGCGGGCGGACGCTCAACGGTGCGGGGGACGCGCTGGACTTCATGACCCCGCAGCCCCGGGGCGTGGTGGCCGCGATCACCCCGTGGAACGACCCGGTGGCGGTGTCCTGCGGGCTGCTCGGGGCGGCTCTGGTCACCGGCAACGTGGTGCTCTACAAGCCCAGCGAACGCACCCCGGCGACGGGTTGGCTGCTGGCGCGTGCGCTGGACGGGGCACTGCCGCCCGGTGTGCTGTCGTTGCTCACCGGCGGAGCCCAGGTCGGGGCGGCGCTGGCCGCCCAGGAGGTCGACGTGGTGGCCCACGTGGGCGCCACAGCGAGCGGGCGGGCCATCGCCGCCGCGGCGGCCCGCACCGGAGCGAAGGTGCTGTTGGAGAACGGCGGCAGCGACCCGCTGGTCGTCGACGCCGGCGTCGACCCGGAGTGGGCGGCGGAGCAGGCCGCGCTCGGGGCGTTCGCCAACGCGGGGCAGATCTGCGTCGCGGTGGAGCGGATCTACGTGCACCGGGACGTGGCCGAAGACTTCGTGGCGGCGCTGGTGCGACGGGCCGGCGCGCTACGGATGGGGCCGGGCCGGGAGCCGGGCACCGAGCTGGGTCCGCTGGTGGACCGGCGGCACCGGGACCACGTGCACGGGCAGGTGGCGGCCGCCGTGGCGGCGGGGGCGCGGGTGCGTACCGGTGGGGAGGTGCCGGACGGGCCGGGAGCGTTCTACCCGGCCACCGTGGTCACCGACTGCCGGCACGACATGCCGCTGGTGCGGGAGGAGACGTTCGGGCCGGTCGCCCCCGTGGTGGTCGTCGACTCGTTCGACGAGGGTCTGCGCTGCGCGGCGGACTCCCCGTACGGGCTGGCCGCCACGGTGCTGACCGCGTCGATGAGCCACGCGCAACGGGCCTGGCGGGACCTGCCGGTGGGCACCGTCAAAATCAACGCCGTGTTCGGCGGGGCACCGGGCGGCGCCGCGCACCCGCGGGGCGCGAGCGGGCAGGGCTTCGGGTACGGCCCGGAGCTGCTGGACGAGTTCACCGCCACGAAGGCGGTGCACATCGAGGCGCCGGCTGGCGGGCACTGGTGACACGGAACGGGCGGGCGCAGGGGTGCCGCGTCCGCCCGTACCGTCGTCTGCTGGGTCAGTCGCCGCGAGCCTTGCGGGTGGCGCGGTCGTTGGCCTTCTCGATGGCCGTGACCAGCTCCGGCTTGGTCATGCTGGAGCGACCGGGTACGTCCAGCTTGCGGGCCACCGACATCAGATGGTCCTTCGTGGCGTTGGCGTCCACCCCACCGGCGGTGGGTGCGCGCCGCTCCGGCCCGCCTCCGGCGGCCTGGGCGTCGCTCGGACCCTTGCGGCCCTTCGGCTCCCAGTGGTCGCCCACCTTCTCGAACTGGTGCTTCACCGCGGCGAAGGCGGTGCGGTGCGACCGCTCCCCCTCGCCGTAGGTCTCCACCGCCGAGTCGTGCGTCTTCTCCCAGGTGCGCTGCGCCTTGTCCGGGGAGCGTCGCAGCGTGCTGGGCATGTCCTCGCGCGCGGGCATTCTCGTCCTCCTCCGCGTCGACAGGGTTGTCGGTGAGCGTTCCCCGGCAGCGGGCCGGCAAACCATCCGCGCCGGACGGACGGGTTTGTCGATTTCGCGGCGCGGGTACCGGCCGGGCCAGGCCCGACCGGACGACCGGTCATCCGGCGGCCGGGGCACAGGGAGCGGGCATGACGACCACGGAGCCCGGTACGACGCTCGACGGCACGCCGGGCGCCCGGCTGCCCCGGCGGGTACGGCAGCTGAACTGGCGGACCTGGCGGGGCGTGCTGGTCCGCAGCGTGCAGAACTTCGTCACCGACAACTGCTCGGACTGGGCTGCCGCGCTGACCTACTACGGGGTCCTGGCGCTCTTCCCGTCGGCCATCGTGGTGGTGGCCCTGGTCGGCCTGGTGTCCTCCGGCGAACAGACCGTCGACACGGTGGTCGACCTCGCCAACCAGGTGGGCGCCGGTTCGGTGCTGACCGACGACGAGGGTGGCGTGGTCGGGGTGATCCGTTCGGTGGTGCTCGAGCAGAGCAATCCCAAGCTGCTGCTGAGTTTCGGTCTGCTCGGTGCGCTGTGGTCGGCGTCGGGCTTCATCGGGGCGTTCACCCGGGCCTCCAACGCCATCTACGGGGTGACCGAGGGTCGGCCGGTGTGGAGGCTGCGGCCGTTGCAGATCGGTCTGGCCGCGATCACGCTGGTGCTGCTCGCGGTGGTCGCCCTCGGGCTGATCGTCAGCGGCCCGGTCACCGACGCGGTCGGCGATCTGGTCAACGCCGGCGGCCTGGCCCGTACGGTGTGGAGCCTGGCGAAGTGGCCGGTGCTCGCCATGATCATGATGGTGCTGTTGTCGCTGCTGTTCTGGATCGCCCCGAACGTGCGTCAGCCCCGGTTCCGCTGGCTCACCCCCGGCGGCGCGGTGGCCCTGCTCGCCTGGGCGGTGGTCTCCTTCGGCTTCGGTCTGTACGTGGCCAACTTCGGCTCGTACGACGCCACCTACGGCAGTCTGGGCGCGGCCATCGCGTTTCTCGTCTGGCTCTACCTGTCCAACTCGGCGCTGATGCTGGGCGTGCAGATCAACGCCGAGGTACAGCGCGGACGGCAGTTGCAGGCCGGCGACCCGGACCCGGAGGAGCCGGTGTTGCCGCCCCGCAAGCCCGCCGACACCTGAGCACCGCCGTGGGCCGGATGTCCGGTCCCGGGGCCGGCCGAGGGCCGGTTCGTGGTCCGGTGCCGGTTTACCGGCCCTGCCCTCGGGTAGCGCAGAAGACATGGAGCGTGGCAACAGCAAGCACGGACCGAGGATCGACGAGCAAATGAGCCAGGAGGTCAGCGGCCTCGTACAGGGGCCGGGGACCGGTGGCTCCCGCGTCGAGGAGTCGCGCGTGCCGGAACCGGCAGGCGAGGACCAGCCGGAGACGACGACCGCGCCGGCCGGCGACCTGCGCACCGGCACTCCGCAGGGGATGAGCTCCACGGATGTCGAGCAGCGCAGCCGGCTCGGCCGGTTCATCTCGATGAGCGCGCTGCCCGGCGACCGCCTGGTGCTCATCGCCAGCGCCCGGGAGAACGAGGCGCCGGACGACATTCTCGCGGCGCTGGAACGCCTGCCGGAGGGCACCGAATACCAGACGGTGTCCGAGGTGTGGGCCGCGCTCGGCCACAAGAACGAGACAACCCGCTGGTGAGCGGATCGCCCCCCGATCCGATCCATCACCGGCCGAAGGAGGTTCCCACATGAGTGGCGTTACCGAACACGTCGACGTTGCCGTACCCGTCCGCACCGCCTACGACCAGTGGACGCAGTTCGAGGAGTTCCCCCAGTTCATGGAGGGCGTGCAGGAGGTCCGGCAGCTCTCCGAGACGATGACCCACTGGACGGTGGACGTCGCCGGGGTGAAGCGGGAGTTCGACGCCGAGATCACCGAGCAGCTGCCCGACGAGCGGGTGGCCTGGCGGTCCACCGGTGGCACGCAGCAGGCCGGCGTGGTGACCTTCCACCGCCTGGACACGGACAAGACCCGGGTCACCCTCCAGCTCGAGTTCGAACCGCACGGGGTGGTCGAGCAGGCCGGCGACAAGCTCGGCATCGTCGACCGGCGGGCCAAGGGCGACCTGGAGCGCTTCAAGACCTTCATCGAGCGGCGCGGTCAGGAGACCGGTGCCTGGCGCGGGACGGTGGACCGCCCGCAGCCGTGATCCGGAGAGCACCGCACCACGGATGGCCGCCGGAGTTCCGGCGGCCATCGCCGTGTCCGAGCCCGCCCGCGCGGCGCCGTTTGCGATCATCGCGCCCGGGTACGGCTGAAGACATGACCGACGACAAGATCAGGGTGTGGCGGGACGAGGAACGGCTTCCGTTGGAGGAACTGGAACGCGCCGTGTCGGGTTCCAGCCTCGACGGGCAGTCCGACGACGTGACCGGCAACGACGCCGGTGAGGAGGCCGCGTTCGGCCACGGGCCGGCGGCGGCCGACCGCGCCGGGCAGGCCCGGGGTACCGGCCGGGAGCCGACCGACCCGGAGCGCGCCTACCGCCCGTCGACGACCGGCCGGACCGGGCCGGACAACGGCTGAGCGAAGTCGCGCCGGACGGGCCGGCGGGCACCCAGCTCGTACAGCACGATCAGCGCCAGCGCGAGCACGACCAGGGCCGGGCCGAGCACCTGCACCGACAGCATGTCGATCAGGACGCCGAGCCCACCCGGGACGAGCGCCGCGCCCAGTCCGGCGGCACCGATCTGCAGGCCGATGGCGCGGTCCGCGTGGGCCGCGCCGACCCGGTCGGCGGTGGTGAGGGTGAGCAGCGGGAACACCGGCGCGGCGGCGAAGCCGACCACGACCAGGCCGAGCACGGCCAGGGCCGCCGACCCGGGTACGGCGATCAGTGCCGCCCCGACCGTCATCCCGGCCAGGCTGGCACGCAGCACGAGCCGGGAGCCCAGCCGCTCGGCCACCACGCCCTGCACCACCCGGCCCACGAAGAGGCTCCCCCAGTACGCGGAGACGCAGACTCCGGCGACCGCGGCGCCGAGGCCGCGCCCCTCGGTGAGCAGCAGGAACGCCCACAGCCCGGCGGACACCTCGATCGCCACGTACAGCGCGAAGCCGGCCGCACCCGACCAGACCGCCGGCAGCAGCAGCGTGCTCCGGACCGGCACCGGTGGCGTGCTCGGTGCGGGCGTGGCGCCCGGCTCGGCGGGAGCGCGGCGCTGCCAGGCCCGCACGGTGAGCGCGAACGCGGCGGCGAGGGCGAGTTGGGCGGCGGCCATGATGCCGTACCCCCACCGCCAGGCCAATCCGGCGCTCAACGCGCCGGTGATGATCAGCGGGCCGATCGCCACACCCAGGCCGAAGAACGCGTGCAGCCAGTTCATGTGCCGCGGACCGAAGGCCCCGGCGGCGTACCCGTTGAGCCCGGAGTCGATCGCGCCGGAGCCCAGGCCCAGCAGCAACGCGCAGCACACGATCACGGTCAGTCCGGGGCTCACCGTGTAGCCGATCAGCGCCAGGCTGGCCAGCAGGGTGCTGCCGGCGAGCAGCGCGCCCACGCCGACCCGGGCGAGCGTGAACCCGGCCAGCACGCTGGAGGTCAGATAGCCGACGGTGCCGGCGGTGAGCAGCAGTCCGACCGCCTTGGTCGGTACGTCGAAGTCCGCCCGGATCGAGGGCCAGGCGACGCCGAGCAGGCCGTCGGGCAGGCCGAGACTGACGAACGCGAGATAGGCCAGCAGGAGCAGTGCCGCGCGGGGCGGCGCGGTCGGGGTGGACACCAGACAGATCCTGCCGCAGCCGCACCTTACCGTCGTCGCCGGCCGTACGCCCGCCGCGACAAGAAGTGGTGTCCGGACGGTCGAGAAAACGGACAGCTCATCCAGAATCGGCCGATCGGAGGACGGCAAGCCGGCCAGTTCGCGTAAGAATTTCGGAATGCATCATGGCTCCGGAATCCTCTCCACGCGTCAGCGCCGGCTCGCCTGGCTCGGCTTCCTGCTCGCCGCGCTGCAGGCGCCGGTCTCCGCCCGGCTCGTCTCCGACGAGTCCTGGCTGTTCAGCCTCTGCGTCGCGCTGATGGTGGCCACCGTGATCATCGCGGACGACGCGGCCCGACGGCGGCCCGCCGACGCGACCGATTAGCTGCCGCTGGCCGGCCGGGCCTCGTGCCCCGGCCGGCCCCGGCTGCGGCGGCGCTCCTTCATCTCCGCCTCGTAGAGGTGCCGCCGTCCACCCACCAACTCGTCACGGGCCCGCTGGTCCAGCTCCCGGAACAGCGCGTGGTAGCCGTCGTCGAAGTCCTCGACGATCTGGAAGGTCCACCGCCCGGCGATGACGTTGCGACCCACCAGTTCGGTGTCGATCCGGTCGGCGAGCTGCTGGTGCCCGGCCGCGCGGAACTGCTCCACGGCGTCGCCGAGCATCAGGTCGGCGTGCCCGATCAGCTGGTGCAGCGAGTACAGGTGCCCCCGGGCCCGTTCCACGCACTCCAGCGCCTCGCTGAGCTTGCCCAGCGCGGCGACCGTCGCGTCGCTCACCCCGTCCGGCCGGCGGTGCTGCTCGTCCGGCCCGTCCAGCTGCTGTCCCATCGCTCCTCCGTGCTCTGTGCCTGCGTGTGCCGCGATTCTCCTGCTGCCCCGTCTGTGCCGGATCAACCCTCGCGGTCAGCCCCGGGTCGTCCGGTGGCGCAGCTGACACCCCCGAGCGGCCGAGGCCGGCCCGGTCACCGGTCGGTTAGCCTCGGTCACCATGCGTGTGCCGTTCACCCGGGTCGCCCCCCGTACCGCCGTCGACTCGGCGCGGTCCACCCTGGCCGCCCTCACCGTCTCCGTCGGCACCGTCGGGCTCGCCGCAGCCGCGACGCGACCCGGACTGCTCGCCCTCGTCGACCAGCACGCCGCCGCCGTACGGGACAGCCTCGACGGCGACCGACGGCCCCTGACGGCCGCCACCCTCGCCGGCTACGCCGAGGGGCTGCGCGAGGCGGCCCTGGAACACGGGTGGGCACCGCCGCGTGGCCCGGTGGACTGGGACGCGCCGGAGTGGCCGCACGCCCGGCTGCTCGCCGTCTGCGCGCTGGCTCGCACGCTCGACGAGACCTGACCCGCGCACGAGGGCGCCCGCGCCGAAGCGCGAGCACCCTCTTTCCGTACGACCCTGTCGTCCCGCCCGCTACGCGCGGTACTGCGGGGCCTCGTCCACCCGGGGCATGGCCTGGGTGCGTTCGCCGCCACGGTCGGCCATCTGCCGCTCCATGTCGCCGCGCCCGGCCGCGGTGGCCCGCCGGTGCTCCTGCACCGCCCGGGCTTCCTGGGCCGCCCGGTCCAGCCAGCCGTCCCAGCGCCTCTGCATCGGCTTCACCAGACCGCCACCGACACCGACGATCAGGATGCCGGCCACCGTGGCGAGCACCGCGATCAGCACCGGTGTGGTCACCGTCGTGGCGATACCCACCTGGTTCAGCGCGGCGATCACGCCGAGCGCGATGATGAAGATCGCGGTCAGGTCGGCCAGGACCTTGCCGTACGAGAGACCGCCCAGCGCCCCGGTGACCAGATCCCGGACGGCGTTGGCGATCGCGGCCGCCACCACCACGATGACGATCGCGACGAACGCACGCGGCAGCCAGGCCACCACGCCGCTGATCAGGTCACTGATGGCGTTGGGTCCCCAGACCCCGAACGCGAACTGCAGCGTGAACAGCAGTACCGCGTAGTACGCCAGTCTGGCCAGGATGTCGCTTGCGTCGTACTTCGTTCTCTCCAGCGCGCGTTTGATGCCGCCGCGTTCGACGGCCTGGTCGAAGTGCACCCGTTCCAGGACCGCATCCACGATCTTGAGGACCGCTCTGGCGATGAGCCAGCCGACCACGAGGATGACGATGAAGGCCACTGCCTTCGGGATGAAGAGCAGCACCGACCTCCACGTGTCGGCGATGGCATCACCAATGTCGGCCTGCCGGACCGCGAGGGTTTTCAGCATGACGTCCCTCCTGTCGCATGGACTGCGTCGGGCGCATACCCGGCCGACGGTGCGGCAGTCCGCGCGGCTCGCGGAGTTTTTTCCGACAAGCCGCCGAAGATGGGCCGTGAACTGCCCGAACAGTCACCGCCGCGATGCCGGCGGCGACCCGCCGCCATGATCGGATGCCGATGTCGGGGGGCCGGATAGGCTGCGGACATGCCAGGAACGGTCGGGCGAGTCCCCACGCCAGCAACCCCGCTGCCCGGCGCATCCACCGGGCCGGGGCCGGACGCCGCCGCCGTGCTCGCCCACGACTGGGCCAACACCTCGCTCGGCCCGCCCGAGGCGTGGGATCCGGCGATCCGTGCCGTGGTCGAGCTGATCCTCGCCTCGCCGATGCCGATGGCGCTGGCGTACGGCGACGACCTGGTGCTGCTCTACAACGCCGGGTACGCCGAAATGCTCGGCAGCAAACACCCGGACGCCCTCGGTCGACCGGCCGCCGAGGTGTACGCGGAGATCTGGACGCTGCCCGGCGTCGGTGAGGTGATCGAGCGGACCTACCGGCAGGGCGTGCCGTTCCTGGAGAAGGAGTCCACCCTCCCCCTGGTCCGTGAGCAGTCCGCCGTGGTGGAGCAGGCGGTCTTCACCCGGGGTTACTCGCCGGTGCGCGACAGCGCCGGTCAGATCGTCGGCATGCTGACGGTCGCCGCCGAGACCACCCACGTCACCGAGCAGTTGCAGAGCCTCAGCGAGGTCGCCGCCGCGCTGGCCGGCACGCTCACTCTCGACGACGTGGCCCGGGTGGCGCTGCGGCACACGATCACCACGTTCGACGCCGACCAGGTGGCGTTCTCGGTCGACGAGGGCGGCGGCGGTTGGCGGACGGTACGCCGGGTCCGCGGCGAGTTGATGGACGACGCCGACGAGCGCCTCCCGCCGTTGTGGCGACGCGTCCCGGCGGACTGGTCGGCCCCGGTGGTGCGGGTGGCCCGGTCGGGCGATCCGTCGTTCACCCGCGACGGCCAGCCACTGCGGGAAGCCGCGGTCGACCGCCACGATCAGAAGATCCGTTCGATGGCGGCCCTGCCACTGGGCACCTCGGTGGTACGCGGCGGGCTGGCGGTCGGCTTCCAGACGCCGCACGCCTGGTCGGCCGCCGAGCGGGCGTTGCTGGCCGCGTCGGGTGAGCTGATCGGCCAGGCGGCGGAGCGGGCCCGCCGTTTCGAGACCCAGCACGGCACCGCCCAGCTGCTGCAACGCAGCATGTTGCCGGAGCATCTGCCCGACCTGCCCCGGCTGCGCGTCGCGGCCCGCTACGACCCCGGGGTGGACGGTAACGCCGCCGGTGGAGACTTCTACGACGCGTTCCTGCTGCCCACCGGCGGGCTCGGCGTGGTGTTGGGCGACGTTGCCGGACACGACGTGCAGGCGGCGGCGCGGATGGGGCAGGTCCGTGCGGCGCTGCGGGCGCTGGCGCTGACCGACCCCACCCCGGACGCGGTGCTGGCCGGCCTGGACCGGCTGGTCACCAGCCTGGGCGCGGAGGCCGGTACGCACGAACTGTTCGTCACGGTGGTGTTCGGGCTGGTCGACGCGGACCGCCGGGAGGTGACCCTCGCCAGTGCCGGTCACCCGGCTCCGCTGATCCGGCGCAGCGGCCCCGACGGTCGTTCCCACGCCGAGTACGTGGACCTGCCGGCCGGCCCTCCGCTGGGGCTCGGCGGGCGGGCGGTCACCACCACCGTCGCGTTCCGTCCCGGCGACACCCTGCTGCTCTTCAGTGACGGCGTGGTGGAGCGCCGGCGGCAGAGCCTCACCGCCGGGCTGGACGCCCTCGTCGACGCGGTCGCCAAGGCCAGCAGCAGTGACCCCCGCGCGCTCTGCGCGGTGGCCACCGCGGCCGTGTCCGGCGGCACCGAGGACGACGTGGCCGTCCTGGCGGTCGAGCACGCGCTCAAGCCGAGCCGTTCGGCGAGCATGGAGGTGCCGGCGGAGCCGACCGCGCCCAGCCGGGTCCGGCACTGGATGACCGGCCAGCTCACCGAGTGGCAGGTGCCCGAGTCGGTGATCGGCGCGGCGGTGCTGTGCACGAGCGAGTTGACCACCAACGCCCTCCTGCACGCCGGCACCGCCGCCCGGGTGGAGATCGACCTCAGCCCCGAGCGGCTGCTGGTGTCGGTCGCCGACTCCGGCACCCGCGGCACCGTGACCCGTACCCGGACCGACACGTTGAGCAGTCGCGGGCGCGGGCTCGGGCTGATCGAGCAGCTCAGCGACGCCTGGGGCACCGATCCGACGGTTCGCGGCTCCACCGTCTGGTTCGAGATCCTCGTGCCGTCCTGACGCCTTTCGCCCGCGCCGGCACGAATCAGTCGACCGCACAGCGGGTAGGAGGACGCGCATGGCCACCGACCGACCCGCCGGGATCCTGTTCGACGTCGACGGCACCCTCGTCGACACCACGTACCTGCACACGGTGTGCTGGTGGGAGGCGTTACGCCAGACCGACCAGCCGGTCCCGATGGCGACCGTGCACCGATCGATCGGCATGGGCGCGGACAAGCTCCTCGACCACCTGCTCGGCCCGGAACGGGACCGTGACGCCGACCAGCGGCTGCGCGACGCGCACGACACCCTGTACGGCGAGTACTGGGAACGCCTGACGCCGCTGCCCGGGGCGGCCGACCTGCTGCGCGCCTGCGCCGAGCGGGGCCTGCGGGTGGTGCTCGCCACCAGCGCGTCGGAGCAGGAGGTCGGCGCACTGCGCCGGGCGTTGGGCGCCGACGACGTCGTCGACACGGTCACCTCCTCGGCGGACGCCGAGCAGAGCAAGCCGGCCCCGGACATCCTGGTCGCCGCGCTGGAGCAGTCCGGACTGGACGCCGAGCGGGTGGTCTTCGTCGGCGACTCGGCCTGGGACGTCGTGGCGGCCGGCAAGCTGACCATCCCGTGCGTCGGCCTGACCTGCGGCGGCACCAGCCGCGGTGAGCTGGCCGGTGCCGGGGCGGTGGCGGTCTACGACGACCCGGCGGCTCTGCTGGCCGAGTTGTCTGATTCGCCACTCGCCCGGCTGGGGTGAGAGGCCCACTCCGGTTGGTCGACCCGCGGACGCATAGCCGGGGCCCCCGCGGGGCATGGACTGTCACCACCTGCCCGCAACCGTGGGCGCGGCCGGAAGGTGGCACGGTGGAGCCGGTAGACGTGGCGTTCGCGCTGGTGGGCTTGGGCGCCCTGCTCGCGGGCATCCTGCCCCGGGTGCTGGAGCGGCGTCCACTGTCCATGCCGATCGCCTTCCTGGCCCTCGGCATGCTGGTCTTCCTGCTGCCGGTGGGTCTGCCGACACCGGATCCGCTGGTCCACCCGGAGCTGACCACCCACCTCACCGAGATCGGGGTGATCGTCGCCCTGATGGGCGCCGGCCTCAAGATCGACCGACCGTTGAGCTGGGCCCGCTGGTCGTCGACCTGGCGGCTGCTGGCCATCGCGATGCCGCTGAGCATCGCGGCGGTGGCGCTGCTCGGCTGGTGGTGGGCCGGGCTGGTGCCGGCCGCCGCGCTGCTGCTGGGCGCCGCGCTGGCTCCGACCGACCCGGTGCTCGCCGCGGACGTGCAGGTCGGCGAGCCGACCGATGTGGAGGACTCCGAGGACGAGGTCCGCTTCGCGTTGACCTCCGAGGCCGGCCTCAACGACGGCCTGGCGTTCCCGTTCGTCTACGCGGCCATCGCCATCGCCTCGACGAGTCTCGCCCCGCGCGACTGGCTGGCCGAGTGGTTCACCGTGGACGTGCTGTGGAAGGTGTCCGTCGGCGTCGGCGGCGGTCTGCTCATCGGCTGGCTGCTCGGCAAGCTGTTCTTCCGGGCGCCCAGCAAGCTGCGGCTGGCCCGGCACGCCGAGGGTTTCCTGGCCCTGGCCGCCACCTTCCTGGCGTACGGGCTGGTGGAGGTGGTCGGCGGGTACGGCTTCCTGGCGGTGTTCGTGGCCGCCCGGGCGATCCGCGCGGCCGAACGGACCCACGAGTTCCACGCGGTGCTGCATGATTTCGCCGAGCAGATCGAACGACTGCTCACCCTGGTGCTGTTGCTGCTGCTCGGCGGCGCGATCGTGGGCGGCCTGCTCTCCTCGCTGACCTGGTCGGCGGCGGCCGTCGGGCTGGCGCTGGTGTTCCTGATCAGGCCGTTGATGGGCTGGGTGTCGCTGCGCGGGGCACCCGGCCGGCCGGCCGAGCACTGGGTGATCGCGTTGTTCGGCATCCGCGGGGTGGGCTCGTTCTACTACCTCGCGTACGCCACCACGAAGGCGGACTTTCCGCAGGCGGAACTGCTCTGGGCCACCGTCGGCCTGGTGGTGCTCGTGTCGGTGGTGGTACACGGCATCACGGCGACGCCGGTCATGCAACTGCTGGACCGCGAGGGCGAACGGACCTCCGACCCGGCCGAACGCGACGCCTCCGCCCAGCCCGTGGCCGCCGCCGGCCACGCCTGAGCGCGCGTACTCCTCAGGCGAGGCGGGCGGCCAGCGCGCGGCCGAGGTCCCGTCCGGAACGCCAGGCGCTCTGCACCCGGGGCTTGCCGAACGCGTCACCGGCCAGGCCGATCCCGTCGGCATCCAGGTGATAGGTGTCGCCGCCCGCGCCGCCCGTCGGCTTCGCGTACGTCCAGCGGTGCACGTGCACGTCGGCGGCCTGCTCGGGCAGGCCCAGCAGATCCTGGACGGCCTGCGCGATGGCCGGGCCGGCCCCGGTGGGCTGGGCCAGGTGAGCACCGGCGAACTCCGGCACGGTGTGCGCGACCAGCACCGGTGCGGCGTCCCCGCGCCGGTCACCGTCGTCGCAGACGAGGTTGAGCACCGGATGGTCGTTGACGAACGCGCCGCCGAAGTCCGGCCAGCGCCGGTTCGGAAAGCGCAGTACGCCGGCGAGCGACGGCGCCCAGCTCTGCGCCTGCACGACACCGGTGGCGGCGGCCAGGGCCGGGTCGAGCAGCAGGGCGGCCTGCGGGCCGGGCATGGCCAGGACGACAGCCGCGCACGGCTCACCGTCCACGATCGGCCCCGGTTCGACGGTGAGCACCAACCGGTCGACGGTCAGCGGCAGCGGGGCGGCCAGGTGTTCGACCAGCGAGCGGAGTCCGCGCGGCGCGGCGAAGCGCATCGGGCCGGGCACCTCGTGGCGCCCCTCCCGGTCGTACGACTGGAACGTGTCGGTCCACTCGCGAACCAGGCCGGCGGCGCGCCACCGCTCGACCACGACGGCGAAGTCCGGGTCGCTGACGGTGAAGTATGCGGCGCCGATGTCCGCGGGGCGACCCGCGAAGCGTTTACTGGCCATCCGGCCGCCGCACACGTGCCCCCGCTCGCGGACCTGCACCGGCACCCCGGCCCTCGTCAACTCGACCGCACAGGCCACCCCGGCGACGCCCGCCCCGACCACGACGACACTCGACGAGTCCACGCTCATCCGGTGATCGTAGGCGGCGGCCTGGCGCTTCGGTGGTTGCTCCCAGGACCGCGGCAATGGAATTGCCGAACGCCGTGGCTGAACCTGTCGTGGTTTACGAACGTTCCCATCAGTGAGCGGGTGTATCAACTGATTGAGATATCCCTACGCTCCGTGAATCATCCGAGAAAGGTCCTTCCGTCCGGGATGCTTCTGTCCGATAGGAGTTGACATGCAAAATTCTACGAACCGAAACATGCCAGAAACTCTGGAGCCTACAATCGAACGGCCGAATGACACCGACTCGCTTCGCCATCTGGAGGAGGGTGGTAGCGGGTGGACGGGCCTCGAGCCGGCGGAGAGCCGAAGGATCGGCGCACGGCTGAAAAGTGTGCTCAGCGACCCTCAGCCGTTCGCCAACTTGGTCTACACGGGCGCGTTCACCGCCGACGCCCTCGGCCGTCGGCGGGTATCAAAAGATGCCCTCAAGGGGGCCGCGATCGCCATGTTTCTCACCGACGGCGTGCAGGCGCTTTGGGTGCCTGCGGCTGAGCAGTTGAAGAACCTCCAGACGAAACAGCCCGTAGAGTACGCGAAAGTAATCTGGGGTCTGTACGACGCGGCCAGTGCCGTTATTCCGATGGGAATGCCTCTTCAGACGATCAGTTCGATCGATAGCAGCAATCATGACCCGAAGGTTGTCAAGCTGAACCGAGAGGAACTGGGAAACGGGGGCTACTTCGCGTTAGCGGGCGGTGTGACCAACCTGGCTGCTTTCGCGCGGAGCGCATGGGAGCGGACGCCCGCGCCGAGCGATGGCGAACCGCGAAGCGCTTTCCGTCGAGGACTCGAGGGGGCTCGAAGGGCTTTTGGAGATGACGAGAGCCGCAACAAGATCGTGGATTCGCTAGCACTATTCAGCGAAGCTTACGGGCGAAAGCATCAGCTTGCTTTGCCCGTAATCCTGGGCACTGCCGTGCTGTTGGGGCACCGCGCCATCTCGGCATGCTGGGCCGAGTACGAACAGAAGGGCGTGTCTTACGAACGCTACGCCCTCTCCTTCGCGAAATTGGCCGCGGCAGCCGCATATTCGGCGACGGTCGGCATAACGTGGTCCTCGCTCGACAAAAGCGGCCATGATCCGCAGACTGTCGTGGCGGCCCGCGCCGACATCAAACGCGGATACATTTCCTCCGCCGCCGCCGCCGGCGCCGCCGGCGTCGCCGCGGTTGCCTCGGCTGTCAGCGGGTGGCGGTCGACGCCTCCACCTCCTGCGGCTACGCCCGCGCTGGGGAGTACGACGAATTCCCCTCGGGCCGTTCCCGGCCCAGGACTGGCGGCGGCCCCCGAGGTCGCCAACCCAACGGCCTCCCTCGCCAGACTCTCCACCCGGCAGGACATCTCACCCATCATCGCCCCGACCACCCCGCAGCCCGCCACCACATCCGGAACTCCTCACGCACCGAACCAGAGCGGCGCCAGGGCTCGCTGATGCCGCACCGCAACCCCAGGCCATTGGAGCGGCGGTGGACCGGCATGAACCACCACCGATCAGGGTACTGGCACACCTGTTCGAAGAGAGGGTGATGACGATGACGGACCGCAGCAACGAGCAGGTCGGCCCGCGTGGCGCGATCAAGGACCCCGACGGGTGGAGGGTGATGCGAGGGCCGCACCGCCCCGGGCGGGGCGGGGCAGAGTGCGGTGAGAACGGCGAGCAGGGTGGCGGGTGGTGGCACCGATGACCGATAGAGCGTCGATTCAGGCAAGCGACAGTTGTCACGATTCCGATAAAAGTGCGGCTCAGGGACGTACCGGGCTGAGGTGCGCCGGGGGCATACCGAGGCCGCGCAACTCCGGGTCCTGCTCGACGTCGGTCAGCACACCGGCGGCGTTGATCAGGCCGATGTGCGAGAACGCCTGGGGAAAGTTGCCCAACTGCTCACCGGTCAGCGGATCGATCTGCTCGGCGAACAGGCCGAGGTCGTTGACCCTCCCCGCCAGCGCCCGGAACAGCTCGTGCGCCCGGTCCCGCTCACCGGCCAGCGCCAGGCAGCACACCAGCCAGAACGAGCAGATGACGAACCCGGCCGGGTCGCCGTCCCAGCGCCGCAGCAGGCCGTCGTGCGACAGCCGCCGCTGCACGGCGCTGATCGTCGAGCGCATCCGCGGATCGCCGGCGGGGAGAAACCCGACCAGCGGCATCACCAGCACCGACGCGTCCAGCTCGTCGGATTCGAAACTGCCGGTGTACGACTGCAGCCGGTCACTCCACCCCCGTTCGAGCACCTGGGCGCGCACCTCGTCGCGGGCGGCCGCCCAGCGGGCCAGGTCCCGCGGTTCACCGAGCCGGTCACCGAAACGGACCGCCCGATCCAGAGCCACCCAGCACTGCACCTTCGACGACACGTGGTGGTGCTGGACGCCGCGCTCCTCCCACATCCCCGCGTCGGGCAGCGTCCAGTCCCGCACAGCCTGGTCGGCGAGCACCCGGAGGACGTGGTGCACCTCCGGATCCAGCGGCTCCAGCTTGTCGCGCATCAACCAGGCGGCATCCATCGCCTCGCCGAAGATGTCGGTCTGCCGCTGTTGCCAGGCGTTGTTGCCGATCACCACCGGCGGGTTGTCGCGGTATCCGCCGAGCTGATCCAGGCGGTGCTCGGTGAGGTCGCGTTCCCCGAGCACCCCGTACATGATGGGCACGGGTTTGTCGTCGACGCGGCCCATCGCCCGGCCCAGCCAGGCGAACTGCCGCTTCACCTCGTCGAGGCACGCCGTCCGCCACAGCGCGCGCAGGGTGAGGCTGAAGTCGCGCACCCAGACGTAGCGGTAGTCGTAGTTGCGGTCCCCGCCGAGTTCCTCGGGCAGGGAGGTGGTCACCGAGGCCACCACCGCCCCGCTGGGCCGGTAGGTCATGCCCTGGACCACCAGCCGGCTGCGCCGCACCTGCTCGGCGTAGAGCCCGTCGTACGGGTGCTCGGCCGTCCAGGACCGCCAGCCGGCGACGGTGTCGGCGATGGTCTGGTCGGCGTCGGGCACCTCCGGCAGCGGGGCGTCGTAGGTCGGGGCGTACCCGAGGGTGAAGTTGTGGGTCGTGCCGGCGCGGGCGGTGAACGACGTGTGGGCCTCGCCGTCGCCGCGCCGCAACCGCACGCTGCCGCGCAGCGTGAGGCGAGCGGCCCCGGCGATGGCCTCCAGCCGGTCGCCCCGCTCGATCATGTACGCGATGGTGCGCCCGTACTCGAACCGGGGCCGGTAGAGCAACCGCATCGGCACCTCACCGGAAAGCCCCTGCACACTGCGGACCAGGACCTGCGGGGATTGCATGCCGATGTCGTGTCCACGGGCGCTCGGCTCGAAGGCGAGCGCGTCGGTCAGCGCCACCTCACCGTGCGCCGTGCGGAACACGGTCCGCAACACGAGGGTGTCCTCAAGGTAGGAGCGGTCGACGGTGAAGTCGCCCTCCGGTTGGATCGACCAGTGTCCCGCGCTGTCGTCGAGCAGCCGCCCGAACACCGACGGGGCGTCGAACCGACCCGGACACCACCAGTTCACCGAGCCGGCGCGGTCCACCAGCGCCGCGCTGCGGCCGTCGGCGAGGAAACCGTAGTCGCTGATCTGTCCGCTCTCCACCTGACTGTCTACCCGACCCGCCCGTGCGCATGCCCTCGCAGCGGGAGGGCTACTGCCACGGCGACGGGCGTTACCGGCCGGCGTGGGCGGGAACCCGGGAAGCCGACGAGGGAGGATGCTCATGACGTCAGCTTCGGGGCCGACCGCCGCCTGGCGGCCCGGCACACAGGGTGGCGACCTGCTTCCATCCGGACCGGCCGGCCGCATGTCGACACCGGCCGGTGACGGGCACGGGCCGGAGTCCGGCCCACCCACCGTGACCATCGGCTCGTACCCGGACTATCCGTCCGCGCAGCGGGTGGTGGACCATCTCGCCGACAACCGCTTCCCGGTGGAGCACAGCGCCATCATCGGCACCAACCTCACCCTGGTGGAGACGGTGCTGGGGCGGATGACCACCGGTCGGGCCGCCCTGCTCGGCGCCGGGACAGGTGCCTGGTTCGGGCTCTTCATCGGTTTGTTGTTCGGCATCTTCACGGTCGGCAACTGGCTGGCGGTGATCCTGGTCGGGCTGGTCATCGGCGCGATCTGGGGTGCCGTGTTCGGTGCCGTCGCGCACGCGATGACCGGCGGGAGGCGGGACTTCACCTCCGCCAGTTCGCTACGTGCCGGCCAGTACGCGGTGACCGTCGACGCGCAGCTCGCCGACCAGGCCCGGCAGTTGCTGGGCCGGATGCAGATGGGCAGTCCGGCCACCAACGCCCGCTGAACCACCGGCCGACCGGCCGTCCCGGCAGCACGCCGGGGCGGCCGTCAGCCGTGGTACGCCAGCTCGCCGGCGCGCAGCGGCACGTCGACGCGGTTCTCCGGCGGCGCGAGCGGGCAGGCCCAGCGATCGTCGTAGGCACAGCTCGGGTTGTAGAGATAGTTCGCGTCGAGGCGGACCCGGTCGCCGGGCAGCAGCTCGACACCCCGGCCGAAGGTGCCCTTCACGGTGTCGGTGAGGTAGCGGCCTCCCCCGTAGCTCTCGCGCCCGCAGGTGCCGTCGCGCAGCGGGACGAACAGCCCACCTCCGTACGCCTCGATCCACCACAGGGTCAGCGGCCCCCACGGCGTCTCGGCCACCGCCACCCGCCGGTACGCGACGACCCCGTCCGGGCCGCCGGTGTCGATGCGCAGCTCGCCGTCGGCCGCCCGCAGCGGCGCCTCCACCACGGCATCCGGGTTGGCGGGGAAGTACCGCACCCCGGTGAAGCCGGACCGCTGCGCCGCCGGGATCGGGCTCTGCGGGTGGGTGGCGAAGAGGCCGTCGCGGCCGGCGCGGAACCCGGCCAGGTCGACGTCGGACAGGTACAGCCGGGCCACCCGCTCCCGCCAGTCGGCCAGCTCCAGTTCGGTCAGCATGCCGGGGACTCCTCATCGAACGACCTCGTGGGTACGGACAGGACGGACGCCGTCCTTGAGTCAGCGCGGCGGCCAGTTGCTCAGGACGGCGTCGAGGGCGTCCAGGGTCCGCGCCCACGACTCGTCCGCCGGGCGCGGGGTGTGCCGGAAGCCGCCGGTGCGCTCCAGGCTCACGAATCCGTGGAACGTGCTGTGCATCATCCGCACCGCGTCGGTCTGGTCCGGCTCGGCCAGCCGGTAGCCGCGCAGGATGGCCCGGGTCATCTCGGCGTGCCGGACGCCGGCGCTCGCGGCCGCCGTCTCCGGGTCGAGGTCGACCTGCATGGCCGCGTACCGGCCCGGGTGTGCCTTGGCGTAGTCCCGGTACGCGGTGGCGAAGGCCACCAGGGCGTCCTTGCCGGCGCGGCCGGCGAGTGCCGACGCGACCCGGTCGGCGAGTTCGGCCAGCGCCAACAGCGCCACCCGGACCCTCAGGTCGTGGGCGTTCCTGATGTGGAAGTACAGGCTGGCGTCCTTGACCCCGAAATGGCGGGCGAGCGCGGCGACGGTGACGTTCTCCATCCCGATCTCGTCGGCCAGCTCGGCCGCGGCCAGGGTCAGGCGTTCGGCGGTCACCCCTGCACGTGCCACGCGGCACACTCCAAATCTAATCGTGTTAATTGCTTGCCTAGGATGGCTAGGCTAATGCCTATGTTAGTCGCAACCGAACCCGCCATCCGGGCGTCCTTCGTCAACTGCACCCAGGGCGAGACCAAACGGATGGCCGTACCCAACGATCTTGAGATGCGCCCCTGGCACGACCTCGACTTCTTCGGCTGGCGCGACCCGGCGGCGCCGCAGCGGGCCTACCTGGTCGCCGAGTCCGGCGGCGGGCTGGTCGGGGTGGCGCTGCGTGCCGCACCGCAGCAGACCGGACGCGTCCGCCGCAGCATGTGCTCCCTCTGCCTGACCACGCACACCGGCGAAGGCGTCTCACTGATGACCGCCCGCAAGGCCGGCCCGGGTGGTCGGCAGGGCAACTCCGTGGGCCTGTACATCTGCTCCGACCTGGCCTGCTCGCTCTACGTGCGGGGCAAGAAGCACGCCGGCCCGCGCATGCACGAGACCCTGACCCTGGCGGAGAAGATCGACCGCACCACGACCGCCCTCACGGCGTTTCTCCGCCGGGTCACCGAGTAGCAGCGCGCGCGTCAGCGGTCGGTGGCCAGGCGGGCGTGCAGGTGCTCGTCGTAGCGGCGGCCGTCGCCGTACTGGTACGACTCGCGCAGCGTGCCCTCGGCGGCGTAGCCGGCCCGGTCGGCGACCCGGCAGGAGGCCGGGTTGGCCACCGCGTGGCACAGCTCCACCCGGTGCAGCCGCAGGTCGGTGAACGCCCAGTCGGTGAGCCGGACGACGGCGCGTACCGCCACCCCGCGCCCGCGCGCCGCCGGCACCGTCCAGTAGCCGATCGAGGCGTCACCGTGGTGGATGTGGTGCAGCGACACCGAGCCCAGCAGCTCACCGCCGGCGTCGGTGATCGCCAGGGAGACGTGGTCACCGCCGGACCAGTCGGCGCGGCGGCGGACCCAGAGCAAGGCGTACTCGTCGTCGACCGGGCCACCGGACTGCGGGTTCCACTGGGCGATGGCCGGGTCGCGCAGGGCGGCACGGACGGCGGGGGCGTCCGCGTCCCGCCAGGGGCGCAGCAACAGGTCGTCGGCGGTCAGCTCCACGTGTTCCACGAGGGCGGAGTCTGGCACATCCCGCCCGGCATCCGCCGCCGGATTGCCGTCCGCTTCCTTCAAAACTGCACAAAGCCGCCTCATCGACCGTTCGGACGTGATCCAGGAGACTCCCGGAGCCACTAGTTAAGTTTTGAAGGAGTGCTATCGTCACGGATGTGACCGAGAGCCTGGACAGCACCCGAGAGGCCGCCTGGCGCGCCTACATCGAGGCCAGCCAGCGTCTCTACACCCAGCTGGAAGAGGACCTGCGGGCCGACAGCGACCTCAGCTTCGCCGACTACCACGTCCTGGTCGTGCTCTCCGAGGCGCCGGGCCAGCGCCTGCGGATGGGCGAGCTGGCCAGCCGACTCATCTTTTCGCCCAGCCGGCTGACCTACCAGATCTCCTCCATGCAGCGCCGCGGCCTGGTCAGCAAGGAGCCCTGCCCGGACGACCGACGCGGCAGCGAGGCGGTGCTCACCGCCGCCGGGCTGCTGGCCCTGTCCGAGGCCGCACCCCACCATCTGGCGTCGGTGCGTACCCACCTGATGGACGACCTCGACGACGCCGAGGTCGCCTGCCTCACCCGGGTCTTCGACCGGCTCGGTCACCGCCTACGGGCGGCCCGCGCCACGTCGAGCACCCACGCCACACGTTAAGGAGTCCCCGATGCCCGCGATCACCGTTGACAACGTCCTCGTCCTGCCCCGCCTGCCCAGGCTCGACGGGTCCACCAGCTTCCGCAAGGTCCGCAGCGTGACCACCGCGCCCAGCGGCTTCGAGGGCGAAGGCTTCCCGGTCCGCCGCGCCTTCGCCGGGGTGTCGACGACCGACCTGGACCCGTTCATCCACCTCGACCAGATGGGCGAGGTGGACTACGCGCCGGGCGAGCCGAAGGGCACCCCGTGGCACCCGCACCGCGGCTTCGAGACCGTCACGTACATCATCGACGGCGTCTTCGACCACCAGGACTCGCAGGGTGGCGGCGGCACCATCACCGACGGCGACACCCAGTGGATGACGGCCGGGAGCGGCCTGCTGCACATCGAGGCACCGCCGGAGCACCTGGTGATGAGCGGCGGCCTCTTCCACGGCACCCAACTCTGGGTCAACCTGCCCCGCTCGGCCAAGATGAACCCGCCCCGCTACCAGGACATCCGGGGTCGCGAGTCGGCGCTGCTCACCACGCCCGACGGTGGCGCGCTGATCCGGGTCATCGCGGGTGAGATCGCCGGCCACCGCGGGCCGGGCTCGACCTTCACCCCGATCACCATCACGCACGTCACCGTGCAGCCGGGGGCGCAGGTCGACCTGCCCTGGCGGCCAGAGTTCAACGCCCTGGTGTACGTGCTCGGCGGGCGCGGCACGGTCGGCACCGACCGGCGGCCGGTGCGCACCGGTCAGCTCGCGGTGCACGGTGCGGGTGACGCGCTGCGCTTCAGCGCGGACCCCACGCAGGACAGCAACACCCCGGCGCTCGACCTGTACATCATGGGCGGTCAGCCCATCCGGGAGCCAGTGGCACAGTACGGGCCGTTCGTGATGAACACCCGCGACGAGCTGCTTCAGGCGTTCGAGGACTTCAAGGCCGGCCGGCTCGGCGTCATCCCCACCGAGCGGGTGCCGCACACCGGCGGCCAGGGCCCGCGTCCCTGACCTGACCATGCGAAAGGCCCCCCGCCTCGGGGCGGGGGGCCTTTGCGTAGTGCTGGTCAGGCGGCGGGGCCGACAGCCTTCGCGAGGTCGACGAAGCCCTGCCACTGCGCCGGCCCGAAGGCGAGCGTCCCGCCGTCGCGGTCCTTCGTGTCGCGAACAAGGACGACACCGGGGAGATTGTCGGCGACCTCGACGCACGCGCCGCCGTTGCTGCCGCTTTTCGTGCTCTTGCGCCACTGCGCGCCGGTCATGTCCATGATGATGCCGCTTCCCTGATGAGGTCGAGAGACTGCGTCCTGGGTAGAGCATCGCCAACTATGCGCGCCCACCGCCGTTCGAGGGTAGCAATTTCCGCAGCGTCGTCCGTGATGTGCGCCTTGACCTGACCATCTTGGTGCCCCACTCGCGTGCCGTCGGGCCCCTCGGCGAGGATGAACGGGCCGCCCATTCCGAGGTACATCGGGTTGTCACGCGGAATCACATGGACCTGCACCAGCTCGGCGCACACAGCGATGCGCTCGCACTGCTCGCGCATGACCGCGCCGTTGAGTCCGACCCGCCGACGTAGAACAGCCTCGTCCATCAGCACGACGACGAGCGGGGGCCGCGGCCGACGAAGGATGGCCTGTCGCTGCATGCGTGCTGCGGTCAGCTCGTCGACCTCGTCAGGGCTGAAGGATTCGATCTGAAGCGTGGCCCTGGCGTACGCCTCCGTCTGTAGTAGACCGGGCACCCAGGCCAGCTCGAACCATCGAATGACGGTGGCCTCGTGTTCGATCTCGGCCCATTGCCGGAACCACGACGGCTCCCGGCGCTTAAGTACGTCCGGCCAAAGGTCCCCTACGTCCCGAGCGAGCAACGTTGCGATCTGGGAACGGTGACGAGGTCTCGGCACGCGTCCAGGATTGACCCATCGCTGCGCCGTTTTCGGGTCTACGCCCACCTGAGCCGCAAGAGATTCCGCTGTCTCGCCAGCCTCGGTCATGGCCGCGATGAGTCCGTGGTTCACAGCACACCTCCCATGTGGACGTCCGGGACGCCCAAAACACCTTAACCAACGCTGTGTATCAGTCCCAACACTCTCGGCAGGGTTAGGTCAGGCGGCGCGGCCGGTAGGGACCCAAACCCGGCGGACGCGTTCGTACCGGGGCCGCCCCTGACGGGCGAGCACTCGCGGGGGCGGCCCCTTCCCACGACAGCGCGAAGGAGGAACCGTGCGCTTCACGTTCTGGCACAGCGAACCCGTCCCGCATCGTCCGGCTTGGGCGACAGCTCCCAACGAGGCGTTACGGGTGGAGGTCGGCCGGGCAGGCCGCCTGATCCGGTCAGAGGAGTGTCGGACGATCGGGGTTCGGGCGTGATCTCCGCGCAGATCTCCGTACCTGACCACGGGCCGGTCGCGGACCGACCGCGCCGGCATGGCCAGGCCCCGCCGCACACGCCGTTACGGCCGCACTGGACGTGCCGCGCCGACGGCCAACAGTGGCCGTGCCCGACGGCACGACTCATGCTCAAAGCCGAGTACGAGAGCAAAATGCCGAGCCTGTCGATCTACCTGGCGGGGCTCTTGTACGAGGCGATGCGCGACCTGTACCACCTGAACCCTCACGACGGTCCGAGCCCGCGAGCCCTGTACGACCGGTTCGTGGGCTGGGGGCCGTTCCGCAGGCCGATCGTCGAGCCTGCGACCCCGCACCGCGATACCTAGATTTCCGCTGGCCGCCCCACTTTCGGCCGGCGGAGCCGGGCGCAGAGGGGGCAACCAGCGCGGGGAACGAAGCCTCCGGCGTCCACAGCCACTCAGGGTGCCGGGCACGTACCTGCCGCACGGCGCGCCAGCCACGACAGTCCCGGCCGGTGGACGAGATCCACGGACTCCTGCGGGCCGACCGCCGGGCGACTCACGATCAGCGCCGCCTCGCCGGTCGACCCCGTCCGGGGCAGCCCCTGTGCCGACCCGAGATTCAGGCGCCTACCCGGGCTCGCTGGGCGCGGTCATAGAGTGGCTTGGTGATCGCCGAGGTGAACTGGGGGCCGACGAGGTGACGGGCACAGTTCTCGTCATCGGGCTCACACACCCGGCGGGTCACACCACCCATGTATTCGGCCCAGGTGTTGACACCCACCACGGTGCCCAGGCCGGACAGAGGGTCGAACGCGGCGATACGCGGGCCGCCACTGGAGCCACCGCCCATGACGCAGGCAGTTCCCCACTGGCCCTTGGGGGTGGGCCAGTCGGCAGAGCCACGAGCCTCCCGGGCTTGACCCGTACAGTAGGCCAGCCGTCGCCCGGTGTACTCCGGAAGGCCAGCCCTGGCCTGGTCTGACGAGCCGCGTGGGTATCCGAACTGGAAGACAAGCTGCGCGCCAGGCAGGTCGAAGCCGACATTCTGCGCCGCCCCGACCACCTCCTGGACCGTCCGGCCTCGTTCATTCTTGTTGAGGACCACAAATGCCTGGTCATACGAGTCGAATTTCGGATCTTGGGCATTGTTCTGCAACCAGGTCGAATCGGCGACGCCGATGCGACCGACAAACTTGCCGTAGGGTGCCCGACCGTCACTGTAGCCAGGTACGAACATCACATTCGTCGCCCACTGGCCATCATCGCCAAGCAGATCGGTGTTGAACACGCAATGCCCGGCCGTCACCACAGTGCTCAGATTGGCACTGCCGACAACGGTCGCCGTGCAACTGGAGTCGTCGCCTTGGTTGGTGAAGAAAAGCCGGCCCACCGTCGGGGCCAGGGCGTTGGACCGGGTCCAGGGAGCCCCGTCCGGTCCACTCGTCGGGGAGTTGCCGGACAAGGGCTCGTTCAGCGCCGCGACCCGCTCCGCCGTCCAGTAGTCGAGGACCGCCTGCCGCTCGCCGACGCTGACCGCCTGCTCATGGGTCGCCACGGTTGGTGCCTTGCTGACCGCCGGAGAGACAGTCGCAGCGGCGGCCGCGCCCGGTATGGATATCGCGGTTCCGAACACAAGCATCGCCGACGTCAGCATGATCGGAGCACGCCGACTCTCGCCACACCAGCGGCGTTTCGTTGTCGTCATGCACGACAACCTAGCGATCGGGTGTTAGGAACCTGTTAGAAAGCTCTTGTGATGTCCAGGGTGAATGTCCGAATAGCTAGGACGGCGGCTCCGCCGCCTCAGGAGACCGCAAAAATCCCCGCCACCCCCAGGAGCACCATCACCAACACCGCTACCAGCGCACCCCGTTCGCTCTCCACCGCCGGCTCGCGGTACTCGGTCACGGGGTTCGTCGTTTCGCGGGGCATAGTGCGGCCTCCTCGTTGGTGTCACGTCGCCGTTGATGGCGTTGGCCAGGTCACCGGTCTGCCGGGCCGGCGTGCGGACCTGCGTCCGGGGTCCTACCGTGAGGGCGTTGTCGACCTCCGGGGGCTGGACGTGCCGTTACAGGACTGGTTCCTCACCGCACAGGAACGGGCCAACCCGGTCTCTGGGTTACCCGTCTGGACCAGCGGAAACCTCGCCGAGCCGTTGATTCACGGCGCGGCGTACTTCGACCGGCTGGTCGACGAGGTGCAGGCGCTCACCGCGGGCGACCACCTGTTCTTCACCGACTGGCGGGGTGACCCGGATCAGCGGTTGCGCCCGGACGGCCCGACCGTCGCCCAGCTCTTCGCCGAGGCCGCGCAGCGCGGCGTGGTGGTCAAGGGGCTGATCTGGCGCTCACACCTCGACGCGTTGGCCTACAGCGAGGCGGAGAACCGCGACCTCAGCGAGACGATCTCCGCCGCGGGCGGTGAGGTGCTGCTCGACCAGCGGGTCCGTCGCGGCGGCTCACACCACCAGAAGCTCGTGGTGCTGCGGCACCTCGGCGCACCGGAGCGGGACATCGCGTTCGCCGGTGGGATCGACCTGTGCCACAGCCGCCGCGACGACGCCGCCCACCATGGCGACCCGCAGCCGGTGCGGATGTCTCCCCGCTACGGCCCCCACCCGCCCTGGCACGACGTGCAGCTCGCGGTGCGCGGCCCGGTGGTCGGCGCGCTGGACACCCTGTTCCGGGAGCGCTGGACCGACCCGATGCCACTGGACTCGGAAAACCCGATGGCCTACCTGCGGGACCGGCTGCGCGGCGCGGACCTGCGCCCCGATCCGATGCCCGAGCAGCCCGCCGACCCGCCGGCCTGCGGGCCGCACCAGATCCAGGTGCTGCGCACCTACCCGGCCGTCCGGCCCCGCTACTCCTTCGCACCCGACGGCGAGCGGACCGTCGCCCGCGGTTACACCAAGGCGGTGCACCGGGCGCGCCGGCTCATCTACCTGGAGGACCAGTACCTCTGGTCGACCGAGGTGGCGGACCTGTTCGCGCGGGCACTGCGGGACAACCCCGAGCTGCACCTGGTCGCGGTCGTACCCCGGCATCCGGACGTGGACGGCCGGCTCGCTCTGCCGCCGAACATGGTCGGCCGCGAGCAGGCGCTGTCGTTGTGCGAACGGGCCGCACCGGACCGGGTGCACGTGTTCGACGTGGAGAACCACGCGGGTGACCCGGTCTACGTGCACGCGAAGGTCTGCGTGGTCGACGACGTCTGGGCCAGCGTGGGCAGCGACAACTTCAACCGCCGGTCCTGGACCCACGACAGCGAGCTGTCCTGCGCCGTCCTGGACGAGACCCGCGACGAGCGGGAGCCCGTCGACCCCGCCGGGCGCGGCGACGGGGCGCGGGTCTACGCCCGGGACCTGCGGCTGCGGCTGTGGCGTGAGCACCTGGACCGCGACCCGGACGGTGGCGACGACGCCGACCTGCTCGACCCGGCCGACGCCGTCGCGGCGGTCACGGCCGCCGCCGACGCCCTGCAACAGTGGTACGACGACGGCCAGGTCGGGAAACGCCCGCCCGGTCGGCTGCGCCCGCACCGCCCCGAGCGGCTGCCGTGGTACACCCGTGCCTGGGCGTTGCCGGTGTACCGGCTGGTCTACGACCCGGACGGCAGGCCGCTGCGGGCGAGGCTGTCGGGCACCTGGTGAACCGATCGGGCCGGCTCCGGCATGCTGGACGAACCCGGATGCACGGCCAGCCCACCGGGGTAGGCGAACGAGGAGCGTGGGGAGAAGTAGCCGAAGCCGATGGTCAGCGGGTTGGCCGGCCGCAGCGCGTACAGCGGGTGCCGAGGCTGGAGGAACTCCACCGACTCGATCTCGAACGGCGCGACCGGCTCCGCCACGAACGGGTAGACCGAGCTGAGGAGTTGATCGTCGCGGCGGGTGAAGTAGCGGTGGTGCCCGCTGCTGATCACGTGCCCGGTCTCGCCCACCCGACATCGGGCCCGCACCAGCGGCACCCCGTCGATCTCGGTCTCCGAGAGCAGGTTTTCGCCGTCGACCTCGATGCGGGTCCGTCCGGTGAGCGCCGGGGCGCCACGCGCGGCGGCGTACTCGCGTACGCGCCGGCTGGAGGTCACGTAGTGGGTCCACCAGCCACCCGGGTTGAGCCCTCCGGGCGCGTCCACGCCGGTCAGTGACACGCCGAGGTAGGTCAGTGAGTACGCGCCGAAGCCGGAGGTCTGCGTCTCGTCGTCGACGACGTACTGGTTGAGGAACACCTGGCGGTCCGGGCGGGGGCAGAGCCCGACCGGGACGAGGGCGGCCACCGCGTCCGGGTCGGCCGGCAACCAGCTGAAGTAGAGCGTGCGACTGTTCACGACGAGCTGGGGAGCGGCTGGATCGAGCACGGTGCCTCCGAACCGGGTACGTACACGCGACGCTACGGCCGGTCCCACCGGCGGGACAACGACGGATAGTCGACACTGCTGCCCTGATGTCGGATTTCATGTTGACCGCTCGGCGGCCCCGGTCGACCGTCCGGCCCGGGGTCGGATGGGGCGACCGGATCGCGGGGCATGGGCCGGAAGACAGGCAAGACGCCTCACACCCGATACGACTTCCGCCCGATTTAGGTGTTTCATGACTTGAAATGCCTTAAGTACATCAGCCTTTCGGCTAGATTTCCTCAAGACGATCAGGCTAAGGTGAGTCCCGAACGGCCCATACGAAGCTAAACCAAAAAGCGTCACGTCTTTTGTCCGCGGACGAGGTGCAGGGAGGACCACCATGACCGCGCCAACGATCACCGAGCAGCCGGACACCACGGCCAAGACCACCACGAAGCTGGACCCGCGCGCGCTCACCGACAGCGCTGCCGACCTGCTCAACGCCATGGCGGCGCTGCCGGCCAACCACCCGTCGCGCGCCGCGCTGCGTGATCGGGCGATCGAGGCCTGGCTGCCGCTGGCGAACCACCTCGCCCACCGCTACAGCGGGCGGGGCGAGCCGACCGACGACCTGGCCCAGACCGCCGCCGTCGGCCTGATCAAGGCCATCGACAAGTTCGACCCCACGCGTGGCGTCGACTTCGCCGGTTACGCGATCCCCACCATCATCGGCGAGCTCAAGCGGCACTTCCGCGACCGCACCTGGGACATCCGGGTGCCGCGTCGCCTCCAGGAGCTGCGGCTGGCCATCTCGGACGCCAACAGCTCGCTCCTGCAGACCCTCGGCCGCTCGCCGACGGTCGCCGACATCGCCGCCCACCTCAAGCTCACCGAGGAAGAGGTCCTGGAGGGCCTGGAGGGCGCCCGCGCGTACAACGCGGTGTCGCTGTCCACCCCGACCGGCGACGGTGACCGGGCCACCGAGCTGGGCGACATGCTCGGCGGCGAGGACAACGAGTTCGAGCTGGCCGAGCTGCGGGTCGCCCTCGGCCCCGCGCTGGCCACCCTCGACGAGCGCGAGCAGAAGATCCTCACCCTGCGGTTCTACGGCAACCTGACCCAGTCGCAGATCGCCGATCAGATCGGCGTCTCGCAGATGCACGTCTCCCGGCTGCTCGCCCGGGCGCTGACCAAGCTGCGCGGCCAGCTCGACGGCACGTACTAGGTCGTCTCACGACAGCGGGGCCGGGTCCGTGGACCCGGCCCCGCTTCGTATGAGATGTGACCGTCCGTCACGCGAACGTGACAGTTCCGGTCTCGTCAGCCAGCCACCGGCTCGCGCCACATCGGCCAGAACGGCGTGCCGTCGGGCACCCGGAACGGCTCCCCGGCGCGGTAACCGTGCTTCGCGTACAGGTCCCGGCTGCGCGGACTGCTCGCCTCCAGGTACGCCGGCATCCCGTTGGCGTCCAGCCACGCGTTGTGGTGCTCCAGCAGCGCGGTGCCCAGTCCCTGCCCCTGACGCTCCGGCTGGGTCGCCAGGAACGCCAGGTGGTGGTGATCGGAATGCGGGTGGTTCGCCGCGAACAACTCGTCGAGATGGCGGAACCGGTCGGTCCACTCGCCACACGCGGCGGCGAGCCGGGCGTCGTAGTCCGCCGGCGGCGGAGGCTGCTCGCCGACCGACGGGAACCAGACCGCCACCGAGGCCCGGTCCGCGGTGGCGTACACCATGCCGTGCCGCATCGCGTGCTCGACCAGGATCTCGAAGTCCCCGGCCAGGACGGCCTCCCGCTTGCTCGCGTCCGGCACCAACCAGTACGTCACCCTCAACTCGGTGAACGCCTCGGCGATGCGGCCGGCCACCAGGGCGGTGTCCTCCGGCCCGAGCCGGTCGATCCGCACGCTCATCGCGTCGCCTCCACGCTGGCCGGCGCCTCCGCCCGGACGGCGGCGGCGGCGCTCGCCGCGCCGAGCCCGATCCGGGCGTACGTGTCCGGCCGGCTGTTGCGCAGCACCAGTCCCCAGATCACGCCCAGCGCGGCCGCCACCGGGTACACGGCGGGCAGCGCCCAGCGCAGGGTGGAGTCCGGCGCCACGCCGAGCAGGTTGGCGAAGTTCGACACGGCCAGCCAGATGATCACGACGAGGGCGATGGTGGCCAGGCCGGGTGCGATGGCCCGCCGCCAGAGGTTCTCCCCGCCGCCGGAGCGGGCGAAGTAGGCGATCACCGCGACCGAGGTGGTGGCGATCAGCAGCAGCACGCCGAACCCGCCGGTGGTGCCACCCCAGAAGAACAGCTGGACCACCGGATCCCAGCCGTTGACCGCGTACAGCAGGATGACCAGCAGACCGAGCACGCTCTGCGCAAGCGAGGCGGCCCGCGGCGCGCCGGAGCGCGGCGAGGTCTGCCCGAACACCGCCGGCAGCACCCGCTCGCGGCCCAGGGCGAACGTGTAGCGCGCCGTCGTGTTGTGGAACGAGATCATCGCGGCCAGCACCGAGGTCAGGAAGAGCACCTGGCCGATGGTGACGGCAGTGTCGCCGAGGTGCGCGGCGGCCAGGTTGAAGATCAGCCCGACGCTCTGCTCGCCCGCCTCGGCGACGATCCGGTCCGGCCCGACGGCGACCGTCATCGTCCAGGACGACAGCGCGTACAGCGCGGCGATGATCGCCACCGACAGGTAGGTGGCCAGCGGCACGGTCCGCTTCGGGTCCTTGCTCTCCTCGCTGAAGACCACTGCGGACTCGAAGCCCACGAACCCGAGTATCGCCAGCACCAGGACCGCGCCCACGCCCGGCACGAAGAGGTTGTCCGGTGCGAACGTGGCGAAGCTGACCTGACCGTCGGCCGGGTTGCCGAGCTGACCGAGGTCGAAGACGAGGATCACCACGATCTCGGCGACCAGCAGCGCGGCCAGCACGAGGCCGTTGACGTCCACCCGGAGCAGGCCGAGCAGGCCGACCAGCGCCCACGCCACCAGGGCGACGATGGACCAGTGCGGGTGGCCGCCGAAGAGCCGGTCGAGCACCGGCTCGGCGGCGACGCCGATGGTGCCGTAGAGCCCGACCTGCAACGCGTTGTACGCGACGAGCGCCACCCAGGCCGCGCCCACACCGGCCGGTCGGCCGAGGCCCCGGGAGATGTAGGCGTAGAAGGCGCCGGCGTTCTCGACCTGGCGCGACATGGCCACGTAGCCGACCGAGAACAGGGCGAGCACCGCGGCGACGACCAGGAAGGCCAGCGGGATGCCGGTCACCCCGATGACGCCGTAGCCGGTGGTGACCACACCGGCGACCACGGTCAGCGGCGCGGCGGCGGAGAGCACGAAGAAGATGACCGAGGGGATGCCCAGGCGGCCCCGGGCGAGGGCTTCGGAGACGTTGCTGGGTCGGTCGACTGTCGATGTCGGGGGCATTCGACTACTCCGGTTGTCGAGGGGGGTGTAGG
>NZ_WBKR01000050.1 GCF_008868155.1 Micromonospora sp. ALFpr18c
TCAGCGGCGGGGGCCCAGGCGGGCCTGGAGGGCCTCGCGGACCGGGTCGGGGACGTGGGCGGAGATGTCGCCACCCCACTTGGCCACGTCCTTGACCAGGCTGGAGGAGAGGAACGAGTAGAGCGGGTTGGTCGGCATGAACAACGTCTCGACGCCGGCCAGACCGATGTTCATCTGCGCCATCTGCAACTCGTAGTCGAAGTCGCTGACCGCCCGCAGACCCTTGATCAGCACGCTCGCCTGCTGGGCCCGACAGAAGTCGACCAGCAACCCCCGGAACGACTCGACCCGCACGTTGCCGTACGAGGCGGTCACCTCGCGGAGCATGTCGATCCGCTCCTCGACGGTGAACAGGCCACTCTTCGACTGGTTCACCAGCACGCCGACGATCACCTCGTCGAACAGCCGGCTGGCCCGACCGATGATGTCGAGGTGTCCGTTGGTGACCGGGTCGAAGGAGCCGGGACACACCGCACGTCTCATGATCGGCGACCGTACCAAAGGGTGGTCTCGCCGTAGCGGCGACTGCGCTGCGGGGTGATCCCGTCCACCCAGTCGAACTCCCTGGTCCGGCGGGACCGCTCGACCACCACCAACGCGTCGGGCACCAGCCAGCCGCCGTCGACCAGCGTGGTCAACAGCGCGGTGATCTCCGCGTCCGGCACCGCGTAGGGCGGGTCGGCGAAGACCACGTCGTACGGGCCGCCGTCCGGACCGGCCGCCAGCACCGTCGCCACCCTGCCGGTGACCAGTCGTACGGCGGAGCCGGCCCGCAGGGTCGTCACGTTCTCCCGGATCACCCGGGCCGCCTTCGGGTCCGACTCCACCAACAACACGTGCCGGGCACCCCGGGACAGCGCCTCCAGACCGACCGCGCCGGAGCCCGCGTACAGGTCGGCGAAGCGCGCGCCGTCGAGATCGACCTCGGACTCGACGGCGCTGAACAGCGCCTCCCGGACCCGATCGGACGTCGGTCGGGTGCCGGCGCCGGGGGGCGCGGCGATCCGCCGACCACCAAGCGTCCCGGCCACGATCCGGGTCACCGCCTCCTCCTGTTCATGACCCCGACGCTACGCGACCCGTCGGACCCGCCAGCCGACACGGTCGGTACCGCCACGTGGATCATGTGATCACTTTTCGTATATCAATGATCTCAAGTTCATAACATCCGTCTTAGCTAATCCTGAGCGCTGTATCACGCGCGGCGATCTCGCTAGGGTCTGCCGGGTGTCGGCGGCAACCCACCGACCCGCGGCTCGGGAGGGCGCCTCTCCGATCGGACGTGCAGTGACCGTCCACTGTCACTCCCGTGCCACACCCCTGACGCTTCAGCACTCCAGGAGTACCCGTGATCCATCCCAAGCTGTCGCTCCAGCGACCGCTGGCCATCCTGGGAGCCGCCCTCATCGGCCTCACCGGGGTCGTCGCGGTCGCCACCCCAGCCAGCGCACACCACACCACGATCACCGCCACCGCCGAATGTGACCGGCTCACCGGCGAGCGCGTGATCACCTGGAAGGTGGTGAACAGCGAAGACAAGAAGGACGCGACCGTCCAGAGGGTGACCGCTGACCCGAACACCCCGGTGACCTCTCTGGTCGAGGGCGTGAAGGAAGCGAAGCCGCTGCAGGGGTTGGTCATCCCGCAGGCCTCCTACAAGCTGGCCACCCAGCGCGTGCCCGGCAACACCACCGTGGCACACCTCCAGGTCTACGCTGAGTGGATCAAGGGCGACAAGGTCACGGCGAACAACACCGCCAACGGCGAGATCAACCTCGCGGCCGACAAGTCCTGCACCCCGGCTCCGAAGTGCGTCGAGGTCGACAAGGCCAAGTACAGCCACACCTTCGACGGGCCGAAGGGGACGGCCACCGTCAAGCTCGACGGCGACCTGCCGCTCTGCGGCGAGGGCAAGCAGTGGTTCACGCTGGTCTCGTACTTCGCGCCGCGGCCGCAGTTCGCCACCCCGCAGTACGTCTACGGGACGCCGGACAGCGACTGGATCGGTGGCACCCAGACCGAGATCACGCTGAACGTGGAGATCCCGGACTGCCACACCCAGGTCGACCTGATCTGGGGCGGCAAGGACGAGGTCATCGACGAGCTGGTCGACGGTGGCAAGCGCTACGACAACAAGAAGCTCGGCTCGCCGGGTGCCCCGGGCAACCGGTCCAAGGGCCCGCAGGGCTGGTACAACGGCGGCAGCAAGAACTGCACCACCCCGGCCTCGACCTTCGCGTCCACGTGCGACGGTTCGGTCGCCGTCTCGCTGAGCAACGACGGCAAGATCAGCAAGTACGCCGTCGAGTTCGAGGTCAAGGGCGAGAACGGCTTCACCAAGAAGGTCTCCGTCGCGCCCGGCAAGGCCGACACGAGCATCGTGGTGCCCGCCGCCGACGCCGGCAAGATCGAGGTGCTGGTCGACGGCAAGGTCATCGAGAACGGCACGTACTCGTGGCAGCGTCCCGAGGACTGCCCGCTGCCGGCCGTCACCACCAAGGCCGACTGCAAGACCTTCGCCCTCACCGTGACCAACCCCGAGGGTGGGCTCCCGGTCAAGTCGACGTTCACCTACGAGGGCAAGACCGAGACCCGTACGGTCGCGGCCGGCGCGTCGGAGACGGTGACCTTCAAGGCCGGCAAGGACAAGACGGCGATCGTCGCCCTGCCCGACATGGACCTTGAGATGGAAGCCATCTACACGCCGGAGGGCAACTGCGGCGGCGCCGGTGGCGGCGGCGAGGAGCCGAGCCTCCCGCTCACCGGTGCGGCGGCGGGCGGCATCGCCGCCGGCGCGGTCGCCCTGCTGATCGCGGGCGCGGTGCTCTTCATCATCGCCCGTCGGCGTCGGGTGACCTTCACCGCCTGACCTGACCTGCGCTGAAGCCCGAGGGCGCGTCGACCATCCGGTCGGCGCGCCCTCGGGCATTTCTGTCGGCGGCACCTGAGCCACAGCCAGCGCACCGCGCGAGCCATGCGGGACGTCCCGCTCGACGGGCCAGCCAGGTCGATCATGGAAATTACCTCTGAACCGGATCCGGAAACCTCCGTTGTATGGACGCCCACCATTTCGGACCGCTCGCCCGATTGAGAGGTAACACGTTGGCGTTTTCTCTACCTGGAAGGCTCGTCGACCGCGGGATCGCCGCCGGCCTCGGCCTGGCCGTCGCCGTTGCGATCGGCATCGCGGTGCATCCAACCGCGGATGCGGCGCCGGCGAACTTCAGGGTTCTCGCGTTCTACAACGCCCAGAGCGGCGACGCCGCTCACGACGACTTCGTCAAGGATGCGAAGACGGGGTTCCCCCGACTCGGCGAGGAGAATGGTTTCACCTGGGAAAGCACCACCGACTGGGGCCGCCTCTCCGGTGATCTGTCGAACTACAAGGTGGTGATGTTCCTCAACGACGCCCCGCACGATCGCGGACAGCAGGCCGGATTCAAGCGGTACATGGACAACGGTGGAGCCTGGATGGGCTTCCACGTCAGTGCGTTTACTCAGCACGCGGATTCCTGGGACTGGTACTACAACACGTTCCTGGGGTCAGGGAACTTCAGGAACAACTCCTGGGATCCGACCACGGCAGTTTTGCGGATAAACGACCGGAACCATCCCTCCACCGCCGGACTACCGGCGACCATCAAGTCGTCGGTGAGCGAGTGGTACACATGGAGCAACAACCTGGGGCAAAATCCGGACATTGACGTAATCGCGTCGATCGACGAATCCGGCCCTCCGGTTGGCACCAGACAAAAGTTGACCGGCTCCATTCCGGTGATGTGGACGAACAAGAATTACAAGATGCTGTACGCGAATTTCGGCCACAACGCGAGGCCCTACAACAAGAATATCCAGAAGTCGTCCACGTTCGACAGCGATGAGCAGAACCAGTGGATGATCAACGGCCTGCGTTGGCTCGGCGGCCGTCCCGGCAGCGAGAGCCCGCCCACCGGGAATCGCATCGACCCCGAGACCTGGTATTCGTTGGTCAACAAGAACAGTGGCAAGTGCGTGGAAGCGCGCGGCGCCGGCACCAGCAGTGGCACCGCCATTCAACAGAGCGACTGCACCGACTCGATGGCGCAGCAGTTCAAGTTCCTGGGAGTCGACGACGGTTACGTCAGAATCCTGCGGCGGGACACGAAGAAGCAGGTGCTCGACGTTACCGACAGGTCAACCAAGGACAATGCCAAGATCCAAACCTGGTCGTACGTCGGTGGGACCAACCAGGAATGGCGGCCCGTTGAAGAGGGCGGTGGCTATTACCACTTCATCAGCCGCAACAGCCGCAAGTGCCTGAGCGTCCCCGATTCGGCACTGGGCAACGGGATCCGGCTGGTCGTGCTCAACTGCAAGCAGACCAACGCCCAGTCGTTCTCGCTCAAATCGAACAATAGCGACCCGGGCGACGCGGACCCCAACCCGGGCGACGCAGGTCCGTGCGGCGAGGGCGAGTTGTGCTTGTACGAGGAGGCGAACTTCCGCGGCGGCGTCCACCCTGTCGCGCTTAATCCCAACAAAAATGTAAAACTGCCTTGCGACGTGGACCTTGCCGCATTCGATGGGTTCGGCAAGAGGGATGAATTCGACAATGGGCATACCCTGGACAACCAAACGTCATCCGTTATCAACAACACCGACCATACCGCTCATCTTCACCTCGACGCATTGGAGAAGGGCGGGGAAAGGCAAGTTCTGGCCCATAGCAAGTTGGCCGAAATCCCGGATGGGGACGACGGAATTTCAAGTGCCTGCGTGTACGATTAGGAGTAACTGACGTCAGTTGACCACAGCGCACCCCGAGCCGACCACCCGCGGTTGCGGCTTGGCCGGCTCGGGGTGCGCGATCATTCGCAGCACGGTGGCCGACGTCAGCCCTTCTCCAGGTACTCCGCGCGGTCCTCGTCGACCAGGGCAGCGACCGACGCGGCCAGCGCCGGATTGGCGGTCAGCTCCGGGTCCTCCTCGATCACGGTGATCGCCTCGGCGCGGGCGTCGCGGATCAGCTCGGTGTCGCGTTTCAGGGACAGCAGCCGCAGGTGCGAGCGATGCCCGGACTGGGTGGCGCCCAGCACGTCGCCCTCGCGGCGCTGCTCCAGGTCGAGTTCGGCGAGTTTGAAGCCGTCGCTGGTGGACGCCACGGCGTCCAGCCGTTCCCGCGCCGACGACCCCTCGGCCGCCTCGCTGACCAGCAGGCAGAGCCCGGCGGCGGCACCCCGGCCCACCCGGCCCCGCAGCTGGTGCAGTTGGGAGACACCGAACCGGTCGGCGTCCAGCACGATCATCACGGTCGCGTTGGGTACGTCCACGCCGACCTCGATGACGGTGGTCGCCACCAGCACGTCCAGGTCACCGGCGGCGAAGGACCGCATCACCGCGTCCTTCTCGTCGGCCGGCAGGCGGCCGTGCAGCACCCCGATCCGCAGCCCGTGCAACGGCCCCTCGGCCAGCAACGGGGCCACCTCGGTCACCGCCACCGGCGGGCGGCGACCGTTGTCGTCCTCGGGTGGCGGCTCCTCGTCGGACACCGGCCCGTCACCGATTCGCGGACAGACGACGTACGCCTGATGCCCGGCGGCCACCTCCTCGCGCAGCCGGCGCCAGGCCCGGTCGAGGAAGGCCGGCTTCTCGGCGGCCGGCACCACGTGCGAGGCGATCGGTGAACGGCCCCGAGGCAGCTGGGAGAGGGTGGACACCTCCAGGTCGCCGTAAACGGTCATCGCCACCGTGCGCGGGATCGGGGTGGCCGTCATCACCAGCGTGTGCGGCGGCTGGTCGGCCTTGGCGCGCAGCGCGTCGCGTTGCTCCACCCCGAAGCGGTGCTGCTCGTCGACGACCACGAGGCCGAGGTCGGCGAAGTCGACGCCCTCGTAGAGCAGGGCGTGGGTGCCGAGCACGATGCCGGCGGCGCCGCTGGCCACCTCGCCGAGCGCCCGCCGGCGGGCGGCCGCGCCCAGCGAGCCGGTGACCAGCTCCACCCGGGTCGCGTGCTCGGCGGAATCCAGTTCACCGGCGCGCCCGAGTGGCCCGAGCAGGTCGAGCATGCCCCGGTAGTGCTGTGCGGCCAGCACCTCGGTGGGTGCCAGCAGCGCCGCCTGCCCGCCCGCGTCGACCACCTGGAGCATCGCCCGCAGCGCCACCACCGTCTTGCCGGAGCCCACCTCGCCCTGCAGCAGACGGTGCATGGGGTGCGGGGTGGCCAGATCAGCGGCGATCTCCTCGCCCACCTCGCGTTGACCGGAGGTCAGCTCGTACGGCAGCCGGGCATCGAAGGCGTCCAGCAGCCCGCCGGGGCGCGCCGGGCGGGGCCGGGCCGGCCAGTCGGCGGCCCGGTGCTTGCGCTGCACCAGGGTCAGCTGCACGGCGAACGCCTCGTCCCACTTGAGCCGCCGCCGCGCCCGGTAGAGCGCCTCCTTGGCGGACGGCCGATGGATCTCCCGCAGTGCGGCACCCAGGTCGACCAGGTTGCGGCTGGCCCGCACGGTGGCCGGCAGCGGGTCCTCCGGCGGGGTGAACGTGTCCAGGACGACCCGGACGCAACGGGCGATCACCCAGGTCGGCACGGCCGCGGCGGCCGGATACACGGGGATCAAGGCGCCGGCGAACTCCTCGATCTCGTCGCTGACCGCTGCCTCACCGTCGCCGCCCTCGCCGAGCAGGACGTACTCCGGGCCGTTGAGCTGACGTTTGCCCCGGAACTCGGTGACCTTGCCGGCGAACAACCCCCACCGGCCGGGGCGCAGCTCCCGTTCGCGCCATGCCTGGTTGCCGAAGAAGGTCAACGTGAGCAGGCCGCCGGAGCCGTCGCCGACGGTCACTTCCAGCAGGTTGCCCCGGCGTTGCCGCATCGGGCGAACCGCCGTGCGCTGCACCTGGGCCAGCACGGTGACCTGCTCGCCCACGTCCAGGGAGCGGATGTCGGTGTGTTCGCCGCGCTCGTCGTAGCGGCGTGGGAAGTGGTAGACCAGGTCACCCGCCGTGTGCAGGTCGAGGTACGAGGCCAACGCCTTGGCCGTCTTGTCCCCGACGAGCTTCTTCAGCGGTGTGTCCACAGTGGACGGCTCGCTCATTCGACCCCCACCAGCAGTGGATAGAACGGTTGACCGCCCGGGTACGCGTGCACCTCGACGAACGGCCAGCGCCGCGCGACGTGCGCGCGGACGGCGTCGGTGAGCCCGGCCGGGGCGTCCACCCCGGCCAGCAGGGTGACCAGTTCCCCACCGCCGCCGAGCATCCGGTCGACCACGGCGGCGCAGATGTCGGTGAGGTCGGTGCCGATCAGGTTCACCTCGCCCTCGACCAGCGCCAGCACGTCGCCGGGCTGGCACGGACCGGCGACGGTCAGCGCCTCCCGGCTGGCGTGGCAGACCTCGGCGTAGCGGCAGGCGCCGGCCGCCTCGGCCATCGCGATCACGTCGTCCTCGAAACGGCGGGTGTCGTCGCGCACCGCGAGGGCGGCGAGTGCCTGCACCGGCGAACGGGTCGGCACCACGCTCACCTTGATGCCGTACCGGTGTGCCTCGCGGGCCGCCGCACTCGCCACGGCCTCCGTGTCGGGGTCGTTGGGCAGCACCACCACCCGGGCGGCGTCGGCGCTGCGCACCGCGTCCAGCAGTTCCCCGATGGACGGGTTGCCCGGCACCACCGTGGCACCCTCCGCGGCGAACAGCTCGGCGATCCCGACGCCGGTGGCGACCACCACGGCAGCCCGGCCCTCCGCCGCCGGGCCGGGCGACGGCTCCGGCTGGTCGGCGAAGCGGGTCACCGAGATCCGGTACGGGCGGCCCGCAGCGACGCCCGCCTCGACCGCCGCGCCCACGTCGTTGACGTGCACGTGCACGTTCCAGGTGCCGTCCGGCTCACGCCCGTCGCCGACGACGACCAGGGAGTCGCCCAGCGCGTCCAGCGTCCGTCGCATCGCGGCGACCGCCTCGGCCGGGGCGTCGAGCAGGAACTGGACCTCGTAGGCGTACTCCTCGGAACCGGTCTCGCGGGCGGCGGTGGCCGCCGGTCGCGCGGCGCGCGGGGCCGACGCGGCCCGCACGGCGCTCTCGCCCGTGAGCACCTCGACCAGGGCGTCGAGCAACACGCACAAACCCTTGCCGCCCGCGTCGACGACGCCGGCACGGGCCAGGGCCGGCAGTTGCTGCGGAGTCCGGGCGAGCGCCTCGGCCGCCGCTCGCGCCGCGGCGCGGGCCACCACGCACAGGTCGTCGGTGTCCGCCCGCTCGGCCGCGCCAGCCGCGGCGCCGACCACCGTGAGCAGGGTGCCCTCCACCGGCCGGCTCACCGCGGTGTACGCGGCGGTGGTCGCGGCCCGCAGCGCGACGGCCAACTCCCGGCCGCGCACCGCCGGCACGGCGGCGACGGCATCGGCGAAGCCGCGCAGGATCTGCGACAGGATCACCCCGGAGTTGCCTCGTGCCCCGAGCAGCGCGCCCTGGGCCATCAGCCGCGACGCGTGCCCGTGCGCGGTCGACCCGCTGTCGGGCAGAGTGTCCAGGTCCATCGCGAGAGCCTGCTGCGCCGATGTGAGAGTGAGCACCAGATTGGTGCCGGTGTCGCCGTCGGGCACCGGATAGACGTTGAGCTGGTCGATCTCGCCCTGGTGGCGCTTCAGCGCGGCCAGGCCACCCGCACACCAGCGGCGAACCGCGGTGGCGTCGAGGGTGTCCAGCACGGCCAGAAGCCTACTGGCGCGGGCTGACACCCGTCGGACTCGTCCGGCGTGTCCGCTGGACCGGGCCGGTTGGCCGGGTCGGTGGGTCATCGGGTAACCTGACCAGGTTGCCCGGGCAGCACCTGCCGGCGACCTCATGAACGTATCAATCCCAGGAGTATCCCGTGGCTAGCGTGTGCGACGTCTGTGGCAAGGGACCGGGCTTCGGCCACAACGTGTCCCACTCGCACCGGCGGACCAACCGCCGCTGGAACCCGAACATCCAGTCGGTGCGTACCCCGGCCGGTGGCGGCAACACCAAGAAGTTGCAGGTCTGCACCTCGTGCATCAAGGCCGGCAAGGTCACCCGCGCCTGACGCGCGGCACCAACCTCTGACATACGGCTCAGCCGGCGGACCTCTACGGTCCGCCGGCTCTGTCGTATGTGCGTACGGCTCGCTGACGAGTAGACGACGAGGCGATCACCGCACGGCGCCGCCCGGTTAGTGTCGCGCTGCGCCCGGCGTCCGGTCCGGGCCGGTGGAGGGGTGACGGGTGCGGCTGGACCTGGGCCGGGACGAGCTGGTCATGATCGGCGCCGCGCTGGACCTGCTGCGCGGGCTCGGCGAGGTGCTGCCCGACGGCAGCGTGGTCGTGGTCGAGGAGCCCGATCTGATCCGCAGCCGCGATCTCGAACGACACTGCGCGGCACTGCCGTACGTCTCCCGGGTGGTGGCGGCGGAGTACCAGACCGGCCTGGACGCGCGGTGCCTGCTCGCCCGCGAACCGACGCTGGCCGCCGCGCGCCTGGTCGCGCCCGGCCAGGAGTACGGGGTGCTCGCCGCCGCCCAGCTCGCCGACGCGCTCGGCCTGCCCGGTGCCGGCGTCGACGCCGCCGAGACCTTCACCGACAAGCACCGGATGCGGCTGCTCGCCGCGACGGCGGGCCTGCTCAACCCGGCGTACGCGCTGGTCGGCACCGCCGCCGAGGCGGTCGCCTTCGCCGAGCGGCAGAGTGGGCCGTGCGTGCTGAAGCCGACCCGCCGCGCCGGCAGCCTCGGCGTGCAGATCGTCCCCGACGCGACGCTGATCGCCGCCGCCTGGGCCGCCACCGCCGACCCGGAGACGCCCACCGACGCCACCGCCCGTGGCCTGCCCACCGCCGTCCTCGCCGAGCAGGTGCTGATCGGCACCGAGCACAGCGTGGAACTGCTGCTGGCCGACGGCGAGGTGCGCTTCGCCAACGTCACCGACAAGCGGGTGCTGGCCGGCCGGTGGCCGGTGGAGACCGGGCACACGGTCCCGTCCGTGCTGCCCGACGACGCCCGCCGGGACCTGATCGAGGTGGCCTGCCGGCTGGCCGCGGCGGCCGGCTTCCGCACCGGTGTGCTGCACAGCGAGTGGATCCGTACCGCCGATGGCCCGGCCCTGGTGGAGTGCGCCGCGCGGCTGCCCGGTGACCTGATCGCCGGGTTGATCTCGTTGGCCTACGAGTGCGGGTTCGTCCTCGCGTACCTGCGGACGCTGCGGGGTGAGCGCCCCGCGCTGCCGGCGCGGCCCAGTGGCGCGGCGGCCATCGAGTTTCTGCTCGCCGCTCCCGGCACGGTGACCGCGGTCGACGGGGTGCGCGCGGCCCGTCGGGTGCCCGGCGTGCTGGACGTCGGGGTGGCCGTGACGGTGGGTGATGAGGTGGCGGAGGTCACCTCGTCGGCCCGGCGCAGCGGCCAGGTGCTCGCCTGGGGTGCCGATCCGGCGGAGGCGACCGAAGCGGCGACCCGGGCCGTCGCGCAGATCCGGATCACGACCGGCTGAGCCCGGCCGGTCAGAGCGTGCGGCCGAAGGAGACGCAGCCCTCCGCGTCCTTGTAGAAGCCGAAGTTCGGGATCCGCTCGTAGCCGGCGGCCGTGTACATGGCGATCGCCTCGGGCTGCTTGTCGCCGCACTCCAGGACGATCCGCTTGCGGCCCTGCTCACGGGCCGAACGCTCGACCGCCGCGAGGACGCGGCGGGCCACACCCCGCCCACGGGCCGCCGGAGCGGTGTACACCCGCTTCAGCTCCGCGCTGTCCGCGCCGTGGCTGCGCCAGCCCCCACAGCCGACCGGCTCGCCGGCCAGGTAGGCGACGAGGAACGCGCCGTGCGGCGGTTGGAACTCGGCGGCGGCCAACGGGGTGTCGTCGCCGGTGCCGCCGTAGCGGGCACCGAGGTCGGCCAGCGCGTCACGGATCAACTGCTGCGCCACCGGTGCGTCGAACCGCACCAGCCGGATCTCGATATCACTCACGGTGTCCAGGGTACGGCGGGTGCCGGGCCTCACCGAAAGTGGTCCCAGCCGGTCGGGCCGTCGTAGGGCGCGCCGTCGACCGTCACCCCGGCACCGTCCGTCACCAGACCGATCGGCCGCCACTCCGGCGGCAACGCCACCGCCGGGGGGAAGGTCGCGGCCAGCGCGTGGTCGTCGCCACCGGCCAGGATCCAGGTGTACGGGTCGACGCCGAGCGCCTGCGCCGCGTCGGCCATCTGCCGGGGGACCTCGAACGCGTCGCGCCGTACGTCGATCGCCACCCGACTGGCCGCCGACACGTGCCCCAGGTCCGCGAGCAGACCGTCCGACACGTCGATCATCGACGTGGCGCCCAGCCCGGCGGCCTGCGGCCCGGCTCGGTACGGCACGACCGGCCGCCGGTACGCCTCGACCAGCAGCCGGGGCGTACGGAAGCCGCGGGTGAGCACGGTCAACCCGGCCGCCGCGTACCCGGTGCGCCCGGCCAGGGCGAGCACGTCCCCCGGACGGGCTCCCGAGCGCACCACCGGCGGCCGGCCGTCCAGGTCACCGAGCGCGGTGACCGCCACGGTCAGGGTGGGGCTGGCCGACATGTCCCCGCCGACGACGCTCGCACCGACCGTGCCCGCCTCCGCGGCCAGCCCGTCCGCCAACTCCTCCGCCCAGCCGGTGGGCAGATCCGCCGGCATACAGAGAGCGACCAGCAGGGCGGTCGGGGTGGCGCCCATCGCCGCGATGTCGGCCAGGTTGGCGGCCGCCGCGCGGTGGCCCACGTCACGCCCCGACGACCAGTCGCGCCGGAAGTGCCGCCCGTCGACCAGCACATCGGTGGAGGCCACCACCCGACCGTCCGGCGCGGCCACCACCGCCCCGTCGTCACCCGGGCCGAGCAGGGTCGTCGGCCCGACCGGGAGCCGGGCGGTGATCCGCCCGATCAGCCCGAACTCGCCGATCCCGGCCACGCTGGCGGCACCGCCGGCGTCCCGTCCGTTCCGCCCGGCACCGCCGCGCTCGCTCACCGCTGCTCCTTGACCACCGATAGGGATCAGACCTGCTCCGTAAGGTAGTTTCACCCTTCGGGCCGCCCCGCGGCGGCGACGGACGGAGGTCGAGTCGTGGTACAGGCGTACATCCTCATCCAGACCGAGGTCGGCCGGGCACGTGACGTGGCCGGTCTCATCGCGGACCTTGCCGGCGTGGTACGCGTCGACGCCGTCACCGGGCCGTACGACGTGGTCGTGCTCACCGAGGCGAACACCGTCGACGAGCTCGGCAAACTCATCGTCAGCAACGTGCAGATGGTGCCCGGCATCACCCGCACCCTCACGTGTTCGGTGGTGCGGTTGTAAGTGGACGAGATGACGACCTCCTCCGCTGCTCTGGACGACGACGAGACGCGCGGCGCGGCCGGCGGCGCGGCCGAGCCGGCTGACGGTATCCGCGAGCCGGGCGACCCGGACGTCGACGCGCCGGGCGGCCGGGACCGGACGATTCGCGGTGCCGCGCTGCTGGCCACGTCGATCGCCCTGCCGGTCACCCTGCTGATCGCGGTGCTGGCCTTCGCGAAGCTCTCTCCGGACACGCCGGCCGCCGCGCCGAGCCCGTCCGCGAGCGCGTCCCGGGCGCAGTCCTCCGCCCCGGTGGAGATGGCCGCCCCGGCGCTGGCCGCCCGCCCGGCCACGGTCTGCCGCGCGTTGGTCTCCCAGCTGCCGCAGACCATCCGCGACCTGGCCCAACGCCCGGTCACCGCCGGCCCGGAGCAGAACGCGGCGTACGGCGACCCGGCCCTCACGCTGGCCTGCGGCGGCACCGAACCGACCGTGCCGGCCACCGACGAGGTCTGGCGGGTGAACTCGGTCTGCTGGCACCCGGTCGAACAGGGCGACGCGACGGTGCTCACCACGGTCGACCGGGAGACGCCGGTCACGGTCCGCATCCCGCGCTCCTACGAACAGCCGTTGCAGTGGGTGGCGCCGATCTCCAGCACGATCGTGGCCTCGGTGCCCTCCGGCGGCACCATCCCCGCCGGCTGCCAGGGCTGACCTGACCCGGCCCGCGCCGGCTCGGCGCGGGCGGGGGCCTGGCGGCCTCAGTGCAGGCCGACGCCGCGCCGCTGGGCGGTACGGATCAGGCGGTTGACCAGCTTCGGATACTCCAGGCCGGAGGCCGCCCACATCCGCGGGAACATCGACGTCGGGGTGAACCCGGGCATCGTGTTGATCTCGTTGAGGTAGACGTCCAGCTCGGGGGTGACGAAGAAGTCGGCCCGCGCCAGACCGGCGCAGTCCAGGGCGGTGAACGCGCGGACGGCGTACTCCTGCACCTGGCGGGTCACCTTGTCCGGCAGCCCGGCCGGGATGTCGTACTCGCACGAGTCGTCGAGGTACTTCGCCTCGAAGTCGTAGAAGTCGTGGTCGGCGACGACGCGCACCTCGGCCAGGACGGACGCCTCGGGCGCGCCGCCGGCCTCGCCCTCCAGCACACCGCACTCGACCTCGCGGCCGACGATGGCCGCCTCGATGATGACCTTGGGGTCGAACTGTCGCGCGGTGGCGACCGCCGCGTCGAGCTGCGCCCAGTCGGTGACCCGGGTGATGCCGAACGACGAACCGGCCCGGGACGGCTTCACGAAGACCGGCAGGCCGAGCCGGTCCTTGTCCTGCTCGCTGAGCGTCATCCCGTTGCGCAGCACCGCGTACGGGCCGACCGGGATGCCCTCCACCGCGCAGAGCTTCTTGGTGAACTCCTTGTCCATGGCGGCGGCGGAGGCGAACACGTTCGCGCCCACGTAGGGGATGCCGGCCATCTCCAGCATTCCCTGGATGGTGCCGTCCTCGCCGTACGTGCCGTGCAGCACCGGGAAGACCACGTCCACGTCGGCGAGCACCCGGGGGCCCTCGGTCGGGTCGAGCACCATCAGCCCGTTGCCGGTAGGGTCGGCGCGCAGCACGACGTCGTCGCCGGAGTCGGAGGTGATCTCCGGCAACTGGCGGGCGTTGATCGCGAGCTGGGCGGGATCGCCGCTGGTCAGCACCCACTGGCCGGCCCGGGTGATGCCCACCGGCACCACCTCGTACTCGTCCGGGTCGAGTGCGCCGAACACGCTGCCGGCGCTGACGCAGGAGATGCCGTGCTCCGGGCTGCGGCCGCCGAAGACGATCGCCACACGGGTCTTGCCTGGGGTGGTCACTCCGGTCACCTCTTCGTACGCGACTGCGGCTGGTCGTGCTCGCCGGTGGCGCTCACCCGGTTGACCTTACTGTGCGTGGCGATAGGCCGAGGCGATACCCGGCGAGCCACGGCAAGACACGGCAATCGGTCAACAGAGCATATACGGTGCGTGACGGTAGATCCTCCGCGCGGGTCTGCTCAGTCCCGGGAGTGCCGGCGGCCGACCGCTATCACCTTGACCCGCTGTCGGCCGGCGCGGACCATGCCCAGCGCCATGAAGGCTCCGGCGATCCGGTCGGCGGCCTCCCGACTGCTGGCACCCACGACCTGCCGACGCCGCTCGGGGGCGGTCCGCTCGTTGCGCTCGATGCCGTCGACGGCACGGACGTCGGTGAGCACCACCAGGAAGCGGGTCATCCCCGGCCGCCCGGCCGCACGGCGGGGGGCTGCGGACCGTCACGCACGTCGTCTCCTTCCGGTGGGCGGGGATGGCTGCGGCACGCGGCGATCGGGCACGGGGGAGAAACCCGATCACCGCGCGCCCCATCCCCTCCGGTCGCTCACCACCACCGTCGCCACGACAACCGGCGGTGAGGACGCCATAACAGATTGACACGTGTACAGCCGTGAATGCAACTCTCATCGACGTTCTCTCATGCAGACGTTCCCACAAATGTGTGCGACCATCGATGCATGGCCCCGAAGACCGCCCGTGCCCGCCGGCTCGGTATCGCCCTGCGCCACCACCGGGAAGCCGCCGGGCTGACGTTGGAGACCGCCGCGGATGAGATCAACAGCACCCGCAGCACCCTCTCCCGGTACGAGAACGCCCAGACGCTGATCACCCCGGCCACCGTCCGCGCCCTGCTGACCTCGTACGGGGTGGCCGCCGAGGAGGTGGCATCGGCGGTGCAGCTCGCCAAGGACGCCCGCAAACCTGGCTGGTGGGTGTCGTACTCGTACCTGCTGGACCCCCGCACCATCGACTTCATCGCCCTGGAGGCGGAGGCGACCGCCATCGCCAACTTCGAGCCCTCGGTGGTGCCCGGCCTGTTGCAGACCGCCGACTACATCCGCGGGGTCATGCGCGGCGGCCCACACACCCTCGGCGACGACCTCGTGGAGCAACGGGTCAAGGTCCGGCTCGACCGCCAGCAGCGGCTCACCGGTGACGATCCGCCGATCCTCGACGCGATCATCGACGAGGGCGCACTGCTGCGCCCGGTCGGCGACCAGTCGGTGATGGACGGGCAGCTACGCCACCTCGTCAAGATGGCCGAGCTGCCGAACATCACCGTCCAGGTGATCCCGCTCTCCGCCGGCTACCACCGGGGCACCCGGGGTTCACTGCACATCCTGGAGTTCGCCGACCCGGAGGACCCGATCATCGCCTCGGTGGAGACCGTCGCCGGCCAGATGATCCTCGACCGGGCCGGCGAGACGCGTACCTGCACCAAGATCATGGAGCACCTGCGCAGCGTGGCGCTCAGCCCGGCGGACAGCCGGGCGATGCTCCTGTCAGTCCTGAAGGGACGGTAGGACCGATGACACCGACGATCACAGCGGCCTTGGCCGCGGCGGCGTGGCGCAAGAGCAGCCGCAGCGGCGACGAGGGTGCCTGCGTGGAGGTGGCCGCGATCCCGCGGCTGGTGGCCGTCCGCGACTCCAAGGACCCCGCCGGCCCGGCCCTGCTGTTCGCCCCGGCCGCCTGGGCGGCCTTCGCCCAGGCGCCGCCCCTCGGCTGACCGGTCCCCCGGCGCGCGCCGGTCGACGCCGCGCTGGCCGTCCGGGCCACCGCACGGGCCGTCGACCGGCGCACCGCGGGCGCTCGACGGCCGCCGGCTCAGGCGACCAGCGGACGGGACTCCGGCACGGTGCGCAGCGCCTCCAGGGCGGCGATCGCCACGCCCCGGGCGCCGGCCATGTCCCGCTCCGGCACCAGGGCGAAGGTGGCCACCGCCGCCTGCTCCTCCCGGAGCACGGTGTGCTCGCGGACCGTCGCCAGGAACCAGTCGCGGAACTCCGGTGCCGCCTCCACCACCCCGCCCCCGACGAAGTACGCGTGCGGATCGGTGAAGTTGGCCGCCACGGTGAACAGCCGGCCCAACGCCATGGCCTGCTGGGTGAAGAGGTCCCGGGCCAGCGCGTCCCCGCGCTCGCCGTACCCCCGGACCAGCTTCGCCGCCCGGGCCACCGGCTCGGCGGCCAGCGGATGGTCGGGGTAGCGGGTCAGCCAGTACGGCAGCAGGTTGTGCTCGATACCGGTCAGCGAGGCGACGCTCTCCACGTCGCCGGTGAAGCCGCAGGCACAGTCGGGCTCCGGCTGCCCCGGGCCGAGCAGTCCGTTCAGAGGGATGTGCACGTGGCCGAGTTCCCCGGCCATCCCGGCGGCGCCGGCGATCACCCGGCCGCTCTCGACCACCCCGCCGCCCAGCCCGGTGCCGACGATCGCGGCGACCGACGACCGGTTCATCGCGTCGGCGCCGAAGAACACGTGGTGGGCGTAGAGCGCCGCCGCGTTGCCGTCGTTGTGGTAGATCACCGGTAGGCCGAGACGCCGCTCCAGCGCGCCCCGCACGTCGAAACCGCGCCAGGCCGGCTGGGAAAAGTTGGTGGAGCCACGCGACGAGATGACGCCGGCGGCGCTGGCCGGGCCGGGCGTGTCCAGCCCCACCGCCTGGACCAGCTCCCGCGGCACCCCGGTGTGCGCCAGGGCGCCGTCCAGTGCCCGGGCGAGCGCCTCGATCGCCGCCTCCGGCCCCTCGCGCACCTCGCTGGGGATCTCCAACAGCCCGTCCACCAGGAACCGGCCGTCCACCGTCAGCACGGTGGCGTTGTTGCTGGTGCCGCCGTTGTCCAGCCCGACGACCACCGGCACCCCTGCGCTGCCCACCGAAACCGCCTCCCGCCCTCATGAGTGTGAGCCGAGGCTAGTGCCACGCCCTCTCCCCCGCCACGCCGCCCACCGCAGCCCGGCCGGGGGTACCGGCCCTGCGGCGGTGACACCCCTGAAGTGCTGTCCCCAGAGCCCCAGAGCCCCAGAGCGCTGGTGGACCGGTTCAGCCGGGGCGGCGGGCGGTCACCACGGTGGCGTCCAGGTCTTCGTCGTGCCGCACGTTCGGCACCAGCCCGGCGGCGCTGAACACGGCGCAGAGCGCGTCCACCTGCGATTCGCCGGCCTCGACCGCCAGGTGTCCACCGGGGGCCAGCCAGACGGCCGCGTCGACGCCCACCCGGCGCAGCACGGTGAGCCCGTCCGGGCCGCCGTCGAGCGCCACGGGGGCCTCGTGCAGCCGTGCCTCCGGCGGCATCAGGGCCACCGCGTCGGTCGGCACGTACGGGGCGTTGGCAACCACCAGGTCCAACTGACCGCGCCAGCGCGGCGGCAACGGGGCGAACAGGTCCCCCTCGAACACCTCGGCGGCCAGCCCGGCGAGGTTGCGGCGGGCGCACGCCACCGCCGCCGGGTCGATGTCGGCGGCGGCCAGCCAGCGCGGAGCGAGCCGGTGCGCCAGCGCGACCGTGGTGGCCCCGGAGCCGCAGCAGAGGTCGACCACGGCCGGGGCTGGACCGGTCAGCGCGGCCGCCGCGTCGACCAGCAGGGCCGTCCGACCGCGCGGCACGAACACGCCCGCGTCGACGGCGATCCGCAGCCCGCAGAACTCCGCCCAGCCGAGCAGGTACTCCAGCGGTTCGCCGGCCACCCGACGATCGGTCAGGTCGGCCAGCGTCGCCGGATCATCGGTGGCCGCCAGCAGCAGGTCCGCCTCGTCCTCGGCGTAGACGCAGCCGGCGGCGCGCAGCCGGCCCACGAGGGCGGGTCGATCGGTGATTGTCATCAGACCCCGGAGACCGGCCCGGCGGTGTCCAGCGCGGCCGCGATGTCGGCCACCAGGTCGGCGGTGTCCTCCACGCCGCAGGAGAGCCGCACGAAGCCGGGGGCCGTGTCGTCGCCCCACTGGGCCCGCCGGTCGGCGGTGGTGTGCAGGCCACCGAACGAGGTGGCCGCCGCCACCAACCGGGCGGCCTCCACGAAACGGCTCACCCGGTCGGCGTCACCCAGGTCGAACGACAGCACCCCGGGCATCCGGCGCATCTGCGCCGACGCCACCGCGTACGCGGGGTCGTCCGGCCGCCCCGGCCAGCGCACGCCGGTCACGTCCGGCCGGCCGGCGAGCAGGTCGGCGACGGCGGCGGCGTTCGCGCTCTGCCGGGCCAGCCGCAGGTCGAGGGTCGCCAGCGACCGGTGTGCCAGCCAGGCGTCGAACGCGCCGGGCACGGCCCCGGTGGTGGTACGCCAGAGCGTCACCGCCTCGATCAGATCGGCGGACCGGCTGGCCAGGTAACCCAGCAGCACATCGGAGTGGCCGGTGAGCGCCTTGGTGCCGGAGGCGACCACCAGGTCGGCGCCGAGGTCCAGTGGTCGCTGCCCGAGCGGGGTGGCGGTGGTGTTGTCCACCGCGAGCAGCGCGCCGGCGGCGTGCGCCCGCTCCGCCAGGGCCGCCACGTCGACCACGTCCAGGCCCGGGTTGGCCGGCGTCTCCACCAGCACCAGCCGGACGCCCTCCAGAGACGGGTACGGCCCGACGGTCGGCACGAAGACCACCCGGACGCCGATCGTCTCCAGCACCGCGGTGGCGAACGCCCGGACCGGGAAGTAGCCGTCGCTGGGCAGCAGCACGGTGTCCCCCGGGCGGAGCAGGGTGAACAGCATGCCGGTGATGGCCGCCTGGCCGGTGGCGAAGACCCGGCAGTCACCGCCCTCCAGCTCGCCCACGGCCGCCTCCAGGAGACGTCGGGTCGGGTTGTCGGGTCGGCCGTAGCCGTTCGGCGAGCCGGCGGGGCCCTGCCACGGGTCGAGGTGGTACGGCGCGGCGAAGACCGGCCCCGGCAGGAACGGATCCCCCGGCGCCGGTTCGGGCAGTCCGGCGCGTACGCAGCGGGTGCCGTCGCCCAGCTCGGTCATCGGGTCCTCATTCGTACGACTCGGGTTTGGCGGTCCGGCTCATCAGGGTCTCCACGGCCAGGCGAGGGTCCATCCCCTCGTGGCAGATCCGCTCGACGTGCTCGGTGATCGGCATCTCCACGCCGTGCGCGCGGGCCAGGTCGCGGATCGCCAGGCAGCTCTTCACGCCCTCGGCGGTCTGCCGGGTGGCGGCCTGGGCCTGCCCCAACGTCTCGCCCCGACCCAGGTGCTCACCGAAGGTGCGGTTGCGGGCCAGCGGGGACGAGCAGGAGGCGACCAAATCACCCATGCCGGCCAGGCCGGCGAAGGTGATCGGGTCGGCACCGAGCGCCACACCGAGGCGGGCCGTCTCGGCCAGGCCCCGGGTCATCAGCATGGCCCGGGTGTTGTCGCCGAAACCCATCGCGGTGGCGATGCCGTACGACAGGGCGATCACGTTCTTGACCGCGCCGCCCAGCTCGCAGCCGATCACGTCGTCGTTGGTGTAGGGGCGCAGGTAGGGCGTCCGGATCGAGGACTGCACGAGCACGGTGCGGTCGCTGTTCGTTCCGGCGACCACGGTGGCGGCCGGCTGCTCGGCGGCGATCTCCGGGGCCAGGTTCGGACCGGAGACGACCACCACCCGATCGGCGGCCACGCCGGCGGTCTCGACGATGACCTCGCTCATCCGCTTGGTGGTGCCGAGCTCGATGCCCTTCATCAGCGACACCAGGGTCGCCTCGGGGTGCAGGTGCCCGGCCCACTCGGCGAGGTTGCCCCGCAGGGTCTGCGACGGCACGGCCAGCACCACCAGCTCGGCGCCGGTGATCGCCTCGACGGCGTCGGCGGTGGCGGTGACCCGGGCCGGCAGCAGCAGGTCCGGCAGGTACTCCGGGTTGCGGCGCTCGGCGCGGATGCTCTCGGCCACCGGCGCGCGGCGGGCCCACACGGTCACGTCCCGCCCGGCATCGGCGAGGATCTTGGCGAACGCGGTGCCCCAGGAGCCGGCACCGAGCACCGCGACGTGGCCGCTCATGCGGCTTCGCCCTGCTGGGGCTGGGCGGACGGTCGGGCCGGTCGTTCCCACAGCGGCGGCGGGGTGCCGCCACGGATCTCGGCGAGCATGTCCCGCAAACGCAGCATGATGGCGTCCGTCATCTCCTCAAGGGTCGCCCGGGTCGGCGGGGCGTCCGCCCACCGGCTCAGGTCGACGGGTTCCCCGGCGACCACCGTCACCGGGATCCGGGGGCGCAGGTTCAACCGGCTGGTCCGCGGGTCGAAGATCCGCTCCGGCCCCCACATCACCAACGGCACCACCGGCGCGCCGGTGGCCAGCGCCAGCCGGGCCGCGCCGGTCTTGGCCTTCATCGGCCACAGCTCCGGCTGCCGGGTGGTGGTGCCCTCCGGGTAGATCACCACGGCGCCGCCCTCGTTGAGCGCGGCGACCGACCTGCCCAGCGAGCGGACCGCGTCCACGCTGCCGCGCTCGACCGGGATCTGCAGGCAGCGGTGCAGGATCCAGCCGACCACCGGCACCCGGAACACGCTGGCCTTGCCCAGGTACTGCGGCCAGCGCCCGGAGTCGTAGACGAAGTGCGCGGAGACCAGCGGGTCGGCGTGCGAGATGTGGTTCGCGACGACGATCACGCCCCGGTCGGTGGCGAGGTGCTCCTGGCCGCGCCAGGTACGCCGGGTCCACACGGTCATCACCGGCTTCACCAGCCCCACGGCGAACCGTTGCCAGAACCCCAGCCTCCGGCGTGCCACTGTGCCTCCTCATCGCGCCCCGACCCGCCGCGAGCACCGCCCGCGACACCCGCAGCGGAAATCATGCCTGCTCGCCCCCGGTACGGCCAGCGAGGGTCCCACCGTCCAGCTGGCAGGATTGCGGACGTGAGTCAGCCGAGGTGGGCCGTGGTGGTGCCGGTGAAGCGTCTCGCCGCCGCGAAGAGCCGGCTGCGGGGCGCGCTGCCGGGCGTACCGCACGAGGAGCTGGCACTGGCGCTGGCGGCCGACACGCTCCGCGCGGTGCTGGCCTGCCCGGCGGTCGCCGAGGTCCGGGTGGTCACCGACGACGCCCGGGTGGCCGCGGTGGCCCGGGCCACCGGTGCTCGGGTGCTGGCCGACGAGCCGGACGCCGGCCTGAACGCCGCGTTCCGGCACGGCGCGGCGGCCGGGCCCGCCGGCTGGGTGGCGGGGCTCACCGCCGACCTGCCGGCGCTGCGCCCGGCCGAACTGGCCGCGGCGCTGCTCGCGGCGGAAAAGCCCGCGGCGGAATCGCCCGGGCGGCTGCCCGCGGCGCAGACCGGTCGGGACGAGGTACGCCGGTTCGTGCCGGACGCGCCCGGCGGCGGGACCGTGCTGCTCACCGCGGCGCCCGGCGTCGCGCTGGATCCGCGCTTCGGGGTGGGCTCGGCGGCGGTGCACGCGGCGAGCGGGGCGCTGCCGCTGACCGGCGACTGGCCCAGCCTGCGCCGCGACGTGGACACGGCGGCGGACCTGAGCGCCGCCGCCCGGCTCGGGCTCGGGCCGCGCACGGCGGCGCTACTCGACGCCGGCTGCCCGGCCGCCTCCGCGAGCTGACCCACCGGTGTACGGTGCCAGCATGCAAGGCACGGTGGCCAGCTACGACGCGGCGACGCGCAGCGGTGTCCTGCTGCTCGACGACGGCACCGAGCTGCGTTTCCCCGCGCGGGCGTTCGATGCGTCCGGGCTGCGGCTACTGCGGCTCGGCCAGCGGCTGCACATCGACACCGACCCCGACGGCGAGGTCGTCCGGGTGACATTGCCGACGATGATCTGAGCTGGCGGGGCCAAGTTCATTTTGCGTTAACCCGAATCGGGTGATTATGAGCGGGTGAGCACCCCTCGCGAGCACCCGGCCACCCCTCCCGCCACCGACCCCCTGAACGGCACCCGCATCCGCGGTGCCGACGGCCGCTTCCGCCCGTCCCGAGCTGAACGCGCCGGCGCCGCCCGCGCCGACACGCTCGGCGACGACCCGGGCGCGGCCTCCTCCGGGCTGGACGAGGTCCTCGACTCCGCCGGCACGCCGACCGAGACGGACGGTCCGGCCGCCGGTGGAGTCCAGGCCACCCCGACCGGTGGCGTCGAGGAGAACGACGAGGCGTCGGCGCCCCCGCCGCTGCCGGAGGACCGGTTCCTCAACCGGGAGCTCTCCTGGCTCGACTTCAACGCGCGGGTGCTCGCGCTCGCCGAGGACCCGCGCACGCCGCTGCTGGAACGGGCCAAGTTCCTCGCCATCTTCGCCAGCAACCTCGACGAGTTCTACATGGTGCGCATCGCCGGGCTGAAGCGGCGGCTCTCCGCCGGCCTGCCGGTACGCGGCGGGGACCGGCTGCCCCTGCGTACCCAGCTGGAGCTGATCGCCGAGAAGACCGCCGAACTGGGCGCCCGGCACGCCGCCTGCTTCGGCGACGACGTGCTGCCCAAGCTGGCCGACGAGAGCATCCGCATCCTGCGCTGGGCCGAGCTGGGCGATCCCGAGCGGGAGCGGCTGCGCACCTACTTCCGGGAGCACATCTTCCCGGTGCTGACGCCCCTCGCGGTCGACCCGGCGCACCCGTTCCCGTACATCTCCGGGCGGTCGCTGAACCTGGCGGTGGCGGTCCGTGACCCGGACGGCGGCTCCGAACTGTTCGCCCGGGTGAAGGTGCCGAACAACGTCCCCCGCTTCGTCCGGGTGGACCGGGACCAGCCGGGCGTCCGGATGCTGCCGGTGGAGGACCTGATCTCGGTGCACCTGGGGCAGCTGTTCAGCGGCATGCAGGTGGTCGAGTGCCACCTGTTCCGGGTCACCCGCAACGCCGAGGTGGAGGTCGACGAGGACCGCGACGAGGACCTGCTCCAGGCCCTGGAGCGGGAGCTGGCCCGGCGCCGGTTCGGCCCGCCGGTCCGCCTCGAGGTCGCCGCGTCGATCTCCGACCACGTGCTGGAGCTGCTCGTCCGCGAGTTGGACATGGACGACCAGGACGTGCTGCGGGTGCCCGGGCTGCTGGACCTCTCCGCGCTGTGGCAGGTGTACGGCGAGGCCGACCGGCCGGATCTCAAGGACCCGCCCTTCGTACCGGCCACCCATCCCCGTCTCGCCGAGGGCGAGGTGCCGCGCAGCGTCTTCTCCACGCTGCGCGACGGGGACATCCTGGTGCACCACCCGTACCACTCGTTCGCGACGAGCGTGCAGCGCTTCATCGAGCAGGCCGCCGCCGACCCGAACGTGCTGGCCATCAAGCAGACCCTGTACCGGACCAGCGGTGACTCGCCGATCGTGGACGCGCTCGTCGACGCGGCCGCCGCCGGCAAGCAGGTGGTGGTGCTGGTGGAGGTGAAGGCCCGCTTCGACGAGGTGGCCAACATCGGCTGGGCCCGTACGTTGGAACGCGCCGGCTGCCACGTGGTGTACGGCCTGGTGGGGCTCAAGACGCACTGCAAGACCGCGCTGGTGGTGCGGCAGGAGGGCAACCAGATCCGCCGGTACTGCCACATCGGCACCGGCAACTACCACCCCAAGACCGCCCGGTTGTACGAGGACTTCGGCATGCTCACCGCCGACCCGGAGATCGGCGCCGACCTCACCGACCTGTTCAACGTCCTCACCGGCTACAGCCGGCAGACCGCGTACCGTCGGCTGCTGGTCGCGCCGCAGGGCATCCGCAGCGGCCTCATCGAGCGCATCGAGCGGGAGATCTCACACGTCCGCCTCGGCATGCCCGGCCTGGTCCAGTTCAAGGTCAACTCGCTGGTCGACGAGGGCGTGACCGACGCGCTGTACCGGGCGTCCCAGGCCGGTGTGCACGTCGACCTGCTCATCCGGGGCATGTGCACGCTGCGCCCGGGGGTGCCGGGGCTGTCGGAGAACATCCGGGTCCGCTCGATCCTGGGCCGGTTCCTGGAGCACTCCCGGATCTTCCGGTTCGGCAACAACGGCGAGGCCGAGTTCTGGATGGGCTCGGCGGATCTCATGCACCGCAACCTGGACCGCCGGGTGGAGGCGCTGGTGCAGGTGAGCGACCCGATCGCCCGAGCCGAGTTGGATCACGTGCTGACCGCCGCGATGAGCCCCGACGTGGACGCGTTCGAACTGGCCGGCGACGGCACCTGGACCCGGCGTACCAGCGGCGACGAGGCGGCCCGGGCGCACCTGCAGGAACTGCTGCTGCGCCGCGTCGGTGGCACGGCCGGCTGACCGATCGCGGCATAGGGTGAGCTGATGGTGGAGGAGGAGCAGAAGTACGAGGTGGACGACACCTTCGTACTGCCGGACCTGTCCGCAGTGGCCCCCGCCGGCGGTCGGGTCCGGTCGCTGCCCTCGGTGACGCTGGTCGCCCGCTACCTCGACACGGTCGACCTGCGGCTGGCCCGGGCGGGCGCGTCGTTGCGGCACCGCAGGGGCGACGAGCTGCCCTGGACGGTGAAGCTGCCCACCGGCACGCCCGGCGTCCGGCACGAGGTGTCCCGCCCCGGGCCGAAAGGGCAACCGCCGCCGGAACTGGTGGAGCTGGTCACCGCCCTGCACCGGGGCGCGCCGCTGGCACCGGTGACGGTCGTCCGCACCGTGCGGCACGCTCACGAGGTGTGCGACCGGGCCGGCACGGTGCTCGCCGAGGTGGTGGACGACCGGGTGACCGTGCTCGACGACGCCGGCACCACCACCGGCGGCTTCCGCGAGCTGGAGGTGGAACTCAAGGCCGGTGACCGGGAACTGCTGGACCGGGCCGGCGCGGTGCTGCGGGAGGCCGGCGCCCGGGGCGGTTCCTTCGTCCCGAAGCACGTCCGCGCACTGGGCGCGGCGGCACAGGCCGAACCGGACCTGGTCGGGCCGGCCGGGCTGCCGTCCGACCCGAGCGCCGGCGACGTGGTGACCGAGGCGGTTCGCAAGGAGGTACGCCGGCTGCTGGCGCACGATCCGCTGGTGCGGCTGCGCGCTCCCGCCGCCGGCGGCGACACCGCCGTGCACCAGATGCGGGTGGCCTGTCGGCGGTTGCGCAGCGACCTGCGCACCTTCAAGCCGCTGGTGCGCAGGAGCTGGGCCCGGCCGCTGCGCGACGAGTTGCGTTGGATCGCCGGGGTGCTCGGCGCGGCCCGCGACGCCGAGGTCCTGCGGGCGCGGTTACGGCGTACCGCTGGCGCCGACCCGCTCGACCCGGCCGCCGTGGACCGGCTGGACGAGGCGCTCGCCGCGCGACAACGGGTGGCGCACACCGCGATCGACGAGGCGTTGCGCTCCCCGCGTTACCTGGCCCTGGTCGACGCGCTGGTGCTGGCGGCACGCGCGCCCCGGCTCACCGGCCGGGCGGCGAAACCGGCCGCGCGGGCGCTGCCCAAGCTGGTGGCCCGCCCCTGGCGGCGGCTGAGCGGGCCGGGGGGCGTCGACGGGCTCGGCCCGTCCTCGCCCGACGAGCGCTGGCACGCCGTCCGTAAGCAGGGCAAGCAGGCCCGGTACGCGGTCAACGCGGTGTCCCCGGCGGTCGACACGGCCGCACGGAAGCTGTCCCGCGCGCTGGCCGGCGTGCAGGACGTGCTCGGCGAACACCAGGACGCCGCCGTGGCGGCGGAGACCTGGTTGGAGCTCGCCGCCGAGCGGCCGGACGACCACGAGCTGGCGGTCACCGCCGGGCGGCTGGCCGAACGGGAACGGGAGTCGGTGCGCCGGATGCGGGCCCGCTTCCCGGCCGCGTGGCACCGGGCGACCCGACGGCGGCGGACCCGTTGGCTGCCGTGACCGGCATCCGGGCGGCCGGCGGGGTGGCCTGGCGGCCGTCCGACGACGGCGTACGGGTCTGCGTCGTGCACCGCCCCCGCTACGGCGACTGGACGCTGCCGAAGGGCAAGCTGGAGCCCGGCGAGCACCCCCTGGCCGCGGCGGTCCGCGAGGTGGCCGAGGAGGCCGACGTACGGGGCGTGCCGCAGGTACGGCTGCCCTCGGTGCGCTACCGCAGTGAGGGCCAGGCCAAGCTTGTCGACTACTGGTCGATGCTCGCCGTGGCCACCGGTGGCTTCCAGCCGGGCACCGAGGTGGACGACATGCGGTGGCTCGCCGTGGACGACGCGATCCGGCTGGTCAGCTACCCGCACGACGCCGAGGTGTTGGCCGCGTTCGCGGCGCTGCCGCCGGTGACCGCGACGGTCGCGCTGGTCCGGCACGCCCATGCCGGCAAGCGCGCCACCTGGTCCGGCCCCGACACGGCGCGCCCCCTGGACGCCGAGGGCTGGGCCCAGGCGTCCGCCCTGGCCGGCCTGATCGCCCTGGTCCGGCCGGACCGACTCGTGTCCGCGTCACCGCGGCGCTGCGTGCAGACCCTCGATCCGGCCGCCGCGCTGCTCGACCTGCCCATCGAGATCTGCGGCGACCTGGACGAGCCCCAGCCGGGCCAGCAGGCCGACGAACAGGTGCTCGCCACCGCCGCCCGGGTGCTGGAGTTGGCCCGCGCCGGGGGGCAGGCGGCGGTGTGCAGCCAGGGCAAGGTGCTGCCGGGCGCGTTGGAGCGGTTGTCCGGTCGCGCCGACGAGGACTTCACCACGCCCAAGGGCGGCGGCTGGCTGCTCGCCTTCACCGCCGACCGGCTGCTCGCCACCGACCGCCTGTAGCCGACCTCAGCGCGGTGGCAGGGTGAGGGTCACCGCGACCGGCAGGTGGTCGCTGGCCGTGCCGCGCGGCGCGACCGGGCCGGTCGCGCTCAGGCCGGGCGAGACGAACACGTGGTCGATCTGCTCCCGCGGGTCGTCGGCGGGACTCGTCGCCAACGGTCGGGCCGCCGCCAACGCGTCGATCAGGCCGACGCCGGTGAACTTGGCGAACGCCTCGTCGCCCGGCTGCGTGTTCAGGTCACCGGCCACCACCAGCGGCCGGCCGTCGGCGTACCCGATGGCGAAGTCGGCGACCGCGCGGGCCTGGACCACCGGGCCCCGGCCGGGCGGCGGTTGCAGGTGGGTGCTGACCACGGCGGTACGGACGCCGTCACCGAGGTCCAGGGTGACGGCGAGGGCCTGCGCTCCGGTGGGCGCGCCGACGGCGGCCAGCGGCAGCGTCCGCGGATCGCGCACCGGCCACCGGCTGAGCACCGCATCGCCCCAGACCGGGTCCGCAGCCGGCCCGAAGACGTACGGCATGCCCAGCCGATCGGACAGCAGGTCCAGGGTGTCGTGGCCGCCGTTGAGCAGCCAGGCCCGGTCCACCTCGCTGAGCAGCACCACGTCGGGCCGCTGCCGCTCGATCGCGCCGGTCAGCCCGGCCAGGTCGAAGCGGCCGTCCAGCCCGAAACCCATCCGGATGTTGTACGCCACCACGGTCAGCCGCTGCGGCGGGCCGTCCCGGTTGCTGGCCACCGGCAGTTCGTCGGCGAGCAGCGGCGCCAGCAGGGCCAGCGCGGTGACCGACGCGGTGACCCGCAACGGCGAAAACGGCCCGGCGACCCGGGGTACGGCGGGGCGGGCAATGAACGCCACCACGGCCACCAGAGCGGCGACCAGCACCGGCACCGCCGCGTTGGGGTAACCGAGGTCGTAGGCGGAGTAGTAACCGACCGCTCCGAGCGCGAAGACGAGCATCCCGGCGGCGGCCGCGTACCCCCGACGGGCCGCCCACCGCGCGCCGCCCGCCTCGTCGGCGGCCGTGCCCGCGACGTCGGCGCTGCCGGCCGCGCCCGCGGGCTTGGTGCCCGTGGCGCCGGCGTCGTCGGTCAGGGCCAGGCAGGCACCGAGACCGACGGCCGCCAGACCGACGGCCGGGAGCAGCAGGTCACCCCGGTCGAGGGCGAAGAGCACCGCGCCGGCCAGCATCGCCACCGGGCCGAGCACCCGACCCCACCGGCGGGGTGGCGCGGTCAACGCGGCGAGCAGGAATCCGGCGACGGCGACCGGCACCGGTGCCATCCCGAACAGCGGAGAGCGGGCCACGCCGCCGCCGCCGACCAGGTACGACATCCCGGTCTGGGCCAGCGCCGGCGCGAGCGCCACCATGCCGGCCAGCAGCAACGCCGGCCCGGCCAACAGCCAGGCCCCCGCCCCGCTGCGGCTGGCCGGCGGGGCGGGCACCGTCGTAGCGAGCAGGAACAGCGTCACCGCGACGGCGCTGAGCAGCCAGGCCACCCAGTCGCCCCGCCAGACCAGGTCGACGGTGTCGAGCACCGCGTGTACGGCCGCGTTGACCGCCAGGCCCAGCGCCAGGCCCGGCACCGGCCGGTCGGTGCCGGCGGCGACACCGACCAGCCACACCAGCCCGGCCAGCAGGCCGGCAGTGGCCAACCAGAGCTGCGCACGTCCGCCGGGAGTGGCGGTGAGGGCGAGGCGGGCACCGGCCAGCACGACGGCCGCGGCGACGGTGACCGGACGGGCGCCCACCCGGCGGACCACCGCCGGTGCTCCCAGCGCGAGGACGAACCAGCCGAGGGCGAAGGCGCCCATCAGCTCGGCGGGCGTAGACGCCGCCTGACCGAAGATGGTGATGATGCCGGGCAGCCATACCCGCAGCACGTCGATGAGCAGGAGTACGCCCAGCGCGAGCGACGCGCTGGCGAGTTGGCGGTAGCGCACCGGCGCCCCATTTCCCGTCGGCGGGCCGGCGGAGGGGGACCGGCACGGCGATTCTGCGCGCGCGGACCGACCCGGTCAACGGTTCCGGTACGCCGAAAGGGCGCCCACCGCACGGGTGGACGCCCTTTCGACAGGGTTGGTCAGCGCTTGCTGGCCGCCTTCTTGGCCGGAGCCTTCTTCGCGGGCGCCTTCTTGGCCGCCGTGCTCTTGCTCGCCGCCGCGGTGGTCTTCTTCGCCGTGGTGGACTTGGTCGCCGCGGTGGTCTTCTTCGCCGCCGTGGTCTTCTTGCTGGCGGCCGTCTTGGTCGCCGTCGTGCTCTTGCTCGCCTTGGCCGGGGCGGTCTTCTTGCTGGCGGCCGTCTTGGTCGCCGTCGTGCTCTTGCTCGCCTTGGCCGGGGCGGTCTTCTTGCTGGCCGCCTTGGCGGTGGTGGCCTTCGTGCCGGCCGCCTTCGTGCCGGTGGTCTTGGCCGTCGCGGTGGCGGTCTTCTTCACCGCCGCCGTGGCCTTCGGCACCTTGCCGCTGGCCACCATCTCCTTGAAGCCGGCGCCGGGGCGGAAGGTCGGCACGGACGTCTTCTTGACCTTCACCGCCTCGCCGGTACGCGGGTTGCGCGCTGTTCGCGCGCCACGCACACGCTTTTCGAATGCTCCGAATCCGGTGATCGCCACCTTCTCGCCCTTGGTGACCGCCGCCTGGACCTCGGTGAGGACCGCGTCGAGCGCGGCCGTCGCCATCTTCCGGTCCCCCAGGCGAACAGCGAGCGCCTCGATGAGCTCGGCCTTGTTCACGACTTCCTCCCGATTGTGCAACTGACTCGACGCGAGCCATTCTGCGCGCACGGTATGCCCTGTGCTGCCGGGACACAAACATTCGGTGGAAAAAAGCCCTTGTGTCGTAACGGATTCACCCCTACCGGTCGGGCCGGTAGGGGTGAAATCGGCTGTGCGGTCGGACGTACGGCTATGCCACCGAGGGCAGGAACGGCAGTCGACGCGCCTCGTACGAGTCGATGTCGGCGGCGTTGCGGAGGGTGAGTCCAATGTCGTCCAGGCCCTCCAGCAGCCGCCAGCGGCTGAAGTCGTCCAGCGGGAAGGACCAGTTCGCGTCGCCCGCCCGGAGCTGACGGGCGGTCAGGTCGACGGTCACCGGGGTGGTCGGATCGGCCTCCACGAGGTCCCACAACTCCTCGACGGCTTTCAATTCCAACTCGACCGGCAGCAGACCTTCCTTGAGGGCGTTGCCGCGGAAGATGTCGCCGAAGCGGGGAGCCACGACGGCACGGAAGCCCCAGTCCCGCAGTGCCCAGACGGCGTGCTCCCGAGATGAGCCGGTGCCGAACTCCGGGCCGGCGATGAGGATCGACGCCCCGGAATAGGATTCATCGTTGAGCACGAATGCCGGGTCTTCCCGCCACGCGCTGAAGAGCCCGTCAGCGAAACCGGTCCGGGTCACCCTCTTGAGGTACACGGCCGGGATGATCTGGTCGGTGTCCACGTTGGATCGCCGCAGTGGCACGGCCGTACCGGTGTGGGTGGTGAACCTGTCCATCTCCTGGAGTCCCTTCTACAGGTCGGCGGGGGCGGCCAGCCGGCCGACCACGGCGGTGGCGGCGGCGACCGGCGGGGAGACCAGATGGGTACGCCCGCCCCGGCCCTGCCGGCCCTCGAAGTTGCGGTTGGAGGTGGAGGCGGAACGCTCGCCCGGCTTGAGCGTGTCGGGGTTCATGCCCAGACACATGGAGCAGCCGGCGAACCGCCACTCGGCGCCCGCGTCGGCGAAGACCTTGTCCAGTCCCTCGGCCTCGGCCGCCTCACGTACGGCGGCGGAGCCGGGCACCACGAGCATCCGGACCCCGTCGGCGACCCGGTGGCCCCGCAGCACATCGGCGGCGGCCCGCAGGTCCTCCAGTCGCCCGTTGGTGCAGGAGCCCACGAAGACCACGTCGATGGGCAGCTCCCGCAGCGGCGTGCCGGGGCGCAGATCCATGTACTCCAGTGCGCGGCGGGCCGCGGTGCGCTCCGAGTCGGTGGTGAACTCCTCCGGGTCGGGCACCGGCGCGCTCAGCGGCGCACCCTGCCCCGGGTTGGTGCCCCAGGTGACGAACGGCGTGATCCGGCTGGCGTCCAGGGTCACCTCGGCGTCGAAGCGCGCGCCCTCGTCGGTGGGCAGCGTCCGCCACCACGCGAGCGCCGCGTCCCAGTCCGCGCCCCGCGGCGCGTTCGGCCGACCCTTGAGGTACGCGAAGGTGGTCTCGTCCGGCGCGATCATGCCGGCCTTGGCACCCCACTCGATGGACATGTTGGCGATCGTCATCCGCCCCTCCATGGAGAGGGCGCGGATCGCCTCGCCGCGGTACTCGACGATGTGTCCGCGACCGCCGCCGGTGCCGACCTGCGCGATCAGCGCGAGCACCAGATCCTTGGCGGTGACGCCGGGGGCGAGCTGGCCGGTGACGGTCACGGCCATGGTCTTCGGCCGGCTCTGCGGCAGCGTCTGGGTGGCCAGCACGTGCTCCACCTCGCTGGTGCCGATGCCGAAGGCGAGCGCGCCGAACGCGCCGTGGGTGGCGGTGTGCGAGTCGCCGCAGACGATCGTCATGCCGGGCTGGGTGAGCCCGAGCTGCGGGCCGATCACGTGCACGATGCCCTGGTTGTCGTCACCGAGCGGGTGCAGCCGCACGCCGAACTCGGCGCAGTTGCGGCGCAACGTCTCGATCTGCGTCCGGGACGTGGGGTCCGCGATGGTGAGCAGGTCACCACGGCGGAGGCGGAACGCCGGGTCGTCGTACCCGGTCGGGGTGTTGTGGTCCTCGGTCGCGAGGGTCAGGTCGGTCCGGCGCACTCGGCGCCCGGCGAGCCGCAGCCCGTCGAACGCCTGCGGGCTGGTCACCTCGTGCAGCAGGTGCAGGTCGATGAAGAGCAGGTCCGGCTCACCGGCGGCGGACCATACGACGTGCGCGTCCCAGACCTTCTCGGCCAGGGTCCTCGGTTGAGTGACTCCCACCATCTGGACATCCTAAATTCTGGGAGGTAGGTTTCGGCTTGTGGGACACAGTATGAGCGGTGTCGGCGTTCTCGACAAGGCGGTGGTCATCCTGGCCGCCTGCGTCGACGGCGCCAGCCTGGCCGAACTCGTTGAGCGCACGAAGCTGCCCCGGGCCACCGCGCACCGGCTCGCGCAGGCACTGGAGATCCACCGGATGCTGGTCCGGGACACCCAGGGCCGATGGCGCCCCGGCCCCCGGCTCGGCGAGCTGGCCAACGCCGCCCCGGACGTCCTGCTGACCGCCGCCGAGCCGCTGCTCGCCGCGCTGCGCGACGCCACCGGGGAGAGCGCCCAGCTCTACCTGCGCCGCGCCGACGAGCGCATCTGCGTGGCGGCGGCGGAACGCGCCAGCGGCCTGCGGGACACCGTCCCGGTCGGCTCGGTGCTGCCCATGACCGCCGGTTCCGCGGCCCAGATCCTGCTGGCCTGGGAGCCGCCGGAGGCGGTCATGCCCCTGCTGCCGCGCAGCAAGTTCACCGGCCGCACGTTGGCCGAGGTCCGCCGCCGGGGCTGGGCGCAGAGCGTCGCCGAACGAGAGGCCGGTGTGGCGAGCGTCTCCGCTCCGATCCGCGACCGCACCGGCAGAGTCATCGCCTCGGTGAGCATCTCCGGCCCCATCGAACGCCTGGGCCGCCGCCCCGGCGAACGCCACGCCATGGCGGTGGTAAGAGCCGGCCAACGCCTCTCCGGCCTCTAACCCCC
>NZ_WBKR01000051.1 GCF_008868155.1 Micromonospora sp. ALFpr18c
CCGGCAACCCAACCTGACCCCGCGCCGCCCGCGCCGGCCCGCGCCGCCTGCGGATACCACTACAACCAGGATCGAGCACGATCTTGCGCGGGCGGCGCGGGGTCAGGTTGGGTTGCCGGGGGTGAGGAAGTCGGCCAGGACGCGCGTGTGGGTGGAGAACGCCAACTCGACCGGGTCGGTGAGCACCAGCCACTCGGTCGCCTCGTCGGTGGGCGTCGACGGTGGCAGGTCCTCGGCAGCGCGTTCGGGCAGCACCCCGAAGACCATCATGGTGGCACCCGCCGGGGCGCTGTGCACCGCGAACAGGCGGACGTCCGCGGCCGCCGCGACCAGACCGGTCTCTTCCCGCAGCTCACGAACGAGCGCGTCGGACCACTCCTCGCCGTACTCGATGAAGCCGCCGGGCAGCGCGAGCTGCCCCCGGGCGGGCTCGATGTCCCGGCGGACCACCACCACGCCCAGGCCGGCGGCGGTGCGGACCGGCAGCACCGCCACCGCGACGGGCAGCGGGTTGCGCCAGACGGTCTCGCCGCAGACCGCGCAGACGCGCGGCCACCCGGCCGTCGCCGGGTAGGCCGCGCCGCAGGAGGAGCAGTGCGAGTACGGCGTACCGGTCATGCCGCAGCACGTTACCCGGCCGCCGCGGCCGGTCTCAGGCGGCCGGTGCGCCAGTGTAGAAGGCGGTGGTGCGCTCGGCGGCGGCCCGCGCCTCGTCGGCGTCGGTGCCGGCGGCGATGCTCGCCTCACCCCAGAGCCGGCTGCTCAACTCCATGGCCCGCCGGCCCTCGTCGGAGGCCATCCACTCGGCGCTGTCCTCCGGCCGGACGCCGCTGCCGTCGCCGGCCAGGTACGAGGCGAGGCCGAAGAGCCCCAGGTCCCAGCCGACGCCGACGGCGCCCGGCCCGAACTGGGCCCACCGGTCCTGGTCGACGTGGGCGATGTGGTCCAGCTCGAAGCGGGTGTGCTCGTCGTCGACCGGGGTGAGTCGCACCTCGATCCAGCTCACCTCGCCGCCCATCTCCCAGGTGGCGGTGAAGCGGTGCGGCGGCTCGCAGCTCTCGACGGTGCCGCCGGCGTTGCCCTCTAGCTGGTACGTGCCGTGCAGGCGCAGGTCACCGGTGATCGGGAGGAACCAGCGCGGGATGCGCTCGGCGTTGGTGCAGGCGTCCCACAGATCGTCGAGCGTCGCCCGGTAGGTCTGGCTGATGGTGCTCACCCGTGCCTCACCGGCCTCCAGGGTGCGGGTGCCGACCTGGCGTCGCACGGCGTTGATCTGCTCGGTCGCGTCGATCATCAGGTGTTCCTCTCGTCGGGTGTGTCGGCCGACCCGCGGAGCCGACGCTCGCGTCGACCCCGGGCAAGCTCGGTGGCGAGTGCCGCCAGGGGTGGCGTCCAGAACTGGCGGAAGTGCTCCAGCCAGCCGTCGACCTCGCGCAGGGGGCCGGGGTCGACCGCGTAGAGCCGCCGGGTGCCGTCCGGGCGCACGGTGGCGAAGCCGTTGTCCCGCAACACCTTGAGGTGTTGGGACACGGCGGGCTGGGAGATGCCGAACTCGTCGCGGATCACCGCACTGAGGGCGCCGGCGGGCTGCTCGCCGGTGGCGAGCAGCTCCAGGATGCGGCGCCGGACCGGATCGCCCAGCACGTCGAAGGCGTGCACGGCGACAGTTATATCACCAACAGCTTATTTAAGCCAGTGCTGATGTTCCGATGAGTTTGTCGAGCTGGATCGGCAGGTCGCGGATCCGTACCCCGGTGGCGTGGTAGACGGCGTTGGCGACCGCCGCCGCCGCACCGACGATTCCGACCTCGCCGATGCCCTTCACCCCGGCCGCGTTCAGCTCGTCGTCGCGCTCGTCCAACCAGTACGCCTCGATGGACTCCACGTCCGCGCAGGCCGTGATGTGGTAGGTGCCCAGGTCGTGGTTGACCCAGTCGCCGTAGCGCTCGTCGAACAGGCCCCCCTCGTGTAGCGCCATCGACACGCCCATCGTCATGCCGCCGATGAGCTGGCTGCGCGCCGTCGTCGGGTTGACGATCCGACCGGCCGTGAACACGCCCAGCATCCGGTTGAGCCGTATCTCGCCGGTGGTCGTGTCCACCCGGACCTCGACGAACTGTGCTCCGTACGTGAACTTGGGCTTCCTGGCCTGGGCGTTCAGCTCGGCGGAGGTGTCCACCTCGGCGCTCACCTCGGCGTCCGGCGGTACCCCGTCGCGCAGCTTCCCGCGCAGCGCCTCACCGGCACGGATCACCGCCCAGCTCCAGCTCGAGGTGCCCATCGAGGCGCCGGCCACCGGGGCGGCGGGCAGCTCGCTGTCACCGATCCTGATCTCGATGCGCTCCGGCGGCACCTGCAAGGCGTCGGCGGCGACCAGCCACAGCGCCGTACGCGCGCCGGTGCCGATGTCGGTGGCGTTGATCTGGACCAGGAAACCGCCGTCGGGGCGGGCGGTGATCCGTGCCGAGGCCGGGACGGACTGGCTCGGATAGGCCGACCCGGCCACGCCGGAGCCGATGAGGAAACGCCCCTCGCGGCGGGACCGGGGTGTCGGATTCCGGTCGGCCCAGCCGAACCGCTGAGCGCCCTCGCGTAGGCAGGCCACCAGATTGCGGCTGGTGAACGGCGCTCCCTGGTCGGGGTCGATCTCGGTGTCGTTGCGGATGCGCAGCTCCACCGGGTCGATGCCGGTGGCGACGGCCAGTTCGTCCATCGCAGACTCCAGGGCGTACGCGCCGGGGCACTCGCCCGGGGCCCGCATCCAGAAGGGGGTGGGCACGTCGAGGCGGGTCACCCGGTGGGTGGTGCGGCGGTGCGGGGCCGCGTACATACTGCGGGTGTAGACGGCGACCGACTCGGTGTACTCGAGGATCTGTGAGGTCTGACTGATCGAGTCATGGCTGATCGCGGTGAGCCGCCCGTCGGTGTCGGCGGCGAGGCGGACCCGTTGGATGGTGGGGGTGCGGTAGCCGATCGGCCCGAAGATCTGCTGGCGGGTCAGCGCCAGTTTCACCGGCCGGTCCACGTGCCGGGCGGCGAGGGCGGCCAGCACCACTGCGGGCTTGGCGTACCCCTTGCTGCCGAAGCCCCCGCCGACATGCTCGGCGATCACCCGGACCGACTCCCGGGGCACGTCGAACAGTTCGGCGAGGGTGGCCCGCACCGATGTCGCGCCCTGGTTGGAGTCGTGCACGAGCAGCCGCCCGTCGGTCCACTGCGCCGTGGTGGCGTGTGGCTCCATGGGGTTGTTGTGGTAGGCCGGGGTCCGGTAGGTGGCGTCCACTCGCACCTGGGCGGCCGCGTACCCCGCGTCGAAGTCCCCCTCCGCGGTGTCCGTCGGGTAGGCGGGGTTGACGTGGTCGGGCTTGTACAGGCCCGGGTGGTCGTCAGTAAGCACTGTGGTGTGCGGTCCCGCGTCGTACTCGATGCGCACCAGCTGGGCACCCTCGCGGGCCGCCTCCAGGGTGGTGGCCACCACCACCGCGACGTACTGCCCCCGGTAGTGCACCGCGGGATCCTGGAGTAACCACAGGTTCGGCCCGGGGGTGGTCGCGAGCCGGGGCGCGTTGCCGTGGTGCACGACGGCCAGCACGCCGGGCGAGGCGAGGGCCTCCGTCGTGTCGATGTGGGTGATCCGGCCCCGCACCACCGCTGCCGGTACCACCCAGCCGTAGGTGACGCCGTCGACCGGGTACTCCATCGCGTAACGGGCCGTCCCGGTGACCTTCTCCCGGCCCTCCAGGCGCGGATGCGCCTGACCGATCGCGCCTGCGCTCACGATTGCGCCCTCCCTGCAAGTCCGCTGAGCACTCGTACGGTGATGGATCGGGTCAGGGGCAGCTTGAAGCCGTTCTCGCTGAGCGGACGGGCCTCGGCCAGCTCGGCGTCGGCGGCCCGCGCTACCAGCTCGGGGCTGAATGGGTGGCCGCGCAGCTCCTGCTCGGCCCGGTAGGCCCGCCATGGACGGTGGGCCAGCGCCCCGTACGCCAGCCGCACGTCGCGGATGACGTCACCGTCGAGGTCCAACACCGCGGCCACCGAGCCGGCGGCGAAGGCGAAGGACGCCCGGTCGCGCGCCTTGAGGTACGTCGAGCGGCGCGCGGCCGGTAGCGCCGGCAACCGTACGGCCGTGATCAGCGCACCGCGCGCCAGGGTGGTTTCGCGCTCCGGATGCGCGCCGGGTGAGCGATACAGGTCGGCTAGCGGGACGTCCCGTACACCGTCGGTGTCGTGCACCTCCACCACGGCGTCGAGCACGGCGAGGGCGACGGCCATGTCCGACGGGTTGGTGGCCACGCACTGCTCGGACCAGTCCAGCACCGCGAGGTCGCGGTTCACGCCGTGCAGGGCGGCGCATCCGCTGCCCGGGTCGCGCTTGTTGCACGCCTTGCTGGTGTCCTGGAAGTACGGGCAGCGGGTACGCTGCAACAGGTTGCCGCCCGTGGTCGCCATGTTGCGCAGCTGCCCGGAGGCGGCGGCGAGCAGGGCGCGGGTCAGTACCGGGTAGTCGCGGCGGACCGTCGGGTGGGCGGCGAGGTGGCTGTTGCGCACCGTCGCGCCGATCCGCAGCCCGCCGTCGGGCAACTCCTCGACGGTGTCCAGGGGTAGCCGGTTCACGTCCACCAGCACGTCGGGGCGCTGTACCCCGAGTTTCATGAGGTCCACCAGGTTGGTCCCGCCGGCGAGGTAGGCCGCCTGCGGCTCGGCGGCCAGCACGGCGACGGCGTCGGCAACGTCGGCCGGCCGGTGGTAGCGGAACGGCTTCATCGGACCGCCGCCGTTTCGCGGACCGCCGCGACGATGTGCGGGTACGCGGCGCAGCGGCACAGGTTGCCGGCCATCCGTTCGCGGATCTCCGCGTCGGTCAGCTCGGCCGGTGCGTCGAGGTCTTCGGTGACGGCGCTGGGCCAGCCCTGGTCGACCTCGTCGAGCATTGCCCGGGCGGAGCAGAGCTGCCCGGGGGTGCAGTAGCCGCACTGGAACGCGTCGTGGGCGATGAACGCGGCCTGCAACGGCGACAGCTCGTCCGGACCGGCCAGCCCTTCCACGGTGAGCACCGACCGGCCGTCCAGGGTGACGGCGAGGGTCAGGCAGCTCTTTACCCGTTGACCGTCCAGCAGGACAGTGCAGGAGCCGCACTGGCCATGGTCGCAGCCCTTCTTAGCTCCGGTCAGGTCCAGGTGCTCGCGCAGCGTGTCGAGCAGCGTGGTGCGGTTGTCCAGCGTCAGCTCCCGGGGCACGTCGTTCACGGTCAAGGCCAGCCGGGACGCGTATCGCTCGTCGGTGGTTGTCTGATTCTCGGATCCTCCAGGCACGTACCCAGATTAGCTTTATGGGGACATACAGGTGTCATTAACGCGAATGCCACGTGAGGATGGTGGCCGGGATGACCGCTGGGCTGCTGCTGGCCGCCGGCGCCGGACGGCGCTACGGGCGGCCGAAGGCGCTGGTCGAGCTTGCCGGGGAGCCGCTGGTGCGGCGGGGGGTCCGGCTGCTGAACGCCGGCGGCTGCGCGCCGGTGCACGTGGTGCTCGGCGCGGGCGCGGACGAGGTGCCCGACCTGCCCGGTGCGGTGACGGTACGCCACGACCGCTGGTCCGAGGGCCTGGGCTCGTCGCTGCGCCGAGGAGTGGCATCGCTACCGCCGGACGTGCCGGCGGCCGTGGTGGTGCTCGTCGACCAGCCGTCGCTCAGCCCGGTGGCGATCCGCCGGGTCCGCGCGGCGCACACGCGCGGCGCGGTCATCGCGGTCGCCACCTACGCCGGCCGGCCGGGGCACCCGGTGCTGCTGAGCCGGGAGACCTGGCCGCTGCTGGACGACTACGCCATCGGTGACCGGGGCGCCCGCGACCTGCTGCGCGCCCGGCCGGACCTGGTGGTCGAGGTGCCCTGCGACGACGCCGGCTCCCCGGTCGACGTGGACACCCCCGCCCACCTGCCGTCGGCGTGAACGCTGCCGACCGGCAGTCGCCGCCCGGGCCGTCAGACCGGCAGTCGCCGCCCGGGCCGTCAGACCGGCAGTGGCCGCCCGGGCCGTCAGACCGGCAGTGGCCGCCCGGGGTGGCGAGAGTGGCAGTGGCCGCCCGGGGCCGTCGAAACGGCGACCCCGGGCGGCCCGACCTCACCCGCCCCCGTTCAGGCCACCGGCGTGGCGGCGCCGGTCGCGCCGGCGAGACGCTGGTGGGCGCGGATCAGCTCGGCGTAGCGCAGGCCGCTGGCCTTCACCGTGCGGCGCTGGGTGGCGTAGTCCACGTGCACCAGCCCGAACCGCTTGTCGTAGCCGTACGCCCACTCGAAGTTGTCCAGCAGCGACCAGACGAAGTAGCCGTCCAGCGGCACCCCCCGGGCCACCGCCGCCGCGCAGGCCGCCAGGTGCTGTTCCAGGTGGTCGGTGCGCTCCTTGTCCTCGACGGTGTCGTCGGCGGTGACCTCGTCCGGCCACGCCGAGCCGCTCTCGGTGACGATGATCCGGCCCGGCCGGTACTCCTCGTGCACGTCGACCAGCAGCCGCTCCAGCCCGGCCGGGTACACCTCCCAGCCCATCGCGGTCTCCACCGAGCCGGGCACCGGCACCTGGCGGGCGAACGGCGCCGGACCGGACGGGTCGTCGACGATCAGCTGACGGAAGTAGTAGTTCACCCCGAGGAAGTCGGTGGGCGTGGCGATCACCGTCAGGTCGTCGCCGCGTACCGGCGGCTCGACCCCGTAGGTGGCGATCATGTCGGCGGGGTAGCCGCGGCCGTGGATCGGGTCCAGCCACCACCGGTTGACGTGCCCATCGGCCCGGCGGGCCGCCGCGACGTCCTCGGGCCGGTCGGTGGCCGCCTCGATCGGGCTGAGGTTGAGCACCAGACCCACCGAGGCCGGCCGGGCGGCGTTGGCGCGGATCGCCTGGGTGGCCAGGCCGTGCCCGAGCAGCACGTGGTGCGAGGCGTGCACCGCGCGGGTCAGGTCCCGCTCGCCGGGGGCCATGGTGCCCTCCAGGTGCCCGATCCAGCACACGCAGAGCGGCTCGTTGACGGTGCACCAGTCGGCCACCCGGTCGCCGAGGCGGCCGGCGACCACCGCCGCGTAGTCGGCGAACGCCTCGGCGGTGACGCGCTCCGGCCAGCCGCCGGCGTCCTGCAGGACCTGCGGCAGATCCCAGTGGTAGAGCGTGACGAACGGCCGAATCCCGTCGGCGAGCAGCGTGTCGACGAGCCGGTCGTAGAAGTCCAGCCCGGCGGGGTTGACCCGACCGACGCCGTCGGGCATCACCCGGGGCCAGGCCACCGAGAACCGGTACGCGTCCACGCCGAGCCGGCGCAGCAGCGTGAGATCCTCCGGCCACCGGTGGTAGTGGTCGCAGGCCACCGCGCCGGTGTCGCCGTTGTCGACGTTGCCGGGGGTCGCCGAGAAGGTGTCCCAGATGGACGGCGCCCGGCCGTCGACGTCGACGGCCCCCTCGATCTGGTACGCCGCCGTGGCGACGCCCCAGAGAAAGTCGGGCGGCAGCTTGGACAGGTCCGGCACGGGAAGGTTCTCCTCTGGGGTTGGGTGACTCACTTGACCGCGCCGGCGGTGAGGCCGGCGACGAAGTAGCGCTGCAGGGCGAGGAACCCGACGACGACCGGGATGCTGACCACCAGCGAGGCGGCCATGATCTGGTTCCAGTAGACGTTGAACTGGGTGGAGTAGCCCTGCAGGCCGACGGCCAGGGTGCGGCTGCCCTCGTCGGTCATGACCGAGGCGAAGAGCACCTCACCCCAGGCGGTCATGAACGCGTACACGGTGACCGCCACGACGCCGGGCACGGCGGCCGGCAGGATGACCTGGAACAGGGTGCGCAGTGGTCCGGCGCCGTCGACCTGCGCCGCCTCGTCCAACCCGCGGGGGATCGAGTCGAAGTAGCCGACCAGCATCCAGATCGAGAACGGCAGCGAGAAGGTCAGGTACGTGATCACCAGGCCGGTACGGCTGGCGTACAGCTCGATGCCGGTGGCGTTGCCCAGGTTGACGTAGATGAGGAACAGCGGCAGCAGGAACAGGATGCCCGGGAACATCTGGGTGGACAGCACGGTCACCGAGAAGACGCCCCGACCGCGGAACCGGTACCGGCTCACCGCGAACGCGGCGAAGATGGCCACCGCCACCGAGCAGACCGCCGCGATGCTCGACACCACGAGGCTGTTCACCAGGTACCGGGCCAGCGGCACGGTGCTCCACATGTCGACGAACGGTTGCAGGGTCGGCCGGCTGGGCCACCAGGTGAAGCCGTTCTGGACGTCCTGCAACGGCTTCGCCGCCGAGGTGACCATCACGTACAGCGGTATGACGACGAAGAGGGTGAGCAGGGTCAGCACGATGCGCCGGCCCCAGCGCTCACCGGCGGTCTCACGCATGGTCGTCCCTCCGGCGGTTGGTGATCAGCAGGTACGCGGCCGAGACGACCAGCAGGAACAGCAGCAGTGCCACCGACATCGCCGAGCCGGACCCGAAGTCCCAGGTCTTGAAGGAGCTGCGGTAGATGTGGATGGAGATCAGGTCGGCCTGCTCGGGCGCCGAGCCGCCGAAGAGCACGAACGGAGTGTTGAAGTCGTTGAAGGTCCAGAGGAACAGCACCAGCAGCAGCACCAGGTTCACCGGCCGCAGCATGGGCAGGGTGACCGAGCGCAGCCGGCGCCAGAACCCGGCGCCGTCGATGGCGGCGGCCTCGTACAGCTCGCCAGGCACGTTCTGCAGCCCGGCCATCAGGCAGAGGAACGCGAACGGCCAGTTGCGCCAGACCGACACCACCAGCAGCGACCAGAAGCTGTTGTCGCCGATCAACCAGAACGGCCGGTCGTCGAGCAGCCCGAGCTGGTCGACGAGCACGTGGTTGACCAGGCCGGTGTCACGTTGCAGCAAAAAGCTCCAGGTGATCACGGCGGCGTACACCGGCAGCGCGTACGGGGTGAGGAACAGCGCCCGCAGGATGGCCCGTCCACGGAACGGCTTTTGCAGGACGACCGCCGCCGAGATGCCGAGCAGCCAGGCGAACCCGACCGAGAGCAGGCTGTAGACCAGCGTCACCCAGAACGAGTGCAGCAGCTCCTTGCCGGCGGCGCTGTTCAGGTCGAGCGTCGCCCGGTAGTTCTCCAGCCCGACGAAGGGGGCGGTGGACCAGTCGCGGATGTGGAACTGGGTCAGCTCCAGCAGGCTCATCCAGACCCCGACCACCATCGGGATCACGTGGATGGCGAGTTCCAGCACGATGGCCGGTGCGAGCAGCAGGTACGGCAGGAGCGAGCGGCGTGGGCCGCGGGGCCGGCGGGCCGGCACCCGGGCGGGTGACCCGGCCCGGGGTTCGCGCCGGTCGGCGTCCGGCGCGGTGGTGCTGGTTGCCATCGGGGTCCTCTCGGAGGCGGTGGCCGTGGCCGGGCTCAGCGCCCGGCCACGGCCACCGGTGACGCCTGGGTCAGCGCATCTTCTGCTGCGCGTCGGTCAGCTTCGCCTTCACCGACGCCTCGGTGACCGGCTTGCCGCTGGCCGCGTCCGCGAACAGCTCCTTCATCGCGGTGCCGACCAGGGTCTCGAAGGTGCTCTCCTCGGGCACCTGCGGCAGCGGGGCCGCGGTGGTGACCAGGGTCTCCTGGATCGTCTTCTGCTCGGTGGCGCTGAACGCCGGGTCGGAGCCCGCGGTCTTCACCGCCGGCAGCGAGCCGTACGTCTTGTTGAGGATCGTCTGCTCCTCGTCGCTGGTCATGAACTTCACGAAGCTCAGCGCGCCGTCCTTGTTCTTGGTGTGCTTGAAGACGGCCATGTTGATCCCGGCGACCATGCTGTTGATCTTCTTGCCGCCGGCCGGCGGGCTGGCCAGGAACGGCACCGGGGCCACACCGTACGCGTCGGCGGGCATGTTCTGCGTCTTCAGGTTCGAGCCGGCGGACTGCCAGAGCAGCATGGCGGCCTTGCCGTTGGCGAAGTCGGACACCGACTGGTTCTGCGCGTACTCGGCGTTGCTCGGGTTGGTGATCTTGTCGGCGGCCATGAAGTCGATGTAGCGCTTGATCGCCGAGACGTTCTGCGGGGTGTCGAAGGTCGGCTTGCCGGCCGAGTCGAACCACTCACCGCCGTACTGCTGGCTGAAGGTGAAGGCGTGGTGGGCGTTCTCCGACGGGTTGGCCCCCTCGATCGCCAGGCCCCACTTGCCGCCGGTGCTGAGCTTCTTGCCGTACTCGGCGAGTTGCTCCCAGGTGGTCGGCGGCGCGGTGATGCCGGCGTCGGCGAACGACTTCTTGTTGTAGTACAGGCTGTACGCCATGCTGTAGAGCGGCACGGCGGCCGGCGGCTTGCCGGGGGCGCCAGCGGCGGCGAGCGCGGCGGGCACGATCCGGTCCTTGCCGCCGACGGCCTGCAGGGTGGCGTCGTCGAACTCGACCAGCGCGCCGGTGGCCTGCAACGACGCCGACCAGGTGTTGCCGATGTTGACCACGTCCGGGCCCTTGCCCGAGGTGGCGGCCGCGAGCAGCCGGTTGAGCAGGTCAGACCAGGGGACCACCTCGACGGTGACCTTGATGCCGGTCTGCTTCTCGAACTTGTCCAGCTCGGGCTGGAGGATGGTCTTGTCGGCCTCCAGGCTGGCACCCTGGTTGCTGGCCCAGTAGGTGAGCGTCTTCGGCGAAGCGGCGGAGTCGTCGCCGGAGCCGCCGCAGGCCGTCAGTGAGGCGGCGGCCAGTACGGCGGCGGTGAATATCCCGAGGTGTCGTCTCGACACGGTCAGCCCTTCCGGTGCGTGGTGGGGGTCCGCCGGACTCCGTCGTCGATAGGGGTCGGGGCGACGGTCGGCCGGCTGCGGACAGGGTTCGGGGGTGCGCCGTCGGGTGTCCGTCGGCGTTTCCCGGGAGTTACATCACGGCTTAATTTATGTCGTCATTAAAGTTGCTGGCTGGTGGGTCGTCAAGCACGGGGCGGTTACAGTCGCCTCGAACGGCCGACGGGAACGAGGTGACGAGTGGAGCTGGTGCGTGCCACCAACCGCAGCGTGCGGCTGCGCAACCGGTCCGCCCTGCTGACCAAGCTCTTCCTCGACGGCCCGCTCACCCGGCAGGACCTGGTGCGCAGCACCGGGTTGAGCCAGCCGGCGGTGAGCAACGTGGTGGCCGACCTGATCGACGAGGGGCTGGTCGCCGAGGCCGGCGCCGCCGAGTCCGACGGTGGCCGCCCCAGCATGCTGCTGCGGATCGCGCCCCGCTTCGCCTTCGTGATCGGCGTCGACGTCGGCGAGACCCGGGTCCGGGTCGAGCTGTTCGACTTCGCGATGACCCTGCTGGCCAGCGTCGAGTACCCCCTCGACCCGGCGCGCACCGAACCCGACCTGGTGGCCGGGCACGTGCTGGCCGGCATCGGCGCGGTGACCGGGCAGGCCGGCGTGGCCCCCGCCGACGTGCTCGGGGTCGGCGTCGGCGTCTCCGGCGTGGTCGAGCAGGGCGTCGAGGCGGTCGTGCACGCCCAGGCCCTCGGCTGGGACCGGGTGCCGCTGGAACGCCTGATCGGCGCCGGCACCGACCTGCCGCTGCACATCGACAACGGCGCGAAGACCCTCGGCCAGGCCGAGATGTGGTTCGGCGCCGGCCGAGGTGCCCGGCATGCCGTCTTCGCGCTGGTCGGCTCCGGTGTCGGCGCGTCGGTGGTGACCAACGGAGCCACCTACCGGGGCGCGTCCAGCAGCGCGGGGGAGTGGGGGCACACCACCCTGGTGTACGGCGGCCGGGCCTGCCGGTGCGGCGCGCGCGGCTGCCTGGAGGCGTACGTGGGCGCGGAGGCGATCATCGACCGCTACCGCGAGGCGCGTCGGGGTCGCGCCGTGCCGGGCGAGGACGAGGAGTCGCAGCTCGCCGCGCTGGTCGCCGCCGCCACGTCGTCGGCCACCGCTCGCCGGGTGCTGGACGACACCGCCGGCTACCTCGGCGCGGGGGTGGCCAACCTGATCAACCTGTTCAACCCCGAGCGGGTGGTGCTCGGCGGCTGGGCGGCGATGGCGCTGGGTGACCTGCTGCCGGCGGTCCGCGAGGCCGCCGGGCGGCAGGCGCTGCGCCAGCCGTACGAGCAGGCGTCGATCGAACTGTGCCGCCTCGGCGTCGACGCGGTGGCGCTGGGAGCGGCCACCCTCCCGATCGCCCGCTTCCTCACCGAAGGCGGCGTCCGCCGCTGACCCCCCTTTGGTGATCAAGAGGTTTGCGTCAGGAATCAGGCTCGTCCTGACGCAAACCTCTTGATCACCGGCGGATGGGGCGGGGGCCCGGACAGGGCGACGATGGCGCGGGCGGCAAATTACACAAAAGTGAGCCCTCGGGATAAATAACAGTGTTATAGATCGATCCCTTGACGCCGTCGCAATCTCGCCGCAACACTCCTACGAGAGCGCTCTCCTCCCCGCGGCGCCGCATCGGCGGCACCACCCACGGCACCACGGGCGAGTCTGACCCCCACCCGCGTGGCGTCCGTAACGCCCTATCGACAGGCGATGTCATGACATCTCGTGCTACATCCGTACGCCCGCGTCCCCGGCGTACCACCCGGCACCTCCTCGCCGGACTCGCCGTGACCCTGGTCGCGGCCCTGACCCCCGCCGTCGCCACCGCCCCGGCGCAGGCCGCTCCCACCCTGCTGTCCCAGGGTCGTCCGGCGACCGCCTCGTCCACCGAGAACGCCGGCACCCCGGCCTCGGCCGCCGTCGACGGCAACACCGGCACCCGGTGGGCCAGCGCCGCCAGCGACCCGCAGTGGCTGCGCGTCGACCTCGGCAGCACCCGGACGATCTGCCGGGTCGTGCTCACCTGGGAAGCCGCGTACGCCCGGGCCTTCCAGCTGCAGACCTCGGCCGACGGCACCACCTGGACCACGATCTACTCGACCACCACGGCCACCGGCGGCACGCAGTCCCTCAGCGTCACCGGCAGCGGCCGGTACCTGCGGATGTACGGCACCGCCCGGGGCACCGCCTACGGCTACTCGCTGTGGGAGCTGGCGGTGAACACGACCGGCGGCGGCACCACCGAACCCCCGGTCGGCACGACCGACCCGTACAACCCCAACCTCGGGCCGAACACGTACGTCTTCGACCCGAGCACGCCGACGTCGACCATCCAGAGTCGACTGAACACGCTCTTCACCCAACAGGAGACCAACCAGTTCGGCCCGCAGCGTTACGCGGTGCTGTTCAAGCCCGGCACCTACACCGCCGACGTCAACCTCGGCTTCTTCACCCAGGTCGCCGGGCTCGGCATGAGCCCGGACGACGTCAACCTCAACGGCCACGTCCGCACCGAGGCGTTCTGGATGGGCGGCAACGCCACCCAGAACTTCTGGCGGGCCGCCGAGAACCTCTCGGTCACCCTGCCCGCCGGGCAGACCGTGGAGCGCTGGGCGGTGTCGCAGGCCGCGCCGTACCGGCGGATGCACCTGCGCGGCGCGCAGAACCAGATCCAGCTCTGGAACGGCGGCGACGGCTGGTCCAGCGGCGGTCTGCTGGCCGACACCCGCATCGACGGCCTGGTCGTCTCCGGCTCGCAGCAGCAGTGGTACTCGCGTAACAGCGAGTTCGGCAACGGCTGGACCGGCTCGGTGTGGAACATGGTCTTCCAGGGGGTCGTCGGCGCGCCGGCGCCGAGCTTCCCCAACCCGTCGCACACCGTCATCGCGCAGACCCCGACGGTCCGGGAGAAGCCGTTCCTCTACGTCGACGGCAGCGGTGAGTACCGGGTCTTCGTGCCCTCGCTGCGCGCCAACTCCACCGGCACGAGCTGGTACAACAAGACCCCGGCCGGGTCGTCCATCTCGCTGTCGCAGTTCTACGTCGTCCAGCCCGGCACCAGCGCCGCCACCATCAACGCGGCCCTCGCCCAGGGGCGGCACCTGCTGTTCACCCCGGGCGTGCACCACGTCACCGAGCCGATCCAGGTCAACCGGGCCGACACGGTCATCCTCGGCCTCGGCCTGGCCACCATCCAGGCCGACAACGGCGCGGTGGGCATGCGGGTGGCCGATGTGGACGGCGTCAAGGTGGCCGGCATCATGTTCGAGGCCGGTACGACCAACTCGCCGGTGCTGATGGAGGTCGGGCCGTCCGGCTCGTCCGCCAGCCACGCCACGAACCCGACCTCGCTGCACGACGTGTTCTTCCGCATCGGCGGGCCGCACGTCGGCAAGGCCACCAACACGCTGACCGTCAACAGCGACAACGTGATCGGCGACCACATGTGGCTGTGGCGGGCCGACCACGCCGCCAGCGGCGTACCGACCGGGTGGACGCTCAACACGGCCGACACCGGGCTCACCGTCAACGGCGACAACGTCACCATGTACGGCCTCTTCGTCGAGCACTACCAGAAGTACCAGACCGTCTGGAACGGCAACGGCGGCCGGACGTACTTCTACCAGAACGAGCTGCCGTACGACGTACCGAACCAGGCGGCCTGGATGAACGGGTCGACCAGGGGTTACGCCGCCTACAAGGTCGCGGACTCGGTGACCAGCCACCAGGCGTGGGGGCTGGGCAGCTACAGCTACTTCAACGTCAACCCGGCCGTCGTCGAGGAACGGTCCTTCGAGGTGCCCGTCAACCCGAACGTGCGCTTCACCAACATGGTCACCGTCTCCCTCGGTGGCGTCGGCACCATCAACCGGGTGATCAACAACGCCGGTGGCACCGCGAACGCGGCCAACCAGACGGTGTACCTGACCACCTACCCGTGACCGGGGCGCCCGCGCCGGCCCGATCCGTCTGACGGCCCGGGCCGGCCGGGACGCACCCTGGGCCGAGCCGGCCCGGTCCCGCCGAGACCGGGCCGGCCTCGGTCGTCCCCGTCAACCCGCCAGCACCTCGGCCGCCGCCCGTTCACCGGCGCGCACCGCGCCCTCCAGGTAGCCGCTCCAGCGGGTCGCCGTCTCGGTGCCCGCCCAGTGCACCCGCCCCACCGGCGCCCGCAACGAAGGGCCGTACGTCCGCCAGGCGCCGGGGGTGAGCGCACCGCTGAAACACCCCCGGGTCCACTCGTCGGCCGACCAGTCGTACTCGACGAGGTCCACCGGATCCTCGGCGTGCGGCCCGACCACGGCGGCGAACGCCTCCAGCAGGCACTGCCGCCGCCGCGCGGGGGCCATCTCCCGCAGCACGGCGGCGTCGGAGGAGTAGCTGAACCCGGTCAGCACCCCGAGCGGCGAGGTCGGTGTGGAGTTGTCGACCGTCTCGGTGAGCAGACCCGCGCTGCTGGTGGCCACGCCGGAAAGTCCGTCGGCACGCCAGAACGGCTCCGGGTAGACGGCGTGCACCTTCAGCGCCGAACCCATCGGCATCCGTTGGGTGAGCCCGTCGCGCAGCGCGGGCAGCGGCGGGTCGTACCGGATCCGGCCGGCCAGTGCCGGCGGCACGGCGACCACCGCCGCGTCGGCGTCGACGCGCCCGGTGTCCGTCCACGCCGTCACCCCGTCGACGCTCTGGCCGATCGTCCGCACCGGTGCGGCGAGGGTCAGCGCCCCCGGCGGCAGCGCCGCCGCCATCCGTTCGGCCAGCAGCGGCGGCCCACCCACGATCCGGTCCTGCTGCGCGCCGCCGGCCATCCCCAGCAGCGGTCCGGTGCCGCCGGCGCTGCGCAGGTAGAACAGCAGATGCAGCAGGGACACCTCGTCCGCGCCGGTGGCCAGCAGCCCGCCGGCGAGCAGCCGCCCGAGGTAGGCGGCGGTGTCGTCGTCCCCGGCCGTGCCGCGCAGCCACCCGCCGAGGATCGTCCGGTCCCACTGCGCGGCCTCCGGGGCCTGCCAGGGTGCCGCCGGGTCCAGCCGCGCGGCGTACTCGTCGAGCAGGCCGAGCACCCGGCCGACCTGCGCCGGCGGTTCGGCGCGGCGCTGTCCGGCCCAGAGCAGCACGGATGCGCCGAGCGCCGCCGTGGCGAAGGTGTCCAGTCCGTGCTCGGCGACCAGCGCGTACATCCGGTCCTGGGTCGGGCCGATCCACTGGGCGCCCAGGTCGAGTTGGGTGCCGTCGGCCAGCCGGCGGGTCAGCACCCGCCCGCCGACCCGGTCGCGGGCCTCCAGCACCCGCACCCGGGCGCCGGCGCGACTGAGCGCCAGCGCGGCCGCGAGCCCGGAGAAGCCGGCGCCGACCACGACCACCCGCATGCCGTCGCTCACCGGCGCCGCTTACCCGCCAGCACCCGGCGCATGACTCGCCGACCTGTTTCCCGCCGGCCTGTCGATTCGGGCGGCGGCCGATCGTGTGGAGGATGAGAGGCCGGCGATCGTCCGGCCGCCACGCGAGGAGCGACGATGACGCTCTACGTCGACGGTGACCTGGTGACGCTGCCCGAGCAGGACCGCGACCGGTGGGACACCAGCCTGATCGCCGAGGGACAGGCGCTGGTCCGCCGCTGCCTGCGCCGCGACCGGCCCGGCCCGTACCAGATCCAGGCCGCGATCGCCGCCGTGCACAGCGACGCGTCGCGCGCCGCCGACACCGACTGGGCGCAGATCCTTGCGCTGTACGACCAGCTGGCGGTGGTCGCCCCCGGCCCGGTGGTGGCGCTGAACCGGGGCGTCGCGCTCGCCGAGGTGGCCGGCGCGGCGGACGCGCTGGCCGAGGTGGACCGCCTCGACCTCACCGGCTACCACGTGTACCACGCGGTCCGTGCCGACCTGCTGGCCCGCCTCGGCCGGGGCGGGGCGGCCGTCGAGGCGTACCGGACGGCCGTCGCCCGGACGGACAACGCGGCCGAACGGGCCTTCCTCGCCGCCCGCGCGGCGGCCCTGGCGGCGCGTTTGCCGGCGGGGTAGGCCGGGAAACCGAGGCGCCGGCCGCAGCCGTGCAGGGGAGGGGCCATGGCGTACCGCCCGACCGTCGCCGACACCGTGCCCGACCTGTCCACCCTCACGCTCGGCGTGGAGGAGGAATACCTGCTGCTCGACCCGGACAGCGGGCGGAACCTGCCGGTGGCCGACCAGGTGCTCGCCGCGCTGCGCGGCCCCGTCCGCGACCAGAGCCGCCAGGAGTTCCGGCACAGCATGGTGGAGATGGTCACCCCGGCCTGCGCCGACCTCGGCGACCTGCGCGCACACCTGGTGACGCTGCGCCGCTCCGCGGTCGTGGCCGCCGCGGCGGCCGGGGCGCGGCTGGTGGCGGTCGGCGCGACCCCGATCGCCGAGCCGCACCGGACGGTGCCCGACGAACCGCGCTACCACGCGATGTCGCGCCGGTACGGGCCGGTGGCGCACGACCCGGCGGTCTGCGGCTGCCACGTGCACGTCGGGCTGCCCGACCGGGAACTGGCCGTGCAGGTCTGCAACCACCTGCGGGTGTGGCTGCCGGTGGTGCAGGCCATCACCACCAACTCGCCGCTGCACGACGGGTCCGACACCGGCCACGCCAGTTGGCGGTCGATGCAGCTGGAACGCTGGCCCAGCATCGGCCCGACACCGTACTTCGACTCCGCCGCCGACTACGACCGCACCGTCGACGAGCTGATCGCCGCCGGCATCATGCTCGACGCCGCGATGGTCTACTGGTACGCGCGGCCGTCGTCGGCGTACCCGACGGTGGAGGTGCGCGTCGGCGACGTCTGCCCGGAGGTGGACGACGCGGTGCTGGTCGCCGCGCTGGTCCGGTCCCTCGTCGCCACCCTCGCCGACGAGGTGCGCGCCGGGGTGACCGCCCCGCCCGTGCGGGACTGCCTGGTCGCCGCGGCGCACTGGCGGGCCGCCCACGACGGCCTCGACGGCGAGCTCATCGACCTGCGAGGCGGTGGCACCCAGCCGGCCTGGGACCTCGTCGACGACCTGATGGCGGTGATCGCGCCGGCCCTGCTGCGCCACGGCGACCTGGGCTACGTGCTGGCGCAACTGGCCCGGCTGCGCCGCGACGGCACCGGCGCGACCCGACAGCGGCGCGTGTGGGAGCGCACGGGCGACCTGCGCGCGGTCATCGACGACCTCGCCGCCCGTACCGCCGCCGGCTGACCCTCTCGGCGCTCAGCGGATGGCGTGGCTCTGCAGCCACAGCTCCAGCAGACCCAACTGCCACAGCTTGTTGCTGCCGGCCGCCGCCTCGGCCCGGTCCGGCTCGGCGAGCAGCCGCGCCACGTACTCCGGGCGGAACAGCCCGCGCTCGCGCGCCTCCGGCGCCTGCAACGCCTCGGCGACCAGCTCGCGCACCGGCCCGTCCACGTTACGCAGGGCGGGCACGGGAAAGTAGCCCTTCGGCCGGTCGATCACCTCGCCCGGCAGCACCTCCCGGGCGACCGCCTTGAGCACACCCTTGCCGCCGTGCGCCACCTTGTGCTGCGGCGGGCAGTGCGCCGCGAGGGTGACCAGGTCCTGGTCGAGGAAGGGGGTGCGCACCTCCAGCCCCCACGCCATGCTCATGCTGTCCACCCGCTTCACCGGGTCGTCGGGCAGCATCAGGTGGGTGTCCAGGCGCAGCACGGCGTCCAGCGCCGTCTGCGCCCCGGGCGTGGCGAGGTGTTCGGTGAGCAGGTCCCGGCTGGCGTCGTGCTCCAGCGCGTACGCCGGGCCGACGATGCCGCGCAGCTCGTCGTGGCCCCGGTCGAAGAACGCGGCGGCGAACGTCTCGTCGGCGCCGTGCCGGGGTGCCTCGACCAGGGGCTGGTGGTAGCCGTAGCCGGCGAACACCTCGTCGGCGCCCTGCCCCGACTGGGCCACCTTCACGTGCCGCGCCACCTGCTCGCAGAGCAGGTGGAAGGCGACCACGTCGTGGCTGCCCATCGGCTCGGTCATCGCCAGCACGGCACGGTTCAGGGCGGGCACCAGGTCGTCGTCGGCCAGCCGAATCCGGTGGTGGTCGGTGTCGTACGCGCGGGCCACCAGGTCGGAGTAGCGGAACTCGTCGCCGGCCTCGCCGCCACGGCTGTCGAAGCCGATGCTGAACGTGCGCAGGTGCTGCTGGCCGGCCTCGGCGAGCAGCGCCACGATGAGGCTGGAGTCCAGCCCGCCGGAGAGCAGCACCCCCACCGGCACGTCGGCCACCAGCCGTCGACGCACGGCGGTGCGCAGCGCGTCCCCGATGGCGGCCCGCCACTCGGTGGCGTCCATCCGCGCGTCGGCCGGTTCGCGTACGTAGTCGGGTCGCCAGTACACCTCCTCGCGGCTGCGCCCGTCCGCCTCGACGATCCGCAGGGTGGCCGGCGGCAGCTTGCGGACGCCGCGCAGCACGGTGCGCGGCGCGGGCACGATGGAGTGCCAGGACAGGTAGTGGTGCAACGCCACCGGGTCGATGCCGGTGTCCACGTCGCCGGCGCGCAGCAGCGCGGGCAGGGTGGAGGCGAAGCGGAGCCGACCGGGGGTCTCGGCGAGGTAGAGCGGTTTGATGCCGAGCCGGTCGCGGGCCAGGACGAGGCGCCTGCGTACCCGGTCGACCAGCCCGATGGCGAACATGCCGACGAGGTGGTCGACGAAGCGGTCACCCCAGTGCGCGTACGCGACCAGGATCACCTCGGTGTCGCTGGTGGAGTGAAAGGCGTACCCGGCGCGGATCAGCTCCTCGCGCAGGTCGGGATAGTTGTAGATGCACCCGTTGAAGACCAGGGCCAGGCCCAGGTCGTCGCGCACCATGGGTTGGCCGCCCGCGTCGGACAGGTCGATGATGGTCAGCCGGCGGTGTCCGAGGGTCACCCATTCGTCGGTGAACAGTCCCTCGTCGTCCGGGCCGCGCGAGCGCATCGCCTCGGTCATCCGGGTGACCGCCGCCGCGTCGGGCGGCCGGCCGTCGAACCGCGCCTCCCCGCTGATCCCGCACATCAGGCGGGGCGATGGGTCAGGTGTGGCATCAGCGGCACAGCGTCCTCCTGTCACCTCGTCCCCGAACGGGGCCGCTGGCTACCCGGGTGCGCGGTGGTTATGTGCGCAGGGCGCGGTGGTTATGTGCGCACGGCGCGGGCGTTGTGTGTGCAGGGCGCGGGCCGGCTTGGCGTGGTCGGTGTCGCACCGGTGGGCAGGTCAGCCGCGCAGGGTGCGCAGGATGCGGGCCAGTTCGGCGCGGTCGGTGGCGGGCAGGTGGCCGAAGAAGCGGTCCGCCTCGGCCCGCCGGGCGGCCCGGATGGCGGTGCTGACCCGTACGCCCTCCTCGGTGAGCGCGACCAGGGTGGCCCGCCGGTCGGCCGGGTCGGGTCGCCGCTCGACGAGCCCCCGGGCCTGCAGGTCGTCGATGACCTCGGTGGCCGAGCGCGGCGCGATGCGCAGGTGCTCGGCGAGGGTGCCGGGGCGTACCTCACCGTGCCGGGCCAGCACGCCGAGGGCCCGGGACTGGCTGGGGGTGATCTCCCAGGGCGCCAACGCCTCGCGCGTCTGGCGGCGCAGACGGGACGCGACGGCCCAGAACGTCTCGGCCAGGCTCTCGTCGTCGCCGCTCTCGGCGGTGTCCTCGGTCACCGGAATACGGTAACAGGCGATACGGTTGTACCCTCATGTTGAGGTAACCTCAGCATATCCCGATCGAGAGGCAGTCCCCCTTGGAACCCACCCCGATGGGCCGCGACCGCGGCCACCGCACCGTCAGCGCCGAAGAGAAGACGCAGGCCCGCCAGGTGTCCCTGCGCCGCATCGGCCGCCTGTTCACCCCGCACCGGCCGGCGCTGGCCGCCGTCACCGCGATCATCGTGCTCTCCTCGATCATCGCGATGGCCACCCCGTTCCTGCTGCGCGCCGTGATCGACCGCGCCCTCCCGCAGGGCGACGTGACCCTGCTGGTCTGGCTCGTCCTCGGCATGGTCGCCGTGGCGGCGGTGACCTCCGCGCTCGGCGTCGTGCAGACCTGGATCTCCACCCAGGTCGGGCAGCGGGTCATGCACCGGCTGCGCACCGACGTCTTCAGCCACCTCCAGCGCCAGTCGCTGGGCTTCTTCACCCGCACCCGCACCGGCGAGGTGCAGTCCCGCATCACCAACGACATCGGCGGCATGCAGTCGGTGGTCACCTCCACCGCCACCGCCGTCGCGGCCAACCTCACCACGGTGGTCGCCACCGCGGTCGCCATGGTCGCGCTCTCCTGGCAGCTGTCCCTCGTCTCCCTCGTCGTGCTGCCGCCGGCGATCTGGCTGACCCGCCGCGTCGCCCGGATGCGCCGCGAGATCACCGCCCAGCGGCAACGCGAACTCGCCGACCTCAACGTCACCGTCGAGGAGGGCCTGTCGATCAGCGGCGTGCAACTGGCCAAGACCCTCGGCACCGGCCCCGCGCTCATCGACCGGTTCACCGCCTCCTCGGCGCGCCTCGTCGACCTGGAACTGCGCAGCGAGTTGGCCGGCCGGTGGCGGATGGCCTCGATGAGCATCATCTTCGCCGCCGTACCGGCGGTCATCTACCTCGCCGCCGGCCTGCCCGGCACCGCCGGCACGCTGAGCATCGGCACCCTGGTCGCCTTCACCGCCCTGCAGGGTGGCCTGTTCCGGCCGCTGATGGGGCTGCTCAACGTGGGCGTCTCGCTCACCGCGTCGCTGGCGCTGTTCGCCCGGATCTTCGAATACCTCGACCTGCCGGTCGACGTGGCCGACCCCGCCGAGCCGGTCCGCCTCGACCCCACCCGGGTCCGCGGCGACCTGCGCCTGGAGGACGTCACCTTCGGATACCCGGGCAGCGACACCGCCGCGCTCGCCGGGATCACCCTCGACGTGCCCGCCGGCACCAGCCTCGCCCTGGTCGGCGAAACCGGCTCCGGCAAGAGCACCCTCGCCGGGCTGATCAGCCGGCTGCACGACCCGACCGCCGGCCGGGTCACCATCGACGGCGTCGACCTGCGCGACCTGCGCCTCGCCGACCTGGCCGGGATCGTCGGCGTGGTCAGCCAGGAGACGTACCTGCTGCACACCACCGTCCGGGAGAACCTGCGCTACGCCCGTCCGGACGCCACCGACAGCGAGATCACCGACGCCGCCCGCGCCGCCCAGATCCACGACCTCATCACCGGCCTGCCCGACGGGTACGACACGATGGTCGGCTCGCGCGGCCACCGGTTCTCCGGCGGCGAGAAGCAGCGCCTCGCCATCGCCCGGACGCTGCTGCGCGACCCGCGCATCCTGGTCCTCGACGAGGCCACCAGCGCGTTGGACACCGAGACCGAGCGGGCCGTGCAGCGCGCGTTCGACGTGCTCGCGCGGGGGCGTACCACGATCACCATCGCCCACCGCCTCTCCACCGTGCGCGACGCCGACCAGATCGCGGTGCTCGACCACGGCCGCATCGTCGAATCCGGCGACCACGACAGCCTGCTGAACCGCAACGGCCGCTACGCAACCCTGGCAGCCTGACGCCTCGCCGTGCCGCCGTGTGTTGCCCCATGATCGTTGACGTCTGAGCGACTCGACACGCCGAGAGTTGTGCAGCTGAGCTGCCACCGATCATGGTGGGCTAGCAGAACGTGGGCGCGCGTGGGGGTTTTCCACACCGGGACCGCTGTCCACAGAGGCCGAGGTGGGGTCCTTGCGGACCTTGGGGGCGGAGCCGCACGGTCCGGCCTGTGAACTCAGTTCTGCGGGAACTGGTGGAGTTGTCCGGCGGGTTTCGTCACCCGTGCGGCGGCGACGCAGGTGGTGCCGGAGTGGGCGCTGACGCGGGCCTGCCGCGGCGGTGAGCTGGTGCGGGTACTGCCGCAGGTTTACGTGGCGGCGCACCTGGTGGGCAACCGACCGGGCGCCCCGGTCCTGCAGCGGCTCGACCCCCGTGTGGCCCAACTCGCGGTTCTCGCCTGGGCGCAGGGGTGCGCCGCACTCAGTCATCTCAGCGCGCTCGACGCGTGGGGCCTGCGCCCGCAGATCGCGGGAGACCCGCTGCATCTCAGCGCGCCGATGACCCTTGGCCTGCGGACGCGACCGGGATTGGTGATGCATCGACGTGGGGGTTTCGTCATCGCGCCGCCGCACGTGCTCGTCCGGAAAGGACTGGCCGTGACCCGTCTCGAGCAGACCATCGTCGACTCGTGGCCGATGCTGCCGTCCGCCGAGCGGCACGCCCCGGTGATCCGCGCGGTCAACGACTGGCTGACCACCCCCGCGCGGCTGGCGGTCGCCCTGGACGGTGTGCCGAAGCTGATCGACCGGGCAGCCTTGCGGACGCTGCTGACCAGACTCGCCGACGGATGCCGCAGTCCGCTGGAGATCTGGGGACACGAACACGTCTTCACCGGCACGGCCATGCCAGCATTCCGTCGGCAGGTGCCGATGCGTCTCGGGAGGCGCACCGTGTATCTCGACATGTTCGCCGAGCGGGAACGGGTCAACATCGAACTCGACGGGGCCACCGCCCACGGGGATCCGCGCCAGCGGGAGATCGACCTGCGCCGGGACGCTCTGCTGGCGACCGTCGGGATCCTGGTGGTCCGCTTCGCCCACCGTCGCCTGGTTTACGAGGCGACGACGTACGCGCGGAGACACGTGCCATCCTTGCGACCCGCAGTGCGGCGTGACCGTCGAGCCGATGGGAGGCGAGACCCGGAACATCCGCTTCCGCCGCTACGACCTAGCCCCGCCATCCGCCAGGGTCAGCGTCCTGCTCGACGAGATCAGCCGCGACCCGACCGGCATCTTCCGGGGCTGACGAGATGCCCTGGCGGTGAGGGCCCTCCCTGCCCCGAGTTGATGCGAAGAATGCGAGGCAGGGACGGAGGCCGGCGAGTTGGACGAAGATCTCGCGTTTGGCGGTCGCGTTGCCTCGGCGGTTGATGACGTATCCGGTCAGCCAGACCCAGCCCTGGTACGTCGGCCGGTCGGACACCGAGACCACGCGGAAGGTCAGCGCGCGGTCCCCGGAAAACTGCACCGAGGCCCGGCCGTCGATGACGAGCAGGTCGCCGGGGGCAGGGCGCGCGGTCACCAGTGGCCGGAGTTGCGGTGCTGCTCCTGCGACGGCGGGCACTCTCGCGCGTGCATGGTCTGCCAGTCACGCAGTCCCGCTTGATCCGGTCGTTCTCCTGGCTGAGCAGCCGTACCGTGTCGTTGAGCATGGCGAGCTCGTCGGCCACCCGGGCCTGGAACTCGCGTACCTCATCGGGGTCGACGCCGCGCCGGCGCGCGGCGAACTCGCGGGTCCGCACCTCGTGCGGCGTCAACCGGGCCGGGTAGCCGGCGGGGTAGGGCTGGCCACCTCGATACACCTGAGCCACGACGATCCTCTCTGCGGGCAGGCGGGAGCGCGGAAGGTCCTTGCGGTGGTCTGGGGGCGGGCCGTCCGCGGGCGACCCCGCCCGCTCGGCCGCCGCAGCCCGTTCGGCGGTACGACGGCAGAGCAGTCCGGTGGGTCGGGACGGGCACACGCACCCGCCCCGACCAGGGGGTGAGCCGAACTCGTTGCCACGCGAGGATCGGCCCGGGACCAACATAGCTAGACATGCTAGTTGAGTCAACGTTGCTTGTTAGGTGCGTCGCGGTGTGATCAAATCGGGTTGCCACGCGAGGAGTGCCATGCGAGAAGTGCCGGATTACTGGCGCATCGCCGATGATGTGATCGCCGACGTCAGGTCGAAGAAGTTGAAGCCGGGGGAGAAGCTGCCCTCGATCTCTGAACTGCGTGCTCGCTACGACGTCAGCCACGGGACGGTGCAGATGGCCTACGCCCGGCTGGAGGCGCTGCGGGTTATCCGGCGGCAGCAGGGCAAGGGCGTGTTCGTGACCGACCCGAAGACGTGGATGCGGGAGCCGTAGATGGCGGCCCGGCCACTTCTACGAGCGCAGGGCGGCAGCGAGGCCGGTGGCATTGACACGTACCGTTTCGCATTCCATGGTCGATGGACTCATCCCTCCGTCGAAGGGCCGCAGGATGGTCAGCAGCGAACACAGGTACGTCATCGTCGGGGCGGGACCCGCCGGACTACAACTGAGCTACTACCTCCAGCAGCACGGCGCCGATTACCTGACGCTGGAGAGTGGCGACGGGCCCGGTGGCTTCTTCCGGCGGTTTCCGCGCCACCGTCGGCTCATCTCGCTGAACAAGGTGCACACCGACAGCGCCGATCCTGAGATTCGCCTGCGCTGGGACTGGAACTCGCTCCTCAACGACTCGCCGGACCTGCTGTTTCCGCGAATCAGCGAGGAGTACCTGCCGGCCGCCGACGACCTGGTGCGCTACCTCGCCGAGTTCCAACGGGTGCACCAGCTCAACGTCCGCTACGGCACGACAGTCGAGCGGATCACGCGGACGGGCGACGGCTTCACGCTGAGCACCGACCGGGGTGACGTCCGCGCGCGCTGCCTGGTCGTCGCGACCGGCTGGGGCCGGCCCTTCGTGCCGGCCATCAAGGGCATCGAGCATGCCATCGGGTACGAGGACATGGTCGTCGACCCCACGGCGTACGACGGTCAGCGGGTCCTGATCATCGGCAAGGGCAATTCCGCGTTCGAGACCGCGTCGGCCATCCTCGGCCGGGCGTCGATGGTGCACCTTGCCAGCCGGCAGCCGCTGCGGCTGGCGTGGAACACCAAACACCCCGGGGACGTCCGTGGTCAGTACGGCGCGATCCTCGACAGCTACCAGTTCAAGACGCTGCACTCGGTGCTGGACTGCACGATCGACGAGATCCGGCCGGTCGACGGGCGGTTCCGGGTGTCCATCACGTACACGCACGCCGAGGGGGAGACCGCCGAGCTCGACTACCACACGGTGCTGCGGTGCACCGGCTTCCGGATGGACACGTCGATGTTCGACGAGACGGCCCGTCCCGACATGGTGCGCGACGGCCGGATGCCCGGGTTACGCCCGGACTGGCAGTCGAGCAACGTCGACGGCCTGTACTTCGCCGGCACCATCGCCCAGGCCCGGGACGTCAAGCACGCGTCGTCGCCGTTCATCGACGGCTTCCGGTACAACCTGCGCACGTTCACCCGGATGCTGCGGGAACGCTACGAGGACGTGCCGCTGCCGTACACGACGACGCAGGCCGACGCCGCGTCGTTGACGAAGCTGATGCTCGACCGCGTCAACTGGTCGTCGGCGCTGTGGACCCAGTTCGAGTACCTCTGTGACGCCTTCGTCCGCGACGACGCCACCGGCGACTTCCACCACTACGAGGACCTGCCGGAGGACTACGCCGTGGAGCGCTTCGGTGCCGCCACGCACTGGTACACGCTCGCGCTGCGGTGGGGCCGCGACGACTACGGCGACGTCTTCGCCATCGACCGGCACCCGACCCCCGACCGCGCCCGGGAGAGCGCCTTCATCCACCCGGTGATCCGGCGTTACCGCGGTGCGGAACTGCTCGCCGAGCAGCACCTGCTGGAGGATCTGCTGGCCGAGTGGCGGCGCCTGGACCGGCACGTCGAGCCGTTGGTCGAGTTCCTGACCCGGGACCTCACCAGCGGACCATGATCTCGTCGAGGGGCTTGCGGGCCAGGTCGGGCACGTGGGCGTCCAGGGCGGGATAACCGACCGGCATCACCACGTACGGGCGCTCCTCCGGGGGGCGCTCACACACCTCGTTGAGGAACCGCATCGGACTGGGCGTGTGGGTCAGCGTCACCAGGCCCGCGTGGTGCAGCGCGGTGATCAGCAGGCCGACCGCGATGCCGACGGACTCCTTGACGTAGTACGGCTTCGGGCTGTGTGGCCCCTGGTGCACCTCGAAGACAACGATGACGGCCGGTGCGGTCTCCAGGAACGGCTTCCGCCAGTCGGTGCCGAGCCCGGCGATCGCACCGAGCCACTCCTGCGAGGCGCGGCGGTCGTAGAACGCGCGTTCCTCGGCCTCCGCAGCCTCGCGGAGCCGGCGTTTGCGGGCCGGATCGGTCAGGACGACGAACCGCCAGGGCTGCACATTGGCGCCGCTGGGTGCGGTCGACGCCGCCCGGATCGCGGCCTCGACCACCCCGTCGGGCAGTGCGTCACTGGCGAAGTCCCGCACGGATCGGCGCTGCGCCATCCGCTCGGCGAACGCCTCCGCCTCCCGCACCATCTCCGCCGGCGGCCTGCGGTGGTGGTGGACCGGGACCTTGGGTAGCAGGTCGGTGTCGTTCACCTGTGGCCTCCTGATCAGATGTGCCGGGTCTCGGCGGGGAGGGTGCGCCTGCCGCCGTCATCCGGTTCATCCAGCATTTCGAAGCAGCGGCAGCTTGTCGTTACTGAAGTGTGCTTTCTTCGCCCGTGGGCACGTCGGGCGCGGTTCGGGTGGCGATCTCGTCGACCACGTCGGTCAGGCGTCCGCGCAGCGCCGCGGCGGCCCGCTGGCGGGTCGCCCCGTCGCCGTCCCTGGCGAGCCAGCTCAGCCACGCCTCCACCCGCTCGCGGTCACCCGCCTCGTCGAGTGCTGGTCGGGCGCGTTCGACCAGTCGTTCGGCGAGTGCCGCCGCCGGCAGCAGCCGGCCCGTGGCGACGTCGACGCCGTGCCCGCCCATCCCGTCGCGGGCGGCCCGCCAGTACGCGAGCCGCATCAGCTCGGGGAGCAGCTCCGGCCCCTCGTCGCCCCGGTCCACGGCATCTCCGGCGACCACCACCAGAGCCCGCACCAGGGCGGCGAGCGCCGCGGACTCGGTGGCCGTGACGGGGACGTCGGCCACCCGTACCTCAAGGGTGGGGTGCTTCGTCGACAGGCGCAGATCCCAGAAGATGGTGCCGCGGTCGACCAGCGCGCCCGCCTCGAGCAGTGCGTCCACGTGGTCGTCGTACTGCTGGGCGGACGTCAGGTACGGCGGCGGGCCGGCCACCGGCCAGCGCCCCCACGTGACACTGCGCCAGCTCGCGTAGCCGGTGTCGCGCTCCGACCAGTAGGGCGAGTTGGCGGTGAGGGTGAGGAACACCGGAAGGTGTTGGCGCAGGTGGTTGCCGATCAGCACGGCGCGGTCCCGGTCGGGCTCCTGCACGTGGACGTGGACGGCGCAGATCGCGAGTTCGTCGTGCAGCCCACGGAAGGTGGCGGTGCCCCGGTCCTGGCGCGGCCCCTCGGTGATGGGCGGCGGCACGGCACGGCCCAGCACCGGCGAGCCACTGGCGATCACCCGCAGACCCGCCGACCGGGCCGCGCTCTGAATGGCGGCGCGGCCCTCAGCCAGTTGCGCGTCGAGATCGTCGAGGCTCAGGCACGGGTCGGTGCGGGTCTCGATCTGCAACTTGGTGATCTCACCGCCCACCCGGTCACCGAGGGTCGGGCGTGCGCGGTCGACGACGGCGGCCGCCTCCGGCACGACCTCACCCCGCTCGGCGTCGACGACGAGGAACTCCTCCTCGACGCCGAGCGGAGGAATGGGCGATCCCGAGCGCTGTCCCGTAGTCATGCCGACGCAGACCTCTCGCTGCCGGTCGTTCGCCGGCGCCCAGCACGTTACGGGATGTCGTCGATGGGTTGCGATCCGAAACGCTCCATGGTGGACAGCGAGCCGACGAGTCCGGCCAGAAGTGCCGTCCGTTCGGGCATCCGGTCGAGGCAGACGTACTCGTCGGCGGCATGCGCGCCGCCGCCCACCGCACCCAGGCCGTCAAGCGTCGGTACGCCCAGCGCGGCGGTGAAGTTGCCGTCGGACGCTCCAGCGGCGTACGCGCCGGTGGGCTTCGGGATGCCAAGCTGGCAGGCGATCGACTGGGCCAGCTCCAACAGCGGCCGCGCGAGCTCCGGCGACATCGGGTAGCGGTTGATTCCGCCCTGCACGGCCAGCGTGGCCTCGGGCAGCACCGGCACCAGCCCACGGATGGCGTGATCCACGCGTTCGAGTTCGTCCCTGGTCCAGGCCCGGACGTCGACGGCCAGGCTGGCACGCTCGGGCACCGTGTTCGTCGTCGTGCCGGCGGAGAGCAGAGTCGGCGTGACGGAGGTGCCGCCGCTGTCCGCCGCGCCGAGCGTACCCAGCGTGAGAACCTGGTGGGCGACCTCGACGGTGGCGTTGACCCCGCGCTGCGGCTCCACGCCGGCGTGCGCGGCGCGGCCGGAGACGGTGAGGCGGTAGACCGAGCCGCCCTTCCTGGCCACCTTCAGACGCCCCTCCGGGGTGGCCGCCTCGCAGACCAGGACCGCCCCCGAACGCCGAGCCTCACGTTCGATCAGCTGCCGCGATGTGACGGACCCGGTCTCCTCGTCGCAGGTGAGCAGCAGGCCGACCGCGGAGGTGTCCTCGATCAGCCGCAGCGCCGTGACCATCTGCACGATGCCGGCCTTCATGTCGCACACGCCGGGCCCCGTCGCGACGTCCCTGCGGACGGTGAAGGGCCTCGACCGGATCGTGCCCACCGGGAAGACGGTGTCGAAGTGGCCGAGAAGCAGCACGCGCTGGTCGGCGGCCGGCCACAGCAAGTGCGGTAGGCCGTCGATCACGACCCGACGGGCCGGCCGGCCGAGCACCTCCTCCCCCCAGCGGGCGAGCAGGTCGGCACAGGACTCGAGATGGGGCAGCGAGCCCGGTGCCGACTCGCAGGAGACGAGAGCGCTCAGCCGGTCGACCATGTCGGCTCGCAGCTGCGTCGCTGCGTCGAGCAGACAACGTGGGTGGTCCATCGATCCCTCCAACTGCGCGGCCGGCGGGCTTCGCCAGACGCACCCATCGACCATCGCAGGGGGATCGGGGTGTGGTCGTCCTTGTCCGTGCTCAGCTGCTCGGCGGCACGGGGAGAGCCGATCCGTAGCCGACCCCGATGATCCGACGCACGGACTCCGCGTAGGCGTCCTGACCAACAGGTGCGAAGGTGCCGAGCCCGTCGACGTACCGGTTGAACATGCAGAACGCGGCGGCGATCAGCACGGTGTCGTGGATTTCCAGGTCGGTGGCGCCCTCCGCGCGGGCGTCAGCGACCAGCTCGGTGGTGACGTGACGGCCGCTGATCTGCACCGCACCCGCGATGCGCAGCAGCGCCCGCAGCTTGGCCGAGATCGGGGCGGTGTCGAGGTCCGCGCGTACCTGGTCGACGAGAGTCATGCCCTCGTCGAGCTGCGCGGCGGCGAACGCCGAGTGCGACGCGCAGCAGAAGGTGCACTCGTTGCGCCCGGAGACGTACGCGGCGATCAGCTCCCGCTCGCCGGCCGGGAGCGAGTGCGGGGCACGCAGCAGCACCTCGGCCAGCTCGTTGAGCGGCTTCGCCGTCTCCGGACGGTACTGCATCGGGCCGGTGATGCCGGGGAACTGCTTCTCGTCGACGCCGAGGTCGATGTGCGCCATGGTGTCCTGTCCTCCAGCCGTGAACCGCGGCCCGACCGGACCACGCCTCAGCCGCAGACGACCGCCCGTGCGGGGCGGCGTGACGAACGCCGCGCAGTCACGATCTCATCCCGTCCGCCAGTCGTATTTCTTCATTCATGCTCTTTCACTGGCGGGCCGGCTCTTCCGGGTGGGAGCCAGACCGCCTCGCGTATCACAGTCGGCTGGACCGTGGGGCTTCGTCCACAGGTGCCGTCGCTGTCCACAGCGGTCGCCGCCGGGCAGCTCACCGGCGGCTGGTCCGGGCACGGTCGACCCGTGCACGCGACCCTGAGAACCCTGCTCGATCGGCGGGGCGGCCTGGCCACCCGACGGGACGTTCTCCGCGTGGCGCCGCCGTGGACACTCCAGAGCGCCTGCCGGGCCGGTCGCCTGGTCCGGGTCCTCCCGCAGGTCTACGTCGACGCCACGCTCGTCCGGGACACCCCTACCGAGCTGCCGATTCTCGCTCGGATCGATCCGGAGCTGGCTCGCCGTGCCGCGCTGGCGTACGGAGGCGGACGCGCCGCGCTCAGCCGACTGACCGCGCTGGACGTGTGGGGCCTGCGGCGTCAACCGCCGGGCGAGCCGATGCATCTCGACCTGCCCGTCGGGTCGGGCCTGAGTGGCCGACCGCATCTCGTGGTGCGTCGCCGCCCCGGCTTCACCACTGAGCCGCCGCACGCGGTGATACGGCGAGGGGTGCCGGTGACCCGGCTCGACCGGACCCTGGTGGACTGCTGGCCGCTGCTGCCGACGGTCGACCGAGCGGGAGTGCTCATCCGCGCGGTCAACGATCGGCTGACCACCCCGCAGCGCCTCGTGGCCGCCCTCGGCGAGGTGCCGAGGTTGATCGACCGCCCGGCGCTGCGCGCCTTGGTGGATCGGCTCGCCGCTGGCTGCCGCAGCCCGTTGGAGATCTGGGGTCACGACCACGTCTTCACCGGCCCGGGAATGCCGGCGTTCACCCGGCAGGCGCGGGTGCGGGTCGGCGGACGGACGATCTACCTCGACATGTTCGCCGAGGCCGAGCGGGTCGACATCGAGCTGGACGGCGCCACCAGCCACGGCGACCCCACCGAACGCGAGATCGACCTCCGCCGCGACGCCCTGCTCGCCACCAAGGGCATTCTCGTGGTCCGCTTCAGCCACCGCCGCCTCCTGGCCGACCCCGCCCAGGTCCGCCAGGAAACCCTCGCCATCCTCGCCAGCCGCCGCCTCGGCCCCATGATCACTTAACCCTCAGCAGTTGCAAACCACTCCCTACAACTACCCACCATTAAGTGATCTTGAAGGAGGGAGGGA
>NZ_WBKR01000052.1 GCF_008868155.1 Micromonospora sp. ALFpr18c
GGCGTACCCGATGCAGGTCCCTGTCCGTGCGGCGACTGCCGTACGTCGACAGCGGCTGGTACCGGGGCGTGCCTCGATCCGGCACCGACGTCCGTGAGCGGGGCGTTCCTCGCCGGCCTGGTGGCCGGCTACGGCGTCGCCGTCCCGGTTGGCGCGATCGCCGTTCTCATCCTGGGGCTCAGTGCCCGTACCTCGTTTCGGGTCGGCGCCGCCGCGGCGCTCGCGGTGGCGACGGCCGACGGGCTCTACGCGGCGGTCGCCGCGCTCGGGGGCGCCGGCCTGGCCGGGGTCATCGCGCCGGTCGCCGGCCCGCTGCGGGTGGTCGCCGCCGTGGTGTTGCTGGGGCTCGCCGCGCACGGCCTGTGGCGGACCTGGTCGGCGCACCGGTCGGGTCGGCCGCCGTCGGCCCGCGTCGGGCGGGGCATGGGTACGCCGGGGCGGGCCTACGCGGCGCTGCTCGGGCTGACCCTGTTGAACCCGACCACGGTGCTCTACTTCACCGCGCTGGTGCTCGGCCGTCGGGGCACGGCCGATCCGGGCGCGGTCCCGGTGGCGCTGTTCGTGGCCGGTGTGTTCCTGGCGTCGGCGAGTTGGCAGTTGCTCATCGCCGGCGGTGGCACGGTCGTCGGCCGGGCGTTGACCGGACCGCGCGGTCGGCTCGTCACCGGCCTGGTGTCCAGCGCGCTCATCGCCGCGCTGGCGGTGGTCGCGCTGCTGCCGGGCTGAGCGCCACCGCCCGGCCGTCCGGGCGGGGCCATTGTGCCGTACGGTCGGACGGTGACCAGTCGACCCGCAGCCGGGGGCGGCCGGTGGGTCGAGGTCGATCCGGCCCGCGTGGGCCGCTGGGTCGAGGGCTTCGCCGACCGGCACGGCCCGCACACCACCACCGAGCGGGAGTACGGCCTGCTGCTCACCGCCTCCGACGGAACGACCGCCGAGCTGTACGCCCCACCGGGTTCGCCGGCCGGCGTCGACGTGGCCGGGTTCGTGGCCGCCGCTGTCGCGCCCCGCCGGATCGGCCTGCTGCTGGCCCGCAAGGGCGCCGTGGCCATCGGTGTGGCCGAGGGCGCCGACCTGGTCGTCTCCAAGGTGGACACCCGGTACGTGCAGGGGCGCACCGCCGCGGGGGGATGGTCTCAGCACCGGTTCGCCCGGCGGCGAGACAACCAGGCCAAGGCGGCGCTCGGTGACGCGGCGGAGCTGGCCGTACGGCTGCTGTTGCCGGAGGCGGCGAGGCTCGCCGCGCTGGTGTGCGGCGGTGACCGGCGGGCGGTGGACACGGTGCTGGCGGACCGGCGGTTGGCCCCGCTCGTGCCGCTGCGGGCCGAGCGGCTGCTCGACGTGCCGGAGCCGCGGCACGCGGTGCTGGTCGCGGCGGTGGGCGCGGCCCGGGCGGTACGGATCCGGCTGCGCGACCCGGCACCCGACCGCCCGGAGTGACGGCAGGGTCTGCCGCAGGGGAGATCACCGCCACGCGGAGCGGGGTTCCCGGCGTGCCGTCACGGCGGTGGCCGGAGGATGGGTGTGTGGAGTTTCTGGTGGACATGGTGACGACGGTGCCGGAGGGCACGTCGGAGGACGAGGTCGCCGACATGCGCCGGCGTGAGGCGGCGCGCTCGGCCGAGCTGACGGCGCAGGGCAGTCTCCGCCGGTTGTGGCGTCCGCCGCTGGCGCCGGGGGAGTGGCGTACGTGGGGACTCTTCCAGGCCGACGACGCGGAGGAGCTGGACGTGGTGCTCGCGTCGATGCCGCTGCGTGCCTGGCGGCGCGAGACCGTGACGCCGTTGACACCGCACCCGAACGACCCGGGTCAGCCGTCTCGCTGAGCCGGTGGGCTCGCCACCAGCATGGAGATCATCATGTCCAGTTCCGAGGCGCAGATCCTGCGGACCGTCCTCGATCGGTGGAAGTCGGCGGTCGACGCCCACGAGCCGGAGCGTGTCGCGTCGTACTTCACCAGCGATGCGATCTTTTAGGGGCTGCACCCGTACCCGGTGGGCCGCGCCGGGGTTGCCGAGTACTACGCGGGCCAGCCGCTGGGTCTGACCGCCGCGTACGACATCCGGGAGACCCGGCGCCTGGCCGACGACGTGGTCCTCGGCTACCTGGCGGTGGAGTTCGGCTTCACCGACCGGCCAACCCTGACGGTCAACCTGGGTGTGCTCCTGCGCCGGATCAACAATGACTGGCAGATCAGCCACTACCAGGTGTCACAGCTCCCCTGACCAGCGCGCGTCGGTCAGCGCGCGTCGGTCGGCGGGTCGATCATGGAGTTGTGGTGGTGGACGAAGGCCGTTCATGCCCGCATACCGGGCACCACAACTCCATGATCGACGCTGCCGGGGTCAGAGCTGGTCGGTGCCGAAGGTGTCGCAGGTCTTCGGGTCGCCGCGGTCGTAGCCCTGGGTGAACCAGCGCTTGCGCTGCTCGGACGTGCCGTGGGTGAACTGGTCCGGGTTGACCTGCCCGCCGGAGCGCTCCTGGATGCTGTCGTCACCGATCGCCTCGGCGGTCTCGACGGCCTGGCTGATGTCGGTTTCGGTGATGGACTTGAACAGCGGCTCCTGGCCGGTCTTGTCCTTGCTCTCGGTGGCGTGCTTGGCCCAGGCGCCGGCGTAGCAGTCGGCCTGCAACTCCAGCCGCACGGAGGCGGACTTGGGGCCGCTCTGGTCGCCCTGGCCGGCCTTGGCGTTGGTGCCGAGCAGGTTCTGGATGTGGTGGCCGTACTCGTGGGCGAGCACGTAGGGCTGGGCGAACTCGCCCTTGGCGCCGAACCGGGACGCCAGCTCCTCGTAGAAGCTCAGGTCGATGTACACCTGCTTGTCGGCCGGGCAGTAGAACGGGCCGACACCCGCGTCGGCCTGGCCGCAGCCGGTGTTCACCGCCTGCTGGAAGAAGTTGGTGTCGGTCGGCTCGTAGCTGCCCTTGCCCACCTCCGGGTACGCCTTCTGCCAGTACGCCTGGATGCTGTTGACGTAGAGCGCGTTGCGGCAGCGCAGGTCCTCGAAGCGCTGGGGGTTGTCGCGGGAGCACACCTGCTCCAGGTCGCTGCCGCCGGCCTGGCCGCCCTCGTCGCCGTTGGTCATCGCGTTGAGGCCGAAGCCGCCACCGAGCAGCGCGATGAGCACGGCCACCACGATGCCGATGATGCCGCCCCGGCCGCCGCCACCCGGGATCGGGATGCCCATGCCACCGCCGGATCCGCCACCGCGGCCCACGTCGTTGACCTGCGAGGTGTCGATTTCCGCCCGCTCGTTGAGTTCCATGGTGACCCCGATCGCCGTATGCCGGTGAGTGTCGTCTGTGTGTCGTTGTGTCGCGTGAGTGCCGGACGGGGTCCGGACAGGCGTTCCGGTACCCGATGATCTTGATCGGTAATCCGGGCGGGTCGCTCGGGAGCGCCCGGTACACTTGTCCCCGTGCCGCGCTGCGAAGGCTGAACCGCCCCGCGCCGACGGGCTCCAACCGCCCGCCGGCGCTTTCGCGTGCCCTGAGTCAGCCTTCCAGACCCCGAGAGCGAGTCCCACGAGATGATCACTGCCACCGGCCTGGAGTTGCGTGCCGGCTCCCGGATCCTGCTGTCCGACACCACCCTGCGGGTGCAGCCCGGTGATCGGATCGGCCTGGTCGGCCGCAACGGCGCCGGCAAGACCACCACGCTGAAGGTGCTCGCCGGCGAGGGGCAGCCCTACGCCGGGCAGATCGACCAGCGCAGCGCGATCGGCTACCTCCCGCAGGACCCGCGCACCGGCGACCTGGAGGTCACCGGCCGCGACCGGGTGCTCTCCGCGCGCGGCCTGGACGTGCTGATGGCCCAGATGCAGGAGCTCGAGGCCCGCCTCGCCGAGGACACCGACGAGAAGCTGGTCCGCCGCTACGGCGCGCTGGAGGACCAGTTCGCCGCCCTCGGCGGGTACGCGGCCGAGGCCGAGGCCGCCCGGATCTGCGCCAACCTGGGCCTGCCCGACCGCGCGCTCGCCCAGACCATCGGCACCCTCTCCGGCGGCCAGCGCCGACGCATCGAGCTGGCCCGGATCCTGTTCCGCGACGCCGGCGAGAACGGCGGCGGCATCCTGCTGCTCGACGAGCCCACCAACCACCTCGACGCCGACTCGATCACCTGGCTGCGCGGCTTCCTCGCCAACCACAAGGGCGGCCTGATCGTGATCTCCCACGACGGCGCGCTGTTGGAGTCGGTGGTCAACAAGGTCTGGTTCCTGGACGCCACCCGATCCGTCGTCGACGTGTACAACCTGGGCTGGAAGGCGTACCTGGACGCCCGCGAGACCGACGAGCGGCGTCGCCGCCGGGAGCGGGCCAACGCGGAGAAGAAGGCCGGCGCGTTGATGGCGCAGGCCGACAAGATGCGCGCCAAGGCCACCAAGACCGTCGCCGCGCAGAACATGGCCCGCCGTGCCGAGAAGCTGATCTCGGGCCTGGATGAGGTGCGGGTCGCCGACCGGGTGGCCAAGGTGCGCTTCCCCAGCCCGGCCCCGTGCGGCAAGACGCCGCTCACCGCGACCGGCCTGTCCAAGTCGTACGGCTCGCTGGAAATCTTCACCGACGTCAACGTGGCGGTGGACCGGGGCTCCCGGGTGGCCATCCTCGGGCTCAACGGCGCCGGCAAGACGACCCTGCTGCGGATGCTCGGCGGGCTGCTCACCCCGGACACCGGAGAGGTGCACGCGGGGCACGGCCTGCGGCTGGGCTACTACGCCCAGGAGCACGAGACGTTGGACGTGGAGCGGACGGTGCTGGAGAACATGCGCGCCGCCGCCGTCGAGCAGTCCGACACCGACCTGCGCAAGATCCTCGGCGCGTTCCTGTTCTCCGGCGACGACGTGAACAAGCCCGCCGGGGTGCTCTCCGGCGGTGAGAAGACCCGGCTGGCGCTGTCCACCCTGGTCTGTTCCGGCGCCAACGTGCTGCTGCTCGACGAGCCGACGAACAACCTCGACCCGGTCAGCCGCGAGCAGGTGCTCGACGCCATCGCCAACTATCCCGGCGCGATCGTGCTGGTCACGCACGACCCGGGCGCGGTGCTCGCGCTCAAGCCGGACCGCGCGATCCTGCTGCCCGACGGCGACGAGGACGCCTGGAGCGACGACCTGCTCGAGCTGGTCGAGCTGGCCTGACCGGGCCGGCTCGGGCCGTCGCCGGCGGTCGAGCCTCGCCCTCAGCCGAGCAGGTCGACCAGCCGGCCGAGCACGCCGGAGCTGGCCAGGATCACCACCCCGATGCCGATGAAGATCGCCGGCACCAGCCAGTGGCCCGCGCGTTCGACCAGGCGGACCACGCGGGGGTGCCCGCCCAGCCAGGCGGCGGCGGCGCACCACAGCGCGATGAGCAGCACGAATATCAGCAGGAAGTTCGCGATGCCGCTCGTGCCGAGGGCCCGGAACACGGGTACGTAGACGGCCACGTTGTCGGCGCCGTTCGCGATCGTCACCCCGGCCACGCCGAGGGCGCCGGTGACGACGGTGGCCGGGCCGTCGTCGTCGGAGGTGCGCAACGCGCGGACGCCCAACGCGATCGGCAGCAGGCCGAGCAGCCCGGTCCACGGGTCCGGCACCACCAGCAGCCCGGCCGCGACCACCGCGCTGGCCAGCGCGAGCGCGCCGATACCGAGGTACTGGCCGGCGACGATCTGCCAGGGGCGGGGTCGACCGGTGGTGCGGGCCGCCACGAAGAACAGCGTCAGGATGACGATGTCGTCGATGTCGGTGGCGGCGAAGACCACCGCGGCGCCGGCTGCGGTGCCCAACAGGTCGATCATGGCCGAAGGTTACGGGTCGCCGGCGGGTGTCGCCGTACCGCGGGTGGTACGCCTGGACGGTGCGACGCGACGGATCGCCGGCATCACGCTATCGGGAAGCTGACATTGCATAGCGTGTCGGTTGGCGAAGAGTTGATATCTGGCGCATGATCGTTCGAGGCGGTCTAATAGGTGTGACCGTATCCGAACCGCACAGTCTGGGACGTGAGGACACAGCATGGCAGCCACTGGCACAGCCACCAGCACTGAGAAGGGTCGCCGGATCGTCGGAGCCGAGCGTCAGACGCTCGCCAAGGACCTCGTCAAGCGGTACACCTCGGGGGAGAGCATCCGCGCGTTGGCGGCCTCGACCGGCCGTTCCTACGGGTTCATCCACCGAGTGCTCACCGAGTCCGGGGTTCAGCTGCGCCAGCGCGGCGGTGCCCGGCGCCGCAAGAAGGCGTGACCCGCCGCTCAGCGTCGTCCACCAGCGCCGCGCCCCGGGCCGCCCGGTGACCGCCGAGGCGACCGGGGTCCGGCTGACCTGCGACGGGCCGGTTGCCACGGTGACGTTGTGCCGGCCCGACGTGCTCAACGCCCAGACGCCCGCGATGTGGCGCGCCATGAGTGACTTCTCGCGGGACCTGCCCGGCGACGTGCGGGTGGTGGTGGTCCGTGGCGAGGGGCGCGCGTTCTCCGCCGGCCTCGACCTCGCGGTGGCCGGTGCGTCCGGTCCAGGGTCGTTCGCTGAGCTGGCCACGCTGCCCGAGCAGGAGTGCGCGGACCGGATCGCCGAGTTCCAGGCGGGTTTCACCTGGCTGCACCGCCCGGACGTCATCTCGGTCGCGGCCGTGCAGGGCCACGCGATCGGTGCTGGATTCCAACTGGCGCTGGCCTGTGACCTGCGGGTGCTCGCCGCCGACGCCAAGCTGTCGATGGCCGAGGTGACCCTCGGCCTGGTGCCCGACCTGGCCGGCACGAAGCGCCTCGTCGAACTGGTCGGCTACTCCCCGGCGCTGGAGATCTGCGCGACCGGCCGCCGGCTGGACGCCGCCGAGGCGGACCGGATCGGGCTGGCCACCCTGGTCGTACCCCCGGCCGAGCTGGACGGCGCGGTCCGTGACCTGACCGCGGGCCTGCTCGCGGGCGCCCGCGACGCCGTGGTGGAGATCAAGGCTCTGCTCGCCGGTGCGGCCGGGCGGTCGCACGCCGACCAGCAGCGGGCCGAGCGGGAGGCGCAGACCCGCCGGCTGCGTGACCTCGCCGGCCAGGGAGAATAGTAAGGACCGCGCGGGAAGATCCGGGTTACGGCCGAGGTTGTCAGAGTCGTCGGGAGAATTGACCTGACGGTGCGGTCCGCCCGACGATGACCCGGAGGTGAACGGTGTCCAACCCGATGTCCGGCGGTGGCATGGCGGGGTGGAGCATGCTCCGGTCGATGCGCAACCGCGACGAGGTTTCCACCCATCGGCTCAAGCGCGGGGTGGCCCGGCGCATCGTGGCCTTCGCCCAGCCGTACCGGCGCGACATCATCGTCTTCCTGGCCACCGTGGTGCTGGCCGCCATCATCGGCGTGGCCACTCCGGTGCTCGCCGGCGACGTGATCAACGCGATCAACCGGGGTGGCACCGAGGCCGGCCGGCTGGTGGTGCGGCTGGCCCTGTTCATCGCCGCGCTGGCGGTCGCCGACGCGCTGCTGTCGCTGGCCCAACGGTGGTATTCGGCCCGCATCGGCGAGGGCATCATCCTCGACCTGCGCACCCGGGTCTACGACCACGTGCAGCGGATGCCGTTGCAGTTCTTCACCCGCACCCAGACCGGCGCCCTGGTCAGCCGACTCAACAACGACGTGCTCGGCGCGCAGCGGGCGTTCACCTCGACCCTGTCCGGCGTGGTCAGCAACGTTATCCAGCTGGTCCTCACCGCCGCGGTGATGTTCACCCTCTCCTGGCAGATCACCGCGCTCTCGTTGGTGCTGCTGCCGATTTTCATCATTCCGGCCCGGCGGGTCGGCCGCCGGCTGGCCGACATCACCCGCGAGGCGTACAACCTCGACGCCAAGATGAACGCGACGATGACCGAGCGGTTCGGGGTGGCCGGCGCGCTGCTGGTGAAACTGTTCGGTCAGCCCGAGATCGAGGCGCGACGGTTCGCCGGGCGGGCCGAGCGGGTCCGCGACATCGGCATCCAGTCCGCCATGTACTCGCGGACGTTCTTCGTGGCGATGCTCCTGGTCGCCTCGCTGGCGCAGGCGCTCACCTACGGCCTCGGCGGTTGGCTCGCGGTGACCGGCGGCGTCAGCGCGGGCACCGTCGTGACCCTCGCGCTGCTGCTCACCCGCCTGTACGGGCCGCTCACCGCGCTGTCCAACGTCCGGGTCGACGTGATGAGCGCGCTGGTCTCCTTCGACCGCGTCTTCGAGGTGCTCGACCTGAAGCCGGGCATCGTGGAGAAGCCCGACGCGGTGCCGGTGCCCCGCGGCACCGGCCGGGTCGACTTCCGCGACGTGCGGTTCCGCTATCCGAGCGCCGCCGAGATCTCCCTCGCCTCACTGGAGGAGGTCGCCACCCTCGACCGGACGGTCAACGAGCCGGTCCTCAAGGGTGTCTCGTTCAGCGTCGAGCCGGGGCAGATGGTCGCCCTGGTCGGTCCGTCCGGCGCCGGCAAGTCGACGCTGTCCATGCTCATCTCCCGCATCTACGACGTCACCGACGGGCAGGTGCTGGTCGGCGGGGTGGACGTGCGCGACGCGACGCTCGCCTCCCTGCGCGACGAGATCGGCGTCGTCACCCAGGATTCGCACCTGTTCCACGAGACGATCGCCGAGAACCTGCGTTACGCCAAGCCCGACGCCACCGACGACGAGATCTGGGCCGCGCTGGCCGGCGCCCAGGTGGCCGACCTGGTCCGGTCGCTGCCGGACGGGCTGGACACGACGGTGGGGGAGCGCGGCTACCGCTTCTCCGGCGGCGAGAAGCAGCGCATCGCCATCGCGCGACTGCTGCTCAAGGCCCCGTCGATCGTGATCCTCGACGAGGCGACCGCACACCTGGATTCGGAGAGCGAGGCCGCGGTGCAGCGGGCACTGTCGGTGGCGCTGGCCGGACGTACCGCCCTGGTCATCGCGCACCGGCTCTCCACCGTCCGCGACGCCGACCAGATTCTCGTCCTCGACGGCGGGCGGATCGTCGAGCGGGGCCGGCACGACGAGCTGGTCGCGGTCGGCGGGCTCTACGCCGAGCTGTACCGCACCCAGTTCGCGGTCGCCGACTCGCCGAGGCCGTTCGTGGACGCGACCGGTCCCGAGCCGGTGGTCATGCCGCTGGGCACGTACGTCGCGGACGAGGCGATGCCCCCCGCCGCCGCCAACTGACCTCCCGGGAGAGTCCGGCCTGGTCGCGGCGGCTCAAGCGACGGCCACGGTGGCCGTGTCGTCGGCGCAGGGGTCGGCTCGGGTGTCGGCGATCTTTCCGGCTGTTGCGGGATTTGCTGGGGCGGCGCGTCGACCGCCTGTGGGGTGCGCGCACGCTTTGGAGTTGATGTCGCAAACGAATCAGGCCACCGCGGGGGCGATGAGATTCGTTGGCGGCATCAACTCCAGAGGATCCGCGAGGCATACCGGCCCTCGGCCTGAAGCAGACCCCGGCCCGCGAGCCGACCCGGCCGAGCCGAGCCGAGCCGACCCGGCCGAGCCGAGCCGACCCGGCCGAGCCGAGCCGACCCGGCCGAGCCGACCCGGCCGAGCCGAGCCGCCCTGGCCGAGCCGAGCCGAGCCGACCCGGCCTGGCCTGGCCGACCCGAGCGTGGTGGCGACGGCGTCAGGTCGGGCGGCGGTCCGGCAGACCCGTGGCGCCCCGCAGCTCGGCGAACGCCAGACCCAGGGTGACCGGGGTGAAGTGCGCGTTCAGGCCACTCGGATTCGGCAGCACCCACAGCCGGGCGCCGGCCAGCGACTCCGGTTGCGGCCCGAAGGTGGCCTTGGGCCGTTGAAAACCGATCCGGTACGCGGTCACTCCGACCACCGCCACCCAGCGTGGACGGTACCGGGCCACCGTGTCGGTCAGGATCGTGGCACCGTCGAGGAGTTCCTCGGTGCTCAGCTCGTCGGCGCGGGCGCTGGCCCGGGCGGCCATGTTGGTGATGCCGAGCCCGAGGGCGGGCAGCTCGCCCTGTTCGCTCGGGTGCAGCTGCCGCGGGGTGAACCCGCCCCCGTGCAGCGCCGGCCAGAACCGGTTGCCGGGTCGGGCGAAGTGCCACCCGGTGGCGGCCGACCAGAGGCCGGGGTTGATGCCCACGAAGAGCACCGCCAGCCCCGGCGCGAGCACGTCGGGGATGGTCCGGTCCGCGGCGGCGGCCAGCTCCGCCTTGGTCGGCCGGGGGTGCGTGGCGGCAGAACCGACACGGCGGGCCGGGTCGGGCGGCACATCCGAGGCTCGGCGGGCCGGGTCGGGGGGCACGTCCGAGGCTCGGCGGGCCGCGCCGGGGGTCACAGGCCGCGCAGCGCGCCGCCGTCGACCGGCACGGTGAGACCGGTCAGGTAGCTGGCGGCGGGGGAGAGCACGAACGCGGCCACCCGGCCGAACTCGGCCGGGTCGGCGATGCGCCGCAGCGGAATGCTGGCCTCGGCCTCGGCGCGGGCCCGCTCCGGGTCACCGGTCGCGGCGAACAGTTCGCGGTTGCGGTCGGTCATGATCCGCCCGGGCAGCAGGCCGACCACCCGCACGCCGCGCGGGCCGTAGTCGTCGGCGACGTCCTTGGCGACGCCGACCAGCCCGGGCCGCAGGCCGTTGGAGATGCCGAGGCCGGGCACCGGCCCCCGGGCGGACGTGGAGAGCACCAGCCCGATCGCGCCGCCGTCGGGCAGCGCGCCGGCGATCGTCCGCACGGCGCGGACGGTGCCCAGGAAGACGGTCTCGAAGGAGATCCGCCACTGCTCGTCGCTGATCGACGCGGCGTTGCCGGCCGGGGGGCCGCCGACCGAGATCAGCGCGCCGTCGATCCGACCGAAGTGCTCCCGGGCCGCCGCGACGAGCCGCTCCGGGGTCTGCGGGTCGGCCAGGTCCGCGGTGACGCCGACCGCCCGATCCGGGCCACCCAGGCGCTCGGCGGCGGTGGCCACCGCGTCGGCGTCGCGAGCCGAGAGCACCACCCGCGCGCCGTCGGCGACCAGGCACTCCGCCGTCGCGTAACCCAGGCCGCGGGAGGCACCGGTGAGCACGTACACGCGGTCGGTCAGTCCGAGATCCATGACGCCGATCCTGCCGCATCCGGGACGCGCCCGCCAACGTTGACGGGCGGCGCGGGTGGACGTCGGGCGGGGCGCAGCAGGCGTACCCGACCGGCGATCTGCACCGCGACGGCGCCGCCGGCGCGGGCAACCGCCGGCAGCCGGCGCGGACGTGGCGGTGTGTGCCCGTCGTAGCGCAGGCCCGCCTCCCGGGCGGCCAGTTCCTCCGCACCCGCCGGGGGTAGGAGGCCCTGCTCGCGCAGCTCCCGGGCCAGGTCCCACCCGTCGCGCAGCGAACCGGCCGGGGGCCGGTCGGACGCCCAGCGGGCGAACGTCGCCGGCCACTCGGGGCCGAGGCCGGCGGCGAGCAGCGGCCAGTGCCGGGCCACCTCGCCGGCCCGCTTGCGCAGCAGCGCCGTGCGGGTGGCGGCCAACGGCCCCGGCGCGAACCCGGCCGGCGGTGCGCCCCCGGCGACGAGCGCCGCGACCAGCTCAGCCTGCCGTTCGGCGAGCCCCGCGCGAGGCGTGGTGCCGCTCATGTCACGGCCGGGAAGCCGGCGGCGGTGGCCAGGGCGTCCAACTCGGCGCGCAGGTCGGCGGCCGGTGGATAGCCGCCGTCGCGTTCCAGCAGCAGCGCAGGCGGCCGCCGTCGTGCGCAGAGTTCGCCGACCAGCTCCAGCACCGGCGTCGGCACCGGGTCGGTGTGCGTGTCGTGGTAGTAGCCGCCGTGCTCCGACCCGCCGGCGACGTGCGCGTACCCGATCCGGTCCAGCGGCAGGCGGTCGAGCAGCGCGAGCGGGTCGGCGCCCCGGTTGCGGGCGTTGGCGTACACGTTGGCGACGTCGAGCAGCAGCAGCGCACCGGTCCGGTCCAGGATCTCGGTGAGGAAGTCCGCCTCGTTCAGCTCGTCGTCGGGCCAGTCGACGAGTGCGGCGATCGGTTCCAGCGCGATTGGCACGGACAGCTCGGCCTGCACCCGGGCCACGTTGGCGCAGACCGCGTCGACCGCCTCCCGGCTGCGGGGCAGCGGCAGCAGGTGCCCGGCCTCCACGCCGCCGGCCCGGACGAAGGCGATGTGTTCGCTGACCAGCGGGGCGTCGACGCGCTGCGCCACCGCCGCCAGGTGGGCGACCCGGGCCGGGTCGACCGGCTCGGCGCCGCCGAGCGAGAGACGCACCCCGTGGGGTACGACGGTCACCGCCCGGTCGCGCAGCTGTGCCAGACCCGGCGGGAGCGGCCCGGTCGCGGGTACCGACTCCGCCACCACCTCGACGAAACGCAGCCCGGGCAGTTCGGCCACGAACCCGGCGATCTCCGGGCGCCAGCCGATCCCGACGCCGTACGGGTCGGTCATCCGCCGCACCCGCCTCCGCCTCCGCCGCACCCGCCACCCCCGCCGCACGAGCTGCCGCCGCCGGAGCTGTCCCCACCGCCGGACGATCCGTCGGAGCCTGCGGCCCAGCCGCTGCCGGATGCGGCCTGGCGCTGGATCTCGGCCTGCTCGGCGAAGCCCGGGTCGAGGGCCCAGAGCGACGCGGTGCCGTACAGGGCCACGCCCATCGCCGCGCCGCCCGCCCCGTAGGTGGCGTACGCCGGGGCGGAGGCCGGCGCCAGGTGGGCATGCTGCCGGCGGGTGTCGCGCAACGCCGCGCGACCGGCGCGGGTGGTCTGCGGTACGCGCCAGAGCACCACGACCGCCACCAGCACCGCGATCAGGGTGAGTGCCAGATAGCCGATCGCCCGCCCGTTCTCCAGGCCGGCGACCAGCCGCACCACACCCAGCACCAGCAGGCCGGCGATGACCCGGGCCCAGCGCCGAGCGGCGGACCGCTGTGCCTCACTCGCCAGCAGTCCGCGCTGCTCCAGGCCGGTGCGCAGCTGGTCGAGGGCGGTGCGCACCCGATGGTCCTGCGGCAGGTCCCGGGCCCGGAGGTGATTGTGGGCAGCCCAGTGGATGGCCTGGTCCAGTGGAGTGAGACCGGTGGGCTCGGCACCGACGGTGGTCAGCCGACGGTCCGGTCGTACGCCGATCGCGCCGCTGCCGCGCAGCCCGCCGAGCGCGGCGTGCGTGGCGAGGGCGGGTCCGCCGTTGAGGTACGCGACCTGCTGTGGACCGAGCGGGTCGGCCGGGGTGGCCGCCGGTCCGGCGAGCAGGCGGACCCGGTGGAACACCGCGAGCGCCACCACCAGGGCGGCGGCCACGAGGTAGAACCGGAGGAAGGTCGGGCCGGGGATGCCCCAGGTGTCGCCCGACGCGGCGAGGTCGGTCATCGGCTGCTCCTGTCACCGGAGGGATCGGCGGGCCCCATTGTGGAGCAGCGCCGCCACGGTCCCCGCGCCGGTGCCCGGCGGTGCCGATCAGCGGCGGCGGACCGCCTCCTCGACCAGGTCCAGCACCGGGCCCAGGTCGCCGGCGGGCCGGCCCATGGCCAGGTGCAGCACCAGCCCGTCGTAGGCCAGCTCCAGGAACTGGGCGAGCACGTCGATGGGTACGTCCTCGCGCAGCACGCCGGCGTCGCGCTGTCGGGCCAGCCGGTCCCGGGTCGCCTCGGCGATCGCGGCGGACCGTTCCGCCCAGCGGCGGGCGAACGCCGGGTCGGTGCGCAGCCGGCGGGACACCTCCAGTTGGCTGCCGAGCCAGCCGGTGGTGTCCGGGGAGACCGCCCGGGCCAGCAGGTCGCGCATGACCTGCACCAGCCCGTTACGGGCCACCGTCTCGACCATGACGGCGGCGTCGTCCTCGGCGACGGCCAGGAAGAGCGAGTCCTTGTCCCGGAAGTGGTGGAAGATGGCGCCACGGGAGAGCCCGGTGGCCTCCTCGAGGCGGCGTACGGTCGCCCCCTCGTAGCCGTGCCGGGCGAAACACGCCCGCGCGGCGGCGAGGATCTCCTGCCGGCGCGCGTCGAGCTGATCCTGGCTTACTCTGGGCACGCGTCGATCGTCGCAGGTCACCCCGGGCCGTGCAAACCGTACGTACGGCTTGGTAACGAGCCGTTTATCATCCTCCGGTGACCCCGCCCCACCCCGCGCCGTCCGCCCCGCTGACCGTCGCCACCGTCCAGGCCACGCCGACCCCCGGTGACGTCGCCGGCAACGCGCTCGCCGCCGCCGAGCTGGTCCGTCGCGCCGGTGGGCAGGGCGCCCGGGTCGCCGTCCTGCCCGAGTTGTACCTCTGCGCGTACCACCCGCCGACCCTCGCCGCCGACCCGGCCGGCACCGATGTCGCGGCCGATCCGATCGGAGCGGTCGCCGACCCCCGGCTCGACCCGCTGCGCGTCGCGGCGCGCGAGGCCGACGTCACGGTGCTCGTCGGTGCCGCCGCCCGCCACCCGGACGGCCGGCGGACCATCGCCGCGCTGGTGGTCGACCGGGCCGGCGCGATCCGCGTCGGGTACGACAAGCAGCAACTCTGGGGCGGCGAACGGGACCTGTTCGACGCCGGTGCACGGGGCGCCACGCTGCTCGTCGACGACTGGCGGCTCGGGTTGGGCATCTGCTACGACGGCTGCTTTCCGGAACACGCCCGGGCCGCCGCCCTCGACGGCGCGCACGCCTACCTGTGTCCCAGCGGATACCTGGCCGGCTCGGAGCACCGCCGGGACCTGTACTACGCCGCGCGGGCGCTGGACAACACCATGTTCGTGGTCTTCGCCAACGCGGTCGGGGGAGTCGACCCGTGGCGGTTCAACGGCGGCGCGGCGATCTACGACCCGCAGGGACGGGTGCTCGCCCGAGGCGCCGACGAGGGCACGGCGGTGCTGGTGGCGGCCCTGGACCCGGCCGAACTCGTGGCCACCCGGGCGGCTCATTCGATGCTCGCCGATCGGTTGCCGCACCAGGGCGATCCCCGGGGGTCAATGTCCGGTTGAGCCCATAGTCAGGTCGATACCGGCTGGACCTGTTGGCGGACACATCGGTCCCGTAGGGTGCCCGAGTGCCACTGCTCCTGCTGGACCTGGACAACACCCTGCTGGATCGGGCCGGGCCGTTCCGCCGCTGGGGTGAGCGCTTTCTGGACGGCATCGGCGCGCCCCCCACGGACATCGACTGGCTGCTCTCGGTCGACGCGGACGGCCTGACCGACCGCTGGGACCTGGCCGACGCGATCCGGGACCGCTACGAGCTGCGCATCCCCTCGATCGACCTGGTGGAGGAGCTGCACGACGGGGTGGTGGAGCAGACCCGGCTCGATCCGCTGACCGCCTGCGCGCTGCGGATCGCCGACGACGCGGGCTGGGTGCCGGTGGTGGTCTGCAACGGCACGGTACGCGTCGAGGACGCCAAGATCCGCCGTACCGGACTGGACCGCTACGTCGCGGACTGGGTGATCTCCGAGGAGGCCGGGGTCAGCAAACCCAACCCGCGGATCTTCGCGCTCGCCGCGCAGCGGGTCCGGATGCCACTGCGCGGCGCCTGGGTGGTCGGCGACAGTCCGGAGGCGGACATCGGCGGCGCCGCCGCGGTCGGACTGCCCAGCGTGTGGCTGCACCGCGGGCGTACCTGGTCGGATGTGCGGTTCGCGCCCAGTCGCACGGTGGACGGGCTGATCGCCGCGGTCGCCACCGTGCTGGCCGGCTGACGCGCGTCGCGGTAATTCGGTTGATCGGCCGCCGGGACGCGGCGCGCATGGTCGGCGCATGGTGCATCCCGGGCGTGTGCCCGGTCGAGGAGAGGGGGTCGGTCATGGCCGTCTTCGCAGGTCGCTTCCAGCTGCCTATCTCAGCCTCGACCAAGGGAACCTCACCACAGTGCGCGATCATGACCTTCCGGCGCTGGAGCGCCGGAGCCGCGGCAAGAGCCGCTTCGACGACGACGAACCGCAGTTTCTGAAGCGCGGGCGGCCGGCCGAGCCGCTCGCCGACCCGGACACCGAGCCTGACCCGGACACCGGCGAGCACTGGTCGTCCTGGGACGAGGCGGTGCACGGGCCGCAGCCGTACCCGGACTGGCTGGTCACCGAACTGGCCGCCAAGGACACCGAACTGGGTGTGCTGAAGACCGGCAAGGAGGCGGACGTCCACCTGGTCCGCCGTGCGGTGCCGGACACCGACCGGTCCTGCCTCCTGGCGGTCAAGCGGTACCGCGACTCCGAGCACCGGCTGTTCCACCGCGACGCCGGCTACCTGGAGGGCCGTCGGGTACGCAGGTCCCGGGAGAACCGGGCGATGGCCGGCCGGACGGCCTTCGGTCGGCAGATGATCGCCGGGCAGTGGGCCGCGGCCGAGTTCGCCGCCCTGGCCCGGCTCTGGGAGATCGGCGCCGGGCACGACCGGATCGCCGTGCCGTACCCGGTGCAGCTGCGCGGCACCGAGCTGATGCTGGAGTTCGTCGGCGACGCCGAGTCGGGGCAGGCCGCGCCCCGGCTGGCCCAGCTACGGCCCGACCCGGCCGAGCTGCGTGACCTGTGGGCGCAGCTGGTGGAGGCGCTGCGGGTCCTGGCTCGGGCCGGTTACGCACACGGCGACCTGTCGCCGTACAACCTGCTCGTGCACTCCGGCCGGCTCGTCGTGATCGACCTGCCGCAGGTGGTCGACGTGGTGGCGAACCCGCAGGGGCCGGAGTTCCTGGCCCGCGACGTACGCGTGGTCGGCACCTGGTTCGTGGCTCGTGGTCTGCCGCCGGAGCAGGTCGATCCGGCCGCGTTGACCGCTGAGCTGCTGCGCGAGGCGGGCATCCGCTGATCGGAGCGGGTCGGGCGGGCACTCCGCCCGACCCGCTCCACCGGCTATTGCAGGTAGCGCTCCACCTCGGGCTTGGGGCGTTCGCCCTGGGCGTCCGGGTCGCCGTGGGTCTCCCGGGCGGCCCGTCGGCGGCGCAGCAGATCCCAGCACTGGTCGAGGGACTCCTCCAGGGCGCGCAGTCGCTCGCTGGCCTCGCCCTCGGTGCCCGACTCGTGCGCCTGGGCATCGGCCCGCAGCTTGTGTTCCTCGTCGACCAGTTCGGAAATCCGGTTCAGGATGGTCTTGTCGTCCATGCTCCTGAGCCTGGCACAGCGTCTCCGCAAGCGCCTGGATTCGTGCCTCTGCGGGCGCTGCGCGACCGTCGGTAGCCCCAGACACACCAACACCGACGCGTCAATGTGCTGTTTTTCATGCTCATTGCGGATCAGCTCACCCGGTGCTCACCATGCGGTGCCACCTGCGGAATTTTCCGGATCGGCCGAGCCGGTCGGATCAAGGGCGCAGATCGCTCAGTCAACGCGAGAAACCTTCCCGATCATGGTGCTGGTGAAGGCGATTCGTGAATGCGATGCTCTGCCTGATGGTCATGCGCCATCGCCGAGGCAGCACAGAGCGTAACCCGCAGTGCGATGCCACCGGAGAGGACCGTGCAGGTGGACAGTGACTGAGCCGAGCATCCCGACACGCCGCGATCCATATGTGGCCGGCCTGCGACGCGTGCTGCCCGCGCTACTCCGTGATCCACTGGGCACGTTGGTCGGGCTGGCCGACGCGTCGCCCGGGCAGGTCGTCCGACTGAACCTGGGCACCATCCGGCCGTACCTGGTCGTCGAGCCCGCACACGTCCAGCACGTGCTCCGCGACAACGCCGCCAACTACACCCGGGCCGGCGACAGCATGATGTGGAAGTCGGTCAAGAAGCTCGGCGGCGACGGCATCCTCGCCGAGGGCCCGCAGTGGGAGGCAAGTCGCCGACGGCTCCAGCCGCACTTCACCGCGAAGCGGATCGACGCTGTGGTGGACGGCCTGAGCCAGGCGATCAGCGATGCGGTCGACGAGCTGAACGTCCCGGCGCGAACCGGCGAACCGGTCGACGCTGCCAGCGAGATCTCCCGGATCATCTGCCAGGCCGTCATCGGGGTCTTCTTCGGCAACAAGATCCCCGTCACCGACGGTGTGCGGATCGTCACGGAACAGGACACCGTGGCGACCGCACTGCGCTTCCGGCTGCTCACCCCGTTCCTGCCGGACGCCGTGCCGATGCCCGGTGACCGCGCACTGCGGCGGGCGGTCCAGAACATCGACGACATTCTGCTGCCGTTGGTCCGCGCCGAGCGAGCCCACGACGACGGAGGCGACGACATCGTCGCTTCGCTGGGCCGGGGCCGTGACGAGCACGGCCACAAGCTCGACGAGCAGCGGGTACGCGACGATCTGGTGTCGATCTTCGTCACCGCCACGGAGACCACCTACACGGTGCTCACCTGGCTCTTCCCACTGCTGGAGCAACTGCCCGACGTCGCCGAGCGGCTCTACGCGGAGATCGATCGTGTGGTCGGCCCCGGCGACGTGATCAACCGCGAACAACTCGGCGAGCTGCGCTACACCCGGATGGTGCTGGACGAACTCGTCCGCGCCTACCCGTCCGGCTGGTTGGTGCCGCGGACCGCGATCGCCGACGACGTCATCGGCGGCACCCGGGTCAAGGCCGGTGGCACCATCGTCCTAAGTCCGTACGTGACCCAGCGGCTGGCCCGCTTCTGGGATCGGCCGGCGGTCTTCGACCCGGAGCGCTTCGCGCCCGACGCCCCCCGGCGCGCCCACCGGTACGCCTACTACCCCTTCGGTGGCGGCGCCCACCAGTGCATCGGCCAGTATTTCTTCCAGGTCGAGGCACCACTGATCGTGGCGACGCTGCTCAGCCGCTTCCGGTACCGGCTCTGCACGCCCGGGATGCCATCGCCGCGGCTCGCCGCGTCGCTTCGGCCACGGGAACGGGTGCCGCTGCTGCTCACCCCACATCGGCAACCGGCCCTGGCCTAGCGGATGGCACCACTACCAAGGGTCGGAGACGAACTACAGCAGGCCGCCGAGCACGGCCGCGTCTGTGCCCTGGCCGCCTATGGCCAACGTGACCTGCAACGTTGCCTGACCGCCCATCCGGACCTCTTCGCCGAGGGGCCCTTCGACGGCGCTCTGACCAGCAGCATCGCGTTGGCCATTGCGTTCAGCGCGCCGTGGTGTGAGGCAGTCGAGCTGCGTCTGACCAACCGGGCGGTGCTCTGGGGGTTCGCGCTGGACTGGCAGGTGGACCGGCTGGCCACCTCCGCCGTCGAGCTCGACCGGCTGGTGCAGAGGCAGCTTTCCGTCACGGACGGTGCGTCCGCGGCGACGGATGATCCACTGGGTCGCTTCCTCGCCGGTCTCCACGCCGACCTGGTTGCCGTGCCAGCCTTCGCCACACTGGGCGGGGCGTGGCGGGCGGCGGCCCGACGGACCCTTCACGCGATGCGGCAGGAGTGGCAGTGGAAGACGGCGATGCGGGATGGTCTTCAGCCGCCGCCCACCCTCGCCGATTACCTGAACAACGCGGACAACCTGGCCTGTACCGTCGTGAACGTCGTGCACTGGATCCGGACCGGCGGGGCCGACACGCAAGCTCGGCTCGACCGGTTGGTCATCGCCAGTGACGCTGTGCAACGCGCTCTTCGACTGGTCAATGACCTGAGTACCCATGAGCGGGACCTCCGCTGGGGCGACCTGAACGCGATCATGTTGGTGGACGACCGGGCGGTGGTGGAGCAGGTGCTGAAACGCCTGGTCACGGATGTGACCGACCTGCTCGACGAACTGCGGGCCGACTGCCCGAGGGAGGCGGCCTACCTGACTCGACAGCTCGGCTACACCACCGGCTTCTACCGGAGCACCGACTTCTGGGGTGTGTCGTGAGCACCGAGGCGCTGGCCCGGGACGCCGGCGCGGCGAAGGATCCCGGGTCGGCGCGCGCCGTCGACGAGCTGGTTGCCGAGCTGATCCTGCACCCGTCCGGCCGTACATCCGCTTCGCCGTACGAGACTGCCCGTCTGGTCTCCCGGGCGCCCTGGCTACCCCGACACGCCGACCGGATCCAGTACCTGCTCGCCGTGCAGCGCCCGGACGGAGGTTGGGGCGGGCCGGACGGGTACGCCCTGGTGCCCACCCTGAGTGCCGTGGAGGGGCTGCTCGCGGCGTCGCTGCACGACGAGCCGGTGGGCTGGTCCCCGGCGGCGGTGCACGACGCGGTCGACCGCGCGCTGCGCCTGTTGTTCGACCGGGTGGCCGGCCCCTCGACCTACCCTGTGCCGGACCTGCCGGCTGCGGACCTGATCGTCCCGGCACTGGTCGACCGGATCGCCGACCAGCTCGCTGACCCGCCGACGTGGTTGGCGCACTGGCGAGGCGTCGGCCCGCCGCCGATGCCCGCGGCCATGGATCGGCAGCGGCTCGACCGCGTACGCCTGCTGGCCGGATCCGGTCGGCCGATTCCGCCCAAGCTGCTTCACGCGCTGGAGATCCTCGGGCCGGCCGCCCGGCGTGCGACCGGTGTCGCCGCCACCGCCGCCGGCCCGGTCGGAGCCTCGCCGGCCGCCACCGCCGCGTGGCTCGGTAACCCCGGCGGTACTCAATCCGCCGCGCTGGACTACCTGACCCGGGCGCTCGGCGAGCACAGCGGAGCGGTTCCGTGTACCACACCGATGGCCGTGTTCGAACGGTCGTGGGTGCTGAGCACCCTGGCACGGGCTGGTGTGCTCCCGACGGTGCCGGCGGAACTGGTTGCCGGGCTGCGCGACGCACTCGGGCCGGACGGCGCTGCCACCGGGCCGGGGCTGCCCACCGACGCCGACACGACGGCGGTGACGCTCTACACGCTGGCGCTCCTGGGTCACCCCACCGATCCGACGTGCCTGAGCCGGTTCGACACCGGGGAGCACTTCGGCACCTGGCAGGGCGAGGACGGCTCGTCGGTGACCACGAACGCGCACGTGTTGGAGGCGTTCGGGCGATGCCTCGGCGGCAACGACCCGGCTGCAGCACCGGTGCTGCGCCGGCTCACCGGCTGGCTGATCGACCGCCAACATGCCGACGGTCGATGGACGGACCGTTGGCACGCCTCGCCCTACTACGCCACCTACTGCGTGGTGCTCGCACTGCGGGAGTACGGCGGTCCGTCGGCCGACGCGGCGCTGCGGCGGGCCGTCTCGTGGACCCTCGAGAACCAGCGGGCCGACGGTTCGTGGGGACGATGGCATGGCACGGCGGAGGAGACCGCCTACGGCCTACTCGTGTTGCTGACAGCGCGCCCGTCATCCACGATCCGGGACGCGAGGGTCGCCGCTGCTCACCGTTTGTCCACAATGCAGAATGAGGGTGTCGACGATCCACTGTGGCATGACAAGGACCTCTACCATCCGGCACTGATCGTCCGGGCGGCAGTGGTGGCTGCGCGGGCGGCGGCTGCGGTGCAGCTGAACGGTTCCACCCATATCCCAGCAAGCCGCTGAACTGCATCGCTTGAGTGAAATTCCGGACACTGCTAGCGTGCGCCGGGCCGGGGGCTGGGCTCATTCAGCCAATCGAAACGGTCGAGGGACGGGTGGGATGGCTTCCCGCAGTGCAAGTTTGCGCACCAAGATTGTGGCCCTACTGGTCTCACTCGCCGCGCTCTGGGCGTTCGCGGCGTGGGTGACCCTGCGCGACGGATTCAACGTGCTCGGTGTGCAGACGCTCGACGCGCAGGTCGCCCAACCCAGTGAACCGCTGCTCACCGAGCTCCAGCAGGAGCGCCGGATGTCGGTGGCCTACCTCGGACGTCGCGACCAGGGGCTGGCACAGCAGTTGCAGGCGCAGCACGAGCGCAGCGAGAAGGAGGCCGCCGCGTTCGCCGAGGCGGCCCGTAGCTGGCGAGCCCGATTCGTGTCGAGCGACGAACTGACCACGCGGATCGACGACGTGATCTCCCGGCTGGACGGGCTCGGTCACATGCGGGAGGCCGTCGTCGCCGGCACCGTCGACCGGGCTGGCGCGGCGGCAGCGTACACCGGGGTCCTCGACGGGCTGTTCCGGGTGTACGGGGCCATGGGTCAGCTCGACGACGAGCAGATCGCCCAGGACACCGTCACGCTCACCCGGCTCGTACGGGTGCGTGAGCTGATGTCGCAGGAGGACGCGCTCTTCGCCGGCGTCTCGGCGGCGGGTCGAATCAGCGACAAGGAGTACGCCCAGTTCGCGCACCTGGTTGGCGCGCAACGGTTCCTCGTCACCGAGGCACTGGCCGAACTGCCCGAGGCCGACCGCCAACGGTACGTCCAGATGACCGAGGGCCCAGCCTTCACCAAGCTCCGAGCGCTTGAGGACCGCATGGTCGCCAGCGCTCGACCGAACGCCCCGCTGCCGGTCGGCGCCGACGACTGGGAGGCAGCCTTCGCTCCCGCTGTGGAGGAGCAGGAGGCCGTCGTGCTGGCCGGCGGGGACGCGCTGGTCCAGCGGGCCACCCCGGTCGCGATCTGGGTCGTCATCCGGCTGGTGCTCGCCGCCGGCCTCGGTCTGCTCGCCGTCATCGCCTCCATCGTCGTCTCGATCACCACGGCCCGGGCCCTGCTGCGCCAGCTGGAACGGCTGCGCCAGGCCGCCTGGCAGCTCGCCGACGAACGGCTGCCCCGGGTGGTGGAGCGCCTCGGCCACGGCGAGGAGGTCGACGTGGCCACCGAGGCGCCTCCCCTCGATTTCGGCACCGACGAGATCGGTCAGGTCGGCAAGGCGTTCAACGCCGTTCAGGAAACCGCCCTGCGGACCGCCGTCGAACAGGCCGACCTGCGCCGCAACGTCCGTGAGGTCTTCCTCAGCCTGGCCCGGCGCACCCAGGCGCTGGTGCACCGCCAGCTCACCCTGCTGGACGCGATGGAACGGCGCGAGCACGACGCGGAGGAGCTGGAGGATCTGTTCCGGGTCGACCACCTGGCCACCCGGATGCGGCGTAACGCGGAAAACCTGATCGTGCTCTCCGGCTCGACCCCGGGCCGGGCGTGGCGGCGCAACGTGCCGATGGTCGACGTGGTCCGTGGCGCGGTGGCCGAGGTGGAGGACTACACCCGGGTCAACGTGCTGCCGCTCGGGCCGGTCTCCCTCGCCGGCCGCGCGGTCGGCGACATCATCCACCTGCTCGCCGAGCTGATCGAGAACGGTCTGTCGTTCTCCCCACCGCACACCACCGTGGAGGTCCGCGGTCAGCTGGTGGCCAACGGGTTCGCCATCGAGATCGAGGACCGGGGCCTCGGCATGAGCGAGGAGGACCTGGCCGCCGCGAACCACCGCATCGTCGACCAGTCCGAGCTGAACCTCGCCAACGCCGCCCGGCTCGGGCTCTACGTGGTGAGCCGGCTGACCGAGCGGCACGGCGTGCGGGTGCGGCTCAAGGAGTCGGCGTACGGCGGCACCACCGCCGTGGTGCTGATCCCGCTGGAACTGGTCACCGAGAACGGCCCGAGCTCGGAGGACTCCGGTGCGATGCGGGCCGGTTCGCCGGCCATCGCCCTGCCCTCGGGGCCGACCACCACCGCCGACACCGGCCGGCCGGCCGTCCTCGCGCCGGTCGCGTTGGCGGCCGCACCGGAGGCACCGGGCACGACGGCGCCGGACGTGCCGGAGCCGGTCACCCCGGCCGGGCACCTGGTGCCGGACGCCACCACCGCGACGGGGCAGGCCGACGGCACCGATGTGGACGCCGCTCTGCCCACCCGCCAGCGGACACCGCAGGGCGCCGGTACGCCGGACCTGCCCACCCGGGCCCGGCGTGTTCTGGGCCAGCCCGCCCTGGAGGCTCCCACGGTGCCCACCGGACTGCCCGCGGTCGACCGTTCCCGCCCGACGGACAGCGCCAGCGAGGCGGCGGCCGACGGCGGGCCGATGCCGGCCCGCGCCGAGGCGGACCGGACCGACTCGGGCCTGCCGGTACGGGTCCGGCAGGCGAACATCGTGCCCGAGTTGCGCGACGACCCGGCCGCGACAGAGACCGACGACGAGGACGTGGCACGTCCCCCGGAGCAGGTGCGCCGGATGATGAGCTCGTACCAGACCGGCACCCGTCGCGGTCGGACCGACGCGGCGCGACTGATCGGCGGCGCGGCCGGCGCCCCGCCGAGCGCGACGCCCGAGCCGAGCGACGAGGACCCGCAAGCTACCTGACCGGCCACCGAGAATGCGGGTCACCGCACGGTGTGACGGTCAGCTCCAGACGAACACGGCGCAACAGCCGGGCGAGAAGAGGACGACGAAGTGGCGCAGAAGACGGCTTCGAGTGCCGACCTGACGTGGTTGCTGGATGATCTGGTGGGCCGGGTGAAGCAGGCCGAGCATGCGGTCGCGCTCTCCACCGACGGCCTGTTGATGGCCTCCTCCCAGGGCCTGAGCCGGGACGACGGCGAGCACCTCGCGGCGATGGCTGCCGGCATCCAGAGCCTGGCCCGCGGCGCGGGGAAGCGTTTCGGCGGCGGGCAGGTGCAGCAGACCATCATCGAGATGCAGTCGTCGTTCCTGTTCGTCACCGCGGCCGGCCGCAACGCCTGCCTGGCGGTCCTTGCCACCGAGGACGCCGACGTCGGCCTGATCGCCTACGAGATGGCGATGCTGGTCACCCGGGTCGGCAAGTATGTGGCCTCCCCGTCCCGTGGCACCGAGCAGCCGGCCGGCGAGAGGTAGCGGCATGACGGTGCAGGGAGAGTCCGCGGACCATCAGTGGGTGGATGACCATGCGGGCCCGGTGGTGCGCCCGTACGCGGTGACGCGCGGCCGGGCCCGCCCGGTCACCGGCACGTTCGACCTGATCTCCCTGGTCACCGCGACCCGCGCCGAGGTCACGCCGGAGGTCGGCCTCGGCCCGGAACATCTGGCGATCGTCGGACTGTGTCAACGAATACAGTCCGTCGCCGAGATCGCCGCCCATCTCGACCTGCCGGTGGGCACCATCCGGGTGCTCCTCGGCGACCTGGCGGCCCGCAGCCTGGTGCAGGTCCGCGAGCCGCAGACCACGGCCGGTCTTCCCGACAACAGCATCTTCGAGGCGGTAATCAATGGACTACGGGCACTCTGACCGGCCGGCGGGAGCGACCCCACTGCCCACCGCGATCAAGATCCTGGTCGCCGGTGGGTTCGGTGTGGGCAAGACCACGATGGTCGGCGCGGTGAGCGAGACCCGGCCGTTGCGCACCGAGGAGGTGCTCACGGAGACCGGTGTCGGCATCGACGACCTGTCCGGGGTGGAGGGCAAGACCACCACCACCGTGGCGATGGACTTCGGCCGGATCACCATCAGCGACGACCTGGTGCTCTACCTGTTCGGCACCCCCGGGCAGGACCGGTTCTGGTTCGTCTGGGACGAGTTGGCGCTCGGTGCGATCGGCGCGGTCGTGCTGGCCGACACCCGCCGGCTGGCCGACTGCTTCCCGTCGATCGACTACTTCGAGGGCCGGGGCACCCCGTTCGTGGTCGCCGTGAACTGCTTCGAGGGTGCCCGCTCCTACCGGCTCGACGAGGTGCAGGCCGCGTTGAACCTGGACCCGGGTGTGCCGGTGCTGCTCTGCGACGCCCGGCAGCGCGAGTCCAGCAAGGAGGTGCTCGTCACGCTGATGGAGCACGCCATGAAGACCCGCGAGGCCCGCCGCCGCGCCGCCGGAGGAAACTGACCGACTATTTTCAGGGGAGGGCGTCCGGAACGGCCCCGGCCGAACGTCATGCTGGCGATAACCCGAGAAACCAGGGAGCGCCCAGATGAAGTACATGATGTTCGTGTGCAGCGACACCGAGCCGGACACCGACCCGACCGATCTGCCCGACATCCACAAGTGGGTGGAGGAGAACGACTCGCGTGGGCGCCGCCTCACCGGCGACGCGCTGGCGCCGACCAGCGCGGCCACCACGGTCCGGGTCCGTGCCGGCGAGCTGCTCGTCTCCGAGGGACCGTTCGCGGAGACCACGGAGGTGATCGTGGGGTTCGACCTGCTCGAGTGCGCCGACCTGGACGAGGCGATCGAGGTGGCGCGCACTCACCCGATGGCCCGCGAGGGGCGACTGGAACTGCGCCCGTTCGCCGGCTTGCCCGGCTGACCGGATGGCCCGCACCGAAACGCCGGCCGGCGCGCACGTGGGCGCCGGCCGGGTGACCGGCGCGGGAGCGGCCGTGGCGGCGCAAGCCGTCGCGGCCGCCGGCGTCGAGGCGTACCCCCGGATCGTCGCGACCCTGATCCGGGTGACCGGGGACTGGGCGCTGGCCGAGGACTGCGCCCAGGAGGCGCTGACCGTCGCCCTGGAACGCTGGCCCGCCGACGGTGTGCCGGACAACCCGGGTGGCTGGCTCATGACAGTGGCCCGCAACCGGGCGATCGACGTCCTGCGCCGGGCCACCGTGGAACGCCGGAAACTCCACGACCTGGCACTGCTCACGCCGGTCGACGCGCAGCCCGAGCCGGAGGTGGGGGAGGACGTGGTGGACGACCGACTGCGACTCATCTTCACCTGCTGCCATCCGGCGCTCGCGATCGAGGCCCGGGTGGCGTTGACGCTCCGCACCGTGTGCGGGGTGCCGACCGCGGCCATCGCCCGGCTCCTGCTGGTCAACGAGTCGACGATGACCCGACGGCTGACGCGGGCCCGCACCCGCATCGCCGAGGCGGGCATCCCGTACCGGGTGCCCAGCGGACCGGCGCTGACCGAGCGGCTGCCCGGCGTCCTCGCCGTGCTGTACCTGCTGTTCACCCGGGGCTACGTCGCCGACGGGGAGCCGGCCTTCGCCGACGAGGCGATCCGGCTGGCCCGACTGCTCGACCGGCTGATGCCCGAGCAGTCCGAGGTGGCCGCGCTGCTCGCGCTGTTCCTGCTCCAGCACTCCCGGGCCGACGCCCGCCGTGACGCCGCCGGCAACCTGCTGACCCTTCAGCGGCAGGACCGCGGCCGGTGGGACCGCGCCGCCATCGCCGAGGGACTGGCCGTCCTTGATCGGGTACGCCAGGACGGGCCGTACGCGTGGCAGGCCCGCGTCGCCGCCTGCCACGCCACCGCCGCCTCCGTCGAGACCACCGACTGGCCGGCGATCGCCGGCGCCTACGACGCCCTGCTCGGCATCCGGCCGTCGCCGGTGGTCGCGCTCAACCGCGCGGTCGCGCACGGCTACGCCTACGGGCCGGCGGCCGGACTGGGCCTGCTCGACGAGGCGCGCGCCGGGGGTGGCCTGGACGGCAACCCGCTCGCCGTGGCGGTGGAGGCCGACCTGGTGGCTCGGCAGGGTGACCGGCCACGCGCCGCCGCGCTGTTCCGGCAGGCGGCGGCAGCGGTGGACTCGGCCGCCGAGCGCCGCGCCCTGCTCGACCGGGCCGACGAACTCACCCGGTAGGCCCGGGTCCTTGGAGGCACGTGCGCCGATGACGTCGGCGAGGTTGTCGCCCATCTCGCCCGACTGCCGACCACGCCGGGTGCTGACGGCGCGCGGTCGCGCTGCGGCTGCGCGAGGCAGCAGCCCGGGGCACGGAAGGCAGAGACGTGGAAGGGCCGCTCCCCGCCAGCGCGGGAAGCGGCCCTTCTCAGGTGTACGGCGTCAGTTGGCGATCATGCGGCGCAGCACGTACTGCAGGATGCCGCCGTGCCGGTAGTAGTCCGCCTCACCGGGAGTGTCGATCCGCACCACGGCGTCGAACTCCACGCCGGTGTCGGTGTTGACCCGCACGGTGCGCGGGGTCTCGCCGTCGTTGAGCGCGGTCACCCCGGTGAAGGTGAACGTCTCCGTACCGGTCAGACCGAGCGACTCGGCGGTGACGTCGACCGGGAACTGCAACGGCAGCACGCCCATGCCGATCAGGTTGGAGCGGTGGATCCGCTCGTACGACTCGGCGATGACCGCCCGCACGCCCAGCAGCATGGTGCCCTTGGCCGCCCAGTCCCGCGACGAGCCGGAGCCGTACTCCTTGCCGGCCAGGATGACCAGCGGGATGCCGGCCTCCTGGTAGGCCATCGAGGCGTCGTAGATCGAGGTCTGCTCGCCGGTGAGGTGGTTGACGGTGAAGCCGCCCTCCACACCCGGGACCAGCTGGTTGCGCAGCCGGATGTTGGCGAACGTGCCCCGGATCATCACCTCGTGGTTGCCCCGGCGGGAGCCGTACGAGTTGAACTCGTGACGCGGCACGCCGTGCTCGGCGAGGTACGTGCCGGCGGGCGAGTCGGCCTTGATCGAGCCGGCCGGCGAGATGTGGTCGGTGGTCACCGAGTCACCCAGCTTGGCCAGCACCCGCGCGTCGGCGATGTCGGTGACCGGGCTCGGCTCCTGCTGCATGCCCTCGAAGTACGGGGGCTTGCGCACGTAGGTCGAGTCCTCCGCCCAGGCGAAGGTGTCGCCGGTCGGGGTGGGCAGCGACTGCCAACGCTCGTCGCCGGCGAAGACATCGGCGTACGCGGCGCTGAAGCCGGTCGCGCCGATCGCCTGGGCGATGACGTCCTGGATCTCGGCGCTGTTCGGCCAGATCTCCCGCAGGAACACCGGGTTGCCGTCGCTGTCCTCACCGATCGGCTCGTTGGCCAGGTCGATGTCCATCGTGCCGGCGAGAGCGTACGCGACGACCAGCGGCGGGGACGCCAGGTAGTTCATCTTGACGTCCGGGTTGATCCGGCCCTCGAAGTTGCGGTTGCCCGACAGCACCGACACGACCGACAGGTCGTGCTCGTTGACCGCCGCGGACACCTCCTCGGGCAGCGGGCCCGAGTTGCCGATGCAGGTGGTGCAGCCGTAACCGACCAGGTTGAAGCCGAGCTTGTCCAGGTACGGCGTGAGGCCGGCCCGCTCGTAGTAGTCCATGACGACCTTCGAGCCCGGGGCCAGGGTGGTCTTCACCCACGGCTTGCGGGTCAGGCCCTTCTCGACCGCGTTGCGGGCCAGCAGGGCCGCCCCGATCATCACCTGCGGGTTGGACGTGTTGGTGCAGGAGGTGATCGCCGCGATCACCACGGCGCCGTGGTCCAGCTCGTACTCGACGCCGTCGGCGCCGGTGACCCGTACCGGTTTGGTGGCCCGCCCGCCCGCTCCGGCGGCGGCGGTCTCCAGGTCGCGCGGCTCGTCGGCCGGGTCGCTGAACTCGTTGGCCGGCGGGTCGCTGGCCGGGAACGACTCGGCGCTGGCCTCGTCGGCCGGCCCGTTCGCGCCGCGCGGCAGCTCCTCGCGCGCCACGCTCGGCTTGAGGTCACGCTCACTGGTGGAGTCGTCGGCGACGTAGTCGGTCAGCGCGGAGCGGAACAGCGTCTTGGCGCTGCCCAGCGGCACCCGGTCCTGCGGGCGCTTCGGGCCGGCGAGCGACGGCTCGATGGTGCCCAGGTCCAGCTCCAGGCGCTCCGAGTAGGCCGGCTCGGCCTCCGGGTCGTGCCAGATGCCCTGCTCCTTGGCGTACGCCTCGACGAGCGCGACCTGCGCGGCGTCGCGACCGGTCAGCTCCAGGTAGCGGATCGTCTCCGCGTCGATCGGGAAGATCGCCACGGTGGAGCCGTACTCGGGGGACATGTTGCCGATGGTGGCGCGGTTGGCCAGCGGCACGGCGCTCACGCCGGGGCCGTAGAACTCGACGAACTTGCCGACCACGCCGTGCTTGCGCAGCATCTCGGTGATGGTCAGCACCAGGTCGGTGGCGGTGGTGCCGGCCGGCATCTCGCCGGAGAGCTTGAAGCCCACCACCCGGGGGATCAGCATGCTGACCGGCTGACCGAGCATCGCAGCCTCGGCCTCGATGCCGCCGACGCCCCAGCCCAGCACGCCCAGGCCGTTGACCATCGTGGTGTGCGAGTCGGTGCCGACCACGGTGTCCGGGTACGCCTGGCCGTTACGTTCCATGATCGTACGAGCCAGGTACTCGATGTTGACCTGGTGCACGATGCCGGTGCCCGGCGGGACGACCTTGAACTCGTTGAACGCGGTCTGACCCCAGCGCAGGAACTGGTAGCGCTCCTTGTTGCGCTCGTACTCCAGCGCGACGTTGCGTTCGAAGGCGTCCTCGCGGCCGAACAGGTCGGCGATCACCGAGTGGTCGATGACCAGCTCGGCGGGGGCGAGGGGGTTGACCTTGCTGGCGTCGCCGCCCAGGTTACGCACGGCCTCACGCATGGTGGCCAGGTCGACCACGCAGGGCACGCCGGTGAAGTCCTGCATGAGCACCCGCGCCGGGGTGAACTGGATCTCCACGCTCGGGGCGGCGGTGGGATCCCATCCGCCGAGCTGACGGATGTGGTCGGCGGTGATGTTCGCGCCGTCCTCGGTCCGCAGCAGGTTCTCCAGGAGAATCTTCAGGCTGTACGGCAGCCGGTCGTGGCCGTCCACCTTGTCGATCCTGAAAATCTCGTAGCTCGCGTCTCCGACGCGTAGCTGGGTCTTCGCACCGAAGGTGTCGAGGCTCGCCACGTCGTACTCCTTCACACCAGCGACCGTGAGTAGTCCTGAGCAGTGTGTCGCACCGGCCGGGGTGCCGCCGAGGTTAGGTGACACTTACCGCCGATTCCGCTCTCAACAAAACCGTACGTCCGTCTTGCTAGTTACGCAACCCGGCCGCTCGCTGCCCGCACGGTTCATCCCTAGCCTCCTAGGACGCGCTGCGGGGCGTGCGTCGGGCCACCCGAGGCGAATTCACCCCGCGGCGGCAGGTGCGGGCGTTCGGCCGCGGGTAGGGTTCGGGCGTGTTCGACGTCCAGCACTGGCTCGTGTCGCTGCCGCCGATCGCGGTCTACCTGCTCGTCGGCGGGGTGATCGGGGTCGAGAGCATGGGCGTCCCACTGCCCGGTGAGATCGTCCTGGTCAGCTCCGCCCTGCTCGCCGCCACCGGAGTGGTCGAACCCGAGTGGGTGGCCGCCGCCGCGGCCACCGGCGCGATCGTCGGCGACTCCATCGGGTACGCGGTGGGCCGTCGGGGTGGCCGCCCACTGCTCGCCCGGCTGGGCCGACGCTTCCCCCGCCACCTCGGCCCCGCCCAACTGGCCCGGGCCGAGCAGAGCTTCGCCCGGTACGGCGTCTGGGCCGTCTTCTTCGGTCGGTTCGTGGCGCTGCTGCGCATCCTGGCCGGGCCGCTCGCCGGTGCACTGCACGTACCGTACCGACGTTTCCTCCTGGCCAACGCCGCCGGTGGGCTGGTCTGGGCGTTCGGCACCACCTACCTGCTGTTCACCGTGGGGCGGGCCGCCGAGCACTGGCTCAAGGACATCTCCTGGGCCGGGCTGGTCCTCGCGGTGCTCGCCGGCCTCGCCAGCACCTGGTGGCTGCGTCGACGGGCCCACCGAATCGAGGCCGCCGAGCCGGCCCCCGAAGTCGAGCCGGCTCGGGCGGGCAGCGAACGCTGACCCCGGACATGCCGAAGGGCCGGGCCCCGGTTGGGGTCCGGCCCTTTCGGTGTGTGGGTGTGGGTCAGCTGGTGGAGTAGCCGCGGGTGGCGATCCAGTCGGCGAGGTGCTCGACGCTGATCCAGTAGGAGGCGGTGTCGGGGTTGGCCGAGTCGGCGATCTTCACGGTGTTACCACCGTCGCG
>NZ_WBKR01000053.1 GCF_008868155.1 Micromonospora sp. ALFpr18c
CGACCGACCCGCCGCCCACGACCCCGCCCCCGGGTACGGGTGCCTGCACCGCGACGGTGACGGTGAACCAGTGGACGGGCGGCTTCGTGGCGAACGTACGGGTGACGGCCGGCTCGTCGGCCCTCAACGGCTGGACGGTGACGATCGCGTTGCCGTCCGGGGCGACGGTCACCAACGCCTGGAGTGCCGACCGCAGCGGTAACACCGGCACAACGAACTGGACGAACGTGGCCTACAACGGCCAGGTCGGCGCCGGGCAGTCCACCGAGTTCGGGTTCCAGGCCAACGGCACCGCCGGCAGCCTGAGCCCCACCTGCGCGGCACGCTGACGCAGACCCCGGCCGGTGCGGAGGGTGGCCCGAACCCTTCGCACCGGCCGGCCCTTCCCCTGTCGGGGCGCTACCTCTGGGCTAACCGTCGATGCGGGTGATGTTGCGGATCTTGTTGGACGCGTCCAGGGCGGCCACCTTGTAGGCCTCGGCGAGTGTCGGATAGTTGAACACCGCGTCGACCAGGTAGTCGATCGTGCCGCCGCAGCCGATGACGGCTTGCCCAATGTGGACGATCTCGGTGGCGGCGGTGCCGAACACGTGCACCCCGAGCAGCCGGCCGTCGTCGGGGGAGACGAGCAGCTTCAGCATGCCGTACGAGTCACCCACGATCTGGCCCCGGGCCAGCTCCCGGTAGCGGGCGATGCCCACCTCGAACGGCGTCGACGCTTCGGTGAGCTGCGCCTCGGTCTGCCCGACGAAGCTGATCTCCGGGATCGTGTAGATGCCGATGGGTTGCAGGCCGTGCATCTCGCGGATCGGTTCGCCGCAGGCGTGCTGCGCGGCCAGCCGGCCCTGCTCCATCGAGGTGGACGCGAGCGCCGGGAAGCCGATCACGTCACCGACGGCGTAGATGTTGTCCACCGAGGTGCGGTAGTTGGCGTCGACCGTGATCCGGCCCCGCCGGTCCGCCTCCAACCCGGCCGCCTCCAGCGCCAGATCGTCGGTCTGGCCCTGCCGGCCGGCCGAGTACATGACGGTGTCCGCGACGATCTTCTTGCCGCTCTTGAGGATGCACAACGCCGCCGTCTGGTGTTTCTCCACCGCGGCGACCTCCTCGCCGAAGCGGAACGCCACGGACAGGTCGCGCAGGTGGTACTTGAGTGACTCGACGACCTCGTCGTCGCAGAAGTCGAGCATCCGGTCGCGGCGTTCCACGACCGTCACCTTCGTGCCGAGGGCCGCGAACATCGACGCGTACTCCATGCCGATCACGCCGGCGCCGACCACCACCATGCTGCGAGGTACGGCCTGCAGGTTGATGACGCCGTCGGAGTCGACGATCGTGCGGTCGTCGAAGTCGACGCTGTCCGGGCGGGCCGGGCGGGTGCCGGCCGCGATGATGATTTTGTCGAAGGTCACCCGGGACTCGCGGCCGGAGCCGCCGTCGACCCAGATGGTGTGCGCGTCGGCGAACCGGCCCGTACCGGTGATCATCGCGACCCGGTTGCGGGCGAGCTGGTTGCGGATGACGTCGGTCTGCCGGGTGATCACGTGCTGGGTCCGGGCGGCCAGGTCGCTGACCGTGATCTCCTCCTTGACCCGGTAGCTGCTGCCGTACAGGTCGCGCTGGCTCAGGCCGGTCAGGTAGAGCACGGCCTCGCGCAGCGTCTTGGACGGGACGGTGCCGGTGTTGATGCACACCCCACCGATCATGTCGCGGCGGTCCACGATGCCGACCCGCCTGCCCAGTTTGGCGGCGGCGATCGCCGCCTTCTGACCGCTGGGTCCGGAGCCCAGCACCACCAGGTCGTAGTCATACACGAGCGTTAGCGTCGCAAGATGTCGCGGTGTGCGCCAGAGCTGGGACGCGAGCGTTATTCGTCCGCCGCCACGCAGGCGCCGTCCGACCACTGCCGCACGACGGACCGGACCGCGCAGCTCGGTGGCGGCGGCAGCGTGGTCACGGTGACCGGTTCGGACAGGGGTGACAGGTGGCCGACCTCGTCGCGGGCCTGCACCACGAAGGTGTACGTGGTGGTGGGGGTCAACCCGCTGATCTGGGTGCTGTTGCGCCCCGGCGGGTACTGGTACACCTCGCTGACCCGGGTGAGGGTGCCGTCGGCGTTGACCCGGAACACCTCGTACCGGTCGAGCGCGACGTTCTCGACCGAGGGGGCCCACCGCAGCCACACCAGGGTGGCGGCCACGTCGTACGCCATCGGTTGGCCCGGCGCGCTCGGCGACTGGTCGTCGCCCGGTGGCATGGTCAGCCGCAGCGTCGGGTTCGACAGGGAGCTGTTGCCGGCCGCGTCCACCGCCGAGACGCTGAACGTGTACGTGCGGGACGGCCGCAGCCCGGTGATCCGGATGCTGGTGGTGTCGGTCGAGTACATGGCGCCGGAGTCCTCGAACCGCGCGGAGACCGGATAGCGGACCACCCCCACGTTGTCGGTCGAGGCTGCCCAGGTCAGCTCGACCCAGGTCGTGTCGACGGCGACGACCGTGATCGGGCCGGGGGTGGTGGGGCGCTCGGTGTCGTCGGCGGCGTACGCCGGGGTCGCGCCCACCGCGACCAGGGCGGCCGCGAGCAGCGCGGCGACCGGCGACCGCAGACCTCCATGTCGGCGTGCAGCGCGGCCCGGCATCAACTCCGAAGGCGCCGCACCCAGCCCCATCCGCCCGGACGCGGTCGCCGCGAGGGACCTAGGCGACGAGGCGGCGTTCCCAGGCCCAGGCGGCGATCTCCACCCGGTTCCGGGCCGGGAGCTTCATCTGCACGCTGGCCAGATGGGTCTTGACCGTGCCGACCGCGATGAAGAGCCGGGCGGCGATCTCGGCGTTGGTCAGGCCCCGGGCGACGAGCTTCACGACGTCGAGTTCCCGTGGTGAGAGCCCGGCGTCGTCGTACGCGGGTGTCGGCGAGCTGAGATGCTCCAGCAGCCGCACCGTGATGGACGGGCTGATCAGCGCGTCCCCGGACACGGCCGCGCGGACCGCCTCCACCAGCAGCGCCGGGCCGGAGTCCTTGAGCAGGAAACCGCAGGCGCCGTTGGACAGTGCGGTGTGCACGTACTCGTCGAGGTCGAAGGTGGTCACCACGACCACCCGGACCGGGTCGGCGACGCCCGGCCCGGCGAGCAGCCGCAGCGCCTCGAGGCCGTCGAGGCGGGGCATCCGGATGTCCAGCAGCACGACGTCCGGTCGCAGACGCCGGGCCAGCTCGACGGCGGCGACCCCGTCCGCGGCCTCGCCGACCACCGTCATGTCCGACTGCGCCCCGATGATCATGCCGAAGCCGGTCCGGACCATCGCCTGGTCGTCGGCGAGCAGCACCCGGATCACCGCGCCACCGCCGGATGCAGCGGCAGCGCCGCGTCGAGCACCCAGCCGCCGGCGATGCCCGGCCCGGCGGTGATCGTGCCGCCGAGGGCGCGTACCCGCTCGGTGAGGCCGATCAGACCGAAGCCGTGCCCCCGGGCCGGCGCGGTGCGCCCGGACGTGCCGTCGTCGGCGACCCGGACCAGCAGCCAGTCCGGGGTACGGCGCACCGCGACGTGCACCGACCGGGCGTCCGGTGCGTGCTGGCGGGTGTTGGTCAGCCCCTCCATCACCACCCGGTACGCCGACGTGGAGACCTCCACCGGCAGCCCGTCCAGCGGGCCGTCGACGTGCAGCCGGGCCGGTACGGTCGCCGTGCCGTTGTGGCCCTGCACCAGCGGCGCCAGGTCGGCCACGCCGGCCAGCGGGGCGAGCGGGGCGTCCGGATTGCGCAGGACACCGACCATCCGTCGCATCGAGGCCATCGTCTCCGCGCCGGCGCGTTCGATCTGCTCCAGGGCGACGATCACCCGCTGCGGATCCTGCTCGGCGACGAACCGGGCGCCCTGCGCCTGCACCACGATGCCGGTCACGTGGTGGGCGATGAAGTCGTGCAGATCGCGGGCGAACTCGGCGCGCTGCTCGGCCCGGACCAGCGCGATCGCCCGCTCCCGTCCGGCCGCGACGACGCGCAGGTAGATGCCGACCGCGGCGGCGCCGACCGCCGCGAGCGCCTGGAGCAGCCCGAAGATCACGAGTACGTTGTCGGTGCCGGCGCGCAGCGGCATCGCGGCGGCGGCGAGCGCGGTGACCGCCGCCGCCCACGGCGCCAGTCGGGCCGCGCCCCGCCGGGTCACCACGAAGACGACTGCCAACAGCCCGGCGGACTCGGCCAGCCCCCAGCTGCCGCCGACCAGAAGTCCTCTGCCCGAGCTGAGCACCGTGATACCGAAGGTGACGGCCAGCGAGGCGGTGCCGAGCAGGAGCGCCGCGACGGGCAATGCCCGCGACCCCTGCCGGTGCACGGGCAGCCAGACCGGCACGGTCGCCACCGCGAGCCCCGTGCGCACCACCAGAAGCAGGGCGAACGTCGGGCTCATGCCGGTGAACAGGCCGAAGCGCAGGTCGAAGAGGCCCAGCAGACCCAGCGCCGCCAGGCCCGCGAGCTGGCCCAGCCGTACCCACCATGTCGAGAAAGCCGCCGCGCTCATGGTGACCCAGCGTAGCCAGGTGGCGGGAGCGGTAGATCGGCCGAAAGGCAGACCCGGCGGCGGCGATACCCGGCCCCGGGCCGATGTGCCCACCGGTTGACGGCGGCGACGCTTCCCGGGTCACATCGCAGCCACTGGAGGAACAATGACAACCCACGCCCCGCCGCAAACCAGCCACGCGGCGGTCGCCGCGGTCGACCTGGTGAAGGTGTACGGCAGCGGTGACACCGCGGTCCGTGCGCTGGACGGGGTCTCGGTCGGCTTCGGCCGGGCCGAGTTCACCGCGATCATGGGCTCGTCCGGGTCCGGCAAGTCGACCCTCATGCACTGTCTCGCCGGCCTGGACACGGCCACCTCCGGTAGCGTCCTGCTCGGCGGCACGGACCTCACCGGTCAGTCGGACCGGACGCTGACCCGGGTACGCCGCGACCGGATCGGGTTCGTCTTCCAGTCGTTCAACCTGCTGCCGCAGCTCACGGCCGCGCAGAACATCACCCTGCCGCTGGACCTCGCCGGCCGGGAGCCCGACGGTCACCTGCTGGAGCACCTGGTGCGGGTGCTGGGCCTCGGTGACCGTCTGGGCCACCGGCCCAGCGAGCTGTCCGGTGGCCAGCAGCAGCGGGTGGCGCTGGCGCGGGCGCTGGTGTCGCGTCCCGAGGTGGTCTTCGCCGACGAGCCGACCGGCAACCTGGACTCCCGCTCCGGGGCGGAGGTGCTCACCATCCTGCGCGACTCGGTCCGCGACCTCGGCCAGACCGTCGTCATGGTCACCCACGACCCGATCGCCGCCGCGTACGCCGACCGGGTGGTGCTGCTCGCCGACGGCCGGGTGGCCGGCGAGATCGACAAACCGGACCAGGGCTCCGTGACCGACGCGCTGCGCGATCTGGCGGCCGGCGCATGAGGGCGACCGTGCTGCGTACCCAGGTGAGCGTCGCCGCCCGCCGCCCCGGCCGGCTGATCCTGACCGGCCTGGCCATCCTGGTCGCGGCGTTCGTCGTCTTCGGCACGGTGCTCGTGCAGGAGATCACCGAACGGACCGTGCGGGACAACCTCAGCGGCACCCCGGCCGCCACCGACCTGGTGATCGGTGACCCGGAGCAGCCGTCACCCACCGCGGCGCAGCTGCCACGCGTCCGCGCCCTGACCGGGGTGGCCGAGGCGGTCGGCCGGTCGGAGATCGGGGTCTTACTCGGCGAGGGTTACCTCAACCTGCGGGCCGACCCGGGCAGTGGCCCACTGGCCACGGTCCGCGTGATCCGGGGCAGCTATCCGACGCGACCCGGGGAGATCGCGATCACCCCGCGTACCGCCGAACGACTCGGACTCGCGGTCGGCACCGCGACCAGCGGGACGGGCGGCGAGCTGACCGCGCCCACCCAACTCACTGTCACCGGCGTGGTCGAGACCGACGCCGACGGCGGCTCCGACGCGTACGCCCCGGACAACGTCGTGACGGCGTGGGCGCACCTGACCACCGTGGAGCGCATCGACGTACGGGTGACACCCGGCACGTCGCCGGAGTCCGTCCGCGAGGCGGTGACCGCGCTGGTCGGCGCCACGCAGCCGGTGCGCTCCGGCGCCGAGGTGCGCCAGACCGAGGCCAACGCGGCCGCCGAGCAGGTCGGGAGACTGTTCGTCCTGGTCGGCGTGTTCGTCGCGATCGCGGTCATCGCCGCGGCGCTGGTGGTCACCTCGACCTTCCGCATCGTCTTCGCGCAGCGGATGCGGCAGCTCGCGCTGCTGCGGGCGGTCGGCGCGGGGCGGGGCACCCTGGTGGGGGCGTTGACCGCCGAGGGAGCCCTGACCGGGCTGGTCGCCGGCGTGGTCGGTGTCGCCGGCGCACTCGCCCTCGGGTACGCCCTGCCGGCGGTGCTGCGGGCCTCCGGCCGGGCGGTCTCGTCGCCCGGCCTGCCGCTGACCGCGTCCGTCGCGGTGGTGGCCGGCGCCGTCATGATCACCGTCCTGGCCGTGCTGGCCCCGGCGCTCTCCGCCGCGCGGGTCTCCCCGCTGGAGGCGCTGCGTACGGCGAGCACCACCGCCGGCCGGCGCGGCGTCGGCGTCCCGCGTCTGGTGTGCGGGCTGCTGCTGGCCGCGGGCGCGGTGCTCGCCGCCGTCGCGACGATCCGCCAGCTGCCCACGCCGGAGCAGGAGTCCTACGACCCGACGATGCCCCTGCTCCTGCTGGTCGGGTCCGGCGCGCTGGCGTTCTTCGCGCTGGTGGCCCTCGGGCCGCTGCTGGTACGTCCGGTGCTGGCCGTCCTGGGCTGGCCGTTGAGGCAGCTCGGCCCGCACGGGCGGCTGGCGGTCGGCGGGGTCGGCGGGACGCCTCGTCGGGCCGCGGCGGTGTCCGTCGTGGTCGCGCTGGGCGTGACCCTGATCTCCGGGGTGGTCATCGGGGGCGCGTCGATGCGGGTCCTCGCCGACCGTGAGATGGCGCTCTCGGCGCCGACCGACTTCGAGGTCACCACCAGCGACGGGACGCTGCCGGCGGCGGTGGTGACCGGCGCGGAGGTGGCACAGGCACTCGACCGGGTGGTGCCGTACCGGCGCGTCGCCGACGTCACGGTGCTGCGTGGCACCGACCGGCTCGGTGACGTCGAGTCCGGTTACCCGACGAACGACCTCGACGTGGCGGCGTTGCCGACCACCGGTGACCTGGACGTGGCCCAGGGCAGCCTGGCCGACCGTGGGCCCGGCCGGATCGTGCTGAACAGCTGGGTGGCCCGGGACACCGGACTGCGGGCCGGCGACACCGCCACCCTCGCCCGCGCCACGGGCAGGGTCGACGTGCGGGTGGCCGCGGTGCTGCCCGGCGACGGCCCGCTGCACGCCGGCATCCTCGTCGACCCGGCCGACCTCGACCGGCTCGGCGTGCCGGCGGCGTACACCGGTCTGCTGGCCGACGCGGCCGATGCCGGCGAGGACGGCCGCACCGCCGGGGTACGCGCGCTGCGGCAGGCGATCGGCGGCAGCGAGGGGGTGGGGCTCGCGGTGCTCGCCGACGAACGCGACCGCAACGACGCGCTGCTGAGCACCCTGGTCTGGATCGCGGTCGGCCTGGTCGGTCTCACCGTGCTGATCGCGGTCGTCGGGGTCGGCTCCACCACCGCGCTCTCGGTCGTGGAGCGGGTACGCGAGTCCGGCCTGCTCCGCGCCATCGGCCTGTCCCGGACCGGCCTGCGCACCATGCTGACCGCCGAGTCCGGCCTGTACGGGGTGATCGGTGCGACCATCGGTCTGCTCCTCGGCGTCCCGTACGCCTGGTTGGCGGTCCAGACGCTCGGGATCGACGCACCGTTGACCGTGCCGGTGCTGCCGCTGGTCGGGCTGTTCGTGGCGCTTGTCGCGTCGACCGCGCTGGCCGGGGTGCTGCCGGCGCGGCGGGCGTCCCGGGTCAGCCCGGTGGTGGCGCTGGGGCTCGACGGCTGACCCCGCACCGTGGGTCGGCGTCGAGGACGGCGCCGACCCACGGTGGCCTGTTCAGTTGGGGTTGTTGGCGTGGGTCAGCGTCTCCCACGCCACGAAGAGGGTGTTGCTGCCGGCCGGCCGCTGGTGCAGCGTGAGGGTCTGCGTGTTGGTCATGACGTTGCCCAGCCGGGTGCTCATCGCGTTGAAGCCGACCTCGGTGATCGGGCCGAGGCCCCGGGTGAGGCTGCCACCGCAGAGCCAGGAGGGCGCGGCCTCGCCGAGCTGGTAGCGGGAGTGGAAGCCGAGCGCCTGCCGCAGCCGCAATGTCTTCGCCGCCACGAATGCCGTTACGGGTGCATGGACGCGCCCTTGAGCACCTTGTCCACCACGGTACGCCCCGCGTGCAGAGCCAGCCCCACCAGGTCCAGCTTGTCCCGGCCGACCGCCTGCACGGCGGCGCGGTTGTCCCGGTCGTTGCCGGTGGCGAACAGCTCGGACGTGAAGACCGCGAGCCGCAGCCCACGGGCGAGCGCACGCGAGTGCGCGCCGGCCAGCGTCGCCCGGTCGCCGGCGAACACCAGCACCGGCTGGCGGAACATCGGCAGATACCCGGTGCCGTCCGCGTCGCGGTACTCCTCACCCAGCAGCACCGGCTCGGCGTTCGCGATGCCACTGACCAGGAAGGCCGTGACGTTCAGCCGCTGCCAGCCGGCCAGGTCGTTACGGAGCAGTACGGCGATCTTGGTGGGAAAGCGGATCGGTTCGGTCATGGCGTCGAGCCTGCCCGCCCCGACACCGACCGGTCTTGTACGTTCTTAGCGTGGCCACCCGCCCGGCCGGCTCCCAGGTCAGCGCCTGGCGACCCGCCGTCGCCGGGGTCGCCGAGGTCTTCCACGCCCATTTCGTGGACCACGCGTACCCGCGGCACGTCCACGACGTGTGGACGCTGCTGATCGTCGACGACGGCGCGGTCCGTTTCGACCTCGACCGGCACCGGCACGGCGCGCTGCGCACATCGGTCACGCTGCTGCCGCCGTACGTGCCGCACGACGGCCGCTCCGCCACGGCGAACGGTTTCCGCAAGCGGGTCCTGTACCTCGACACCTCGGCGCTCGACGCCGCGTTGGTCGGCCGGGCGGTCGACCAACCGGACCTGGCCGATCCGCGCCTGCGAGACCGGATCCACCACCTGCATCAGGCGCTCGGCGACGCGGGGGACGAGTTCGAGGCGGAGAGCCGGCTCGCGCTCATCCTGGACCGACTGCGCCAGCAACTCGGCGCGCGTGCCCCGGCCGGTGTCCCGCCGCCCGCGCGTGGCCTCGCGGTCCGACTACGGGAGCTGCTGGACGCCCGGACCGTCGAGGGTGTCACCCTGCGCGAGGCCGCCGAGCTGCTGCACGCCCACCCGACGCACCTGGTCCGGGCGTTCAGCCACCTGCACGGGCTGCCGCCGCACGCGTACCTGACCGGTCGGCGGGTCGAGCTGGCCCGTCGCCTGCTCCTCGCGGGGCAGCGTCCCGCCGAGGTCGCCGCGGCCGCCGGGTTCTTCGACCAGGCGCACCTGACCCGTCACTTCCGGCGGTATCTGGGCGTCAGCCCGACCCGCTACCCGGCCCGGAGCTGATCGGCGGTCAGACGAGCTGGCCGCCGATGACGGCGACGAGCGCGGCGGCCCGCGAGCCGCGCCCGTCGCGGGGTGTACGCCGCGTGCAGGTGTGCCACGAGCAGGCGACTCCGGGTGCAGCTGCCGTGCCGTTGGGTCGGTGAACCAGCGGTGGTGCGCGCTGTGCGCCAACCCGCTGTACCGGGTCTCGTCACCGAGTAGGGCAATGGCCGGCGCGGTCTGCGCCAGGGTTTCGCCGAGGTGGTTCACCACCTGGGCCGGGGTGTCGTGCATCCGGTCGAGGATCCGCATCATTCCCCGGGTTCACGTGGTCGGCCCGCACCGCGTGGCGCGGAACGGCGTGGCCGGTGGTTCTGCTGGCTGATCGCCACCCCGACGAGCGGCTGTAAATGGACGGCCGTTCGGATGCGCCACCGGACGGTCACGAAATCCGGCGGCGAATCGTCACAACTGGCGGTTAGTCTTCCTCGGCGCGTCGTCGTCCTGGTACGCCGCGCCCCGCGCCTGGTCGGCGCGGCATCGCCGCCACCGCCCACCATCGGCCGGCTCAACCGACTTCAGGAGAGTTTGTGACACAGCAATCCGTCGCGACATCGGACAAACTCGACGCCGCAGTGCTCAAGGTGGCCGGCGTCGTGGTCCTCGGCGCGATCATGTCGATCCTCGACGTGACGGTGGTCAGCGTGGCGCTGCCCACATTCCAGACTGAGTTCGACGCGTCCTACGCCCGCGTCGCGTGGACGATGACCGGCTACACCCTCGCCCTGGCCACCGTGATCCCGCTCAGCGGCTGGGCGGCCGACCGGTTCGGCACCAAACGTCTCTACATGGTGGCGTTGGCGCTGTTCACGATCGGGTCCGGTCTCTGCGCCACCGCCGACAGCATCGGCGAGCTGATCGGCTACCGCGTGTTGCAGGGCCTCGGCGGCGGCATGCTCATGCCGCTGGGCATGACCATCATGACCCGCGCGGCCGGGCCGCACCGGATCGGCCGACTGATGGCCGTCCTCGGCATTCCGATGCTGCTCGGCCCGATCGGCGGCCCGATCCTCGGCGGCTGGCTGATCGACACCGCGAGCTGGCACTGGATCTTCCTGATCAACCTGCCGATCGGTGTCGTCGCGCTGATCTACGCGCAGTTCGCGCTGCCGAAGGACGCGCCCGAGCCGTCCGAGTCGTTCGACTTCGTCGGTATGCTCATGCTCTCGCCGGGTCTCGCCCTGTTCCTCTACGGCGTCTCGTCGCTGCCGGAGGCGGGCACGTTCGCCGAGGCGAAGGTGTGGGCGCCGATGCTGGTCGGCGGCGCGCTGGTGGTGGCGTTCGTGCTCTACTCGTTCAAGCCCCGGCACCCGCTGCTCGACCTGCGGCTGTTCCGCAACCGCAGTCTGACCATCGCCTCGCTGACGCTGTTCGTGTTCATCATCGCGTTCATGGGCGCCGGCCTGCTGTTCCCGAGCTACTTCCTGCAGGTGCGCGGCGAGTCGACGTTGGCCGCCGGCCTGCTGATGGCCCCGCAGGGCATCGGCGCGATGATCACCATGCCGATCGCCGGCACGCTGGCCGACCGGGTGCCGATCGGGCGTACCGTGCCGTTCGCGCTGGGGCTCATCGTCGTCGGTTTCTTCGGGTTCACCCAGGTCGACCCGCAGACCTCGTACTGGCTGCTCGGCGGGTCGCTGTTCGTGATGGGTCTGGGCATGGGCGGCACGATGATGCCGATCATGACCTCCGCGCTGCGGACGTTGCAGGCCCAGGAGGTGGCCCGTGGCTCGACGCTGGTCAACATCCTCCAGCAGATCGGCGGGTCGGTCGGCGCCGCCGTGATGTCGGTGATCCTCACCAACGAGCTGAACGGCTCCCGGCCGATCCCCGGCCTGGTGGACGAGAGTGGCAAGCCGGTAACCGAGGCCGGGCTGGCCATCGCCTCCCAGCAGCGTCCGGAGCTGCTCCAGCAGATGCCGGTCGACCCGTCGATCATCGAGCGCGGGCTCGACTTCGCCGCCAAGTCGTTCGCCACCACGTTCTGGGTCGCGTTCGCGCTGGTCGTGCTCACGTTCATCCCGGCCGCCCTGCTGCCGCGCCGACGTCAGCCGGCGCAGCTCGACGACCAGCAGGGCGAGCAGGTCAAGACGCCGGTCGTCATCCACTGAGTACGCCGCCGCCGCGCTCGGCGTCCCTACGGGGAGTCGAGCGCGGCGGCGGATACGGCGTCAGCGCAACGGACCGTCGCCCGGCCCGTTCGGGTCGTCGACCAGGTGGACCGCCGCTTCCTCCGCGCTGGCGGCGCCCGCGTCGATCCCGGCGTCCCACGCCACCGAGTCGGCCTCGTCGTCCTCGCGGACACCCTCGTCGTACGCGACGAGACGGCCCGCGCGGCCCTCGGCCTCGTACCCCCGGCGGGTCAGCTCGTCCTCGTCGTCGCCGCCCTCGGCGTACGGGTCGATGTCCGGTTCCTCCTGGGCGAGGTACTGGTCCAGGGACTCCCCGGCCCGCTCCTCGGCGGGGGTGGTGCCGAACCGGTTCGCCGCCGTCCAGTGGTCCTCGGCGACGATGCCGGTGTCGAGGGGGTCGCCGACCCCGTCATCCAGGGTGTCGGAGGCGTCCAGGACGCCATCGTCCTCGGCCACGTTCCACTCGTCGACGGAATCCATCCGCTCGGTCTGGCTCACGGCGGTCTCTCCTTCGTCACGGCGCAGCGAAGTGCCAAGCCTATGACCACTCAACGTCGCCGCACCCCGAGGGCTGCCCGCTGTGACGAACGGACCTCGGGGCGCGGCGCGCGGGCGGGTCAGCGGGTCAGCAACTCCACCACGGCCTCGGTGAACTCCGCCGGCTGCTCGACGTGCGCGAAGTGCCCGCTCTGCTCCAGCACCACCAGGCGCGAGTCCTTGAGGCCCGCGTGCAGTTCCTCGGCGTAACGGGGGCCGCAGATGAAGTCGTGCGCGCCCACGATCACCACGGCCGGCGCGGTGATCTCACCGAGCCTGTCCCGCACGTCGAACGGCGTGGGGTCGTTCGAACGGGCCGGCGTCATCCAGACCCGTACGGCCGCCTGGAGCGGGGCGAACTCGGCCTGCCGACCCCAGAAGTCCGCGAAGTACACCGGGATGGCGGCGCGCAGGGCGGTCGCCAGGGCCTCGTCGTCGGCGGCGACACCGTAGCGTTCGAAAGCGTGCGGGACGTCCGTCGCCTCCGGCCGGTCGGGGTGCCGCTGCGGGTACGCGGCGAGGTTGGCCATCGCCTCGGCCCAGAACTCGGCGCCGGTGACGGGTGAGGTGTCGTACAGGACGAGGCCGGCGACCCGGTCCGGGTGGTCCAGCGCGTACCGCTGGACGACGAAACCGCCGTGCGAGTGGCCCAGGAGGTACACCCGGGGCTCGCCGAGGTGCTCGACCACCGCGTCGAGGAACCGGACATACGTCGCGAGACGGTAGTCGTCGGGGTTGTCGAGCCGCCCCGAGGCACCCGTGCCGACCGGCTCGACGTACACCATCGTGAAGTGTTCCTCGAGGCCGGGCGTCCGCAGGTAGGCCCACTCGATGCCGGGGCCGCCGGAGTGCGCCACGCACACCGGGCCGGTGCCCGCGACGTGGTAGACCTGCCGGACACCGTCGACGGTGAAGGTGTGCGCACCCGGGCTGAGCGTGCCGACGTCGTGGCTGGTGGAACCCATGTGCTATCTCCCGATCCGTGGACCCGCGCGCCGTGTGTCGCCGCGCGACTGATGACTGACACGGACCAGATGCGCGGGCCGGTCGCGAAGTTCGCTCGGTCCGGAAACTTTTCTCAGACCAGCGCCGGAACGGGGTGGAAGAGGGTGAACCGGCCCACCCGTCCGCCGCGCAGTTGCTGCAACCACAGGGCCGCGGGTGGGCAGTGCTCCGGATCGTGGGGCGGGCTGATCAGGTCGGTCTCCCAGATCAGCACGTCGCCGCTGGCCACCACGTTGCGCAGCCGCTGGCGTACCCCGGCTTCCAGGTCGCTGGTCATGCCGCCGATCGCCAGGTCGGGGCCTCCGCGCCGGCGGCCCGGCACGATCATCTCGGCGTCCGGCCACCAACTGTCCCGCACGACCCGGTCGAAGTCGCCCCGCATCGCCGTGGCGATCATGTCGCGGCCCTCCCGCCAGCGGGCGGCGTTGACCGCGCCGAGGTCGGTGTGCGCCGCGGTGGCCGAGGCCCGGAGGCCGCCGGCGAGCGTGCGACGGGCGTGGCTGAGGCGGCTGCGGACGGTGCCGACCGGCACGCCGCACACGGCGGCGATCTGGTCGTACGAGGAGGCGTCGCTGAAGTACCGCAGCAGGGTGACCAGCCGGTCGGGCTCGGACAGTCGGTCGATGGCGTGCCACACCCAGTCACGCAGGACGCCCTGGTCCAGTGCCTCCTCCGGGGTGGGGGTGGCGGCGGGCAGGGTGAACCACTCCGGTTCGGCGACCGGGAACGGCCGGGGGCCACGCAGCGTCATCCGGGCGTTGTTGCGGACGATGGTGCGCAGCCACGGGCCGACCGCCGCCGGGTCGCGGACCTCACCGATGCGCCGCAGCGCCACCACCATGGCGTCCTGCACCGCATCCTCGGCGTCCGGGCCGTAGCCGAGCATGCTCAACGCGACGGCCCGCATCCCGGCCTCGTGACGGGCCAGCAGCACGCCCAGCGCCCCCGCGTCTCCGGCCTGCGCGAGCAGTACCAGATCGGCGTCACCGTGCGTCACGCGCGGTTCCTCCCAGAATCGACTTCGTGGGGATCCGGCGCCCTCATCAAGCGTACGGCGGTCACGCAGCCGCTCCACGTCGCGCCGGCTGTCCCACCCCGGTCGTAGCGTGCCCGCCGTGTCGCCATCGCCTGAGCCAGGATGAGGGGGTGGACATCGAACCGGTCGACCACGAGCCCCGGCAGGCGTTCCCCTGGTCGCTTCTGCGCCAGCGCTGGGAGGACCTCACCTTCCTGCACTGGGCCGTCGCCCCGGAACTCGTCGCACCGCTGCTGCCCGCCGGAACACGCCCGGACACGCTGGGCGGCGTCAGTTACGTCGGGCTGATCGGCTTCCGGATGGTGCGGTTGGGCTTCGGTCGCGGCCCCGGGGTGCCCTACCTCGGCACCTTCTGGGAGACCAACGTCCGGCTCTACTCGGTCGACGACACCGGCCGGCGGGCGGTCGTGTTCCGCTCGCTCGACGCGTCCCGCCTCGTGCCGGTGCTGGTGGCGCGGGTGACGTTGGGTCTGCCGTACCTCTGGTCGTCGATGCGCCTGGACCGCGACGGTGACCGCCGTACCTACCGGTGCCGGCGGCGCTGGCCCGGCCCGGCCGGTACGACGAGCCGGATGACCGTGCGGGTGGGGGAGCGGATCGACGACCCGACACCCCTTGAGCACTTCGTCACCGCCCGGTGGGGGCTGCACACCCGGGTGTACGGGCGCACGCTGCACCTGCCGAACTGGCATCCGCGCTGGCCGCTGCACCGGGCCGAGGTGCTGCACCTGGACGACGAGTTGGTCGCCGCCGCCGGTCTGCCGGCGCCGGTCGACCCGCCGGTCAGCGTGCTGTACTCGCCCGGTGTCGGGGTGCGGTTCGGTACGCCGGTGGCGGCCCGGCCCGGCGCGGCGGCGCCGGGCCGCCGGCGCCTCAGTAGCGGCTTCCCTCGGGCGCGGGCAGCGCGTCCAGGTCGGCCAGGTCCTCCGCGGCGAGCCGCACGTCGCCGGCCGCGCAGTTGTCCACCAGGTACTTCGGGGTCTTGGTGCCGGGGATCGGTATGACGTGGGGGCCCTGGGCGACGACCCACGCGAGGGCGACCTGCGCGGGGCTGAGGCCCGCCCGGTCGGCGATCTCGCGGACCCGGGCCACGATGGCCAGGTTGGCCCGCAACGCGTCCTGTTGGAAACGCGGCAGGCCACGGCGGAAGTCGTCGGCGGGCAGGTCGTCGAACGAGGTGAACCGGCCGGTGAGGAACCCGCGGCCCAGCGGCGAGAACGGCAGGAAGGCGATGCCCTGCTCGGCGCAGTACGGCAGCACCTCGGTCAACGGGTCGCGGGTCCACAGCGACAACTCGGACTGCACCGACGCCACCGGGTGCACCGCCTGGGCTCGCACGATCTGGGTCACCGTCACCTCGGACAGCCCGATCTGCCGTGCCTTGCCCGTCTTCACGACCTCCGCCATCGCACCCCAGGACTCCTCGATGGGCACCTCCGGGTCGACCCGGTGCAACTGGTAGAGGTCGACGTGGTCGGTGCCGAGCCGCCGCAGGCTGGCGTCGATCGCCGCACGAATGTGCTCCGGGCGGCCGTTGTTGCCGATCGTGGGGGAGTTGCCGGGGCCACCGGTGGACGCGGTGGCCACCAGGCCGGCCTTGGTCGCCAGGACGGCCCGCTCCCGTCGCCCGCCGGCCAGCGCCCGCCCGACCAGTTCCTCATTGGTGTACGGCCCGTACACGTCCGACGTGTCGATCAGGGTGGCGCCCAGATCGAGGGCCTGGTGGATGACCGAGATCGAGGTGTCGTCGTCGCGGGGGCCACTGATGTCGTATCCGTGGGTCATGCCCATGCACCCGAGACCGATGACGCCAACCTCGGGGCCGGTGCTGCCCAGCGTGGTGCTTCGCATGCACCCCACGCTACGCCGGATCGCGAGAAGGCCGGCGCGGCCGGAATGCACGCAGGGTCACGGCCCCGTAGGGTCCGTCGTGGTGACGACTGTCGCTGCCTGCGACCGGAGGGAGCCGCGACATGGCGAGCAAACTGGTGGTGGGGACGTTCCTGTCCCTGGACGGTGTGATGCAGGGCCCCGGCGGGCCCGGCGGGGCTGCGGCTGACCGGGTCGCGCACCACCAAGGCGGGTGTCGTCTACGCCGCGTACGAGGTGGCGGGTCAGCCCGCCTACGGCACCGTCCTGTAGGAGTCGCGCTTGATCCGCGTTCGTGAGTTCGTCTGGTCCGACTACGACCGCGTCGTGGCTCTGTGGACAGCCACCGGACGGGGCGTGCTGCCCCGCGCCGAGCTGACCGCCACACTGACGCGGGATCCGCAGCTCTTCCTGGTCGCCGACGTGGACGCCACCGTCGCGGCGGTGGTGCTGGGCACCTACGACGGCCGCCGGGGGATGATCCTGCGGCTGGCCGTCGACCCGGCGTACCGCCGTCGCGGCATCGCCACCCTGCTGGTCGCCGAGTTGGAGCGGCGGTTTGCCGCCCTCGGTTGCCCACGGGTGAACCTGCTGGTGCTGCCGGAGGACACGGCCGCGCTCCGGTTCTGGCAGGCGCTGGGCTACGCGCCCCAGCCCGACGTTCTCTGCACGAAGCCGATGGGTGGTTCGCCGGACCTGTCGCGAGGGGTGGCTCCGGCTTCGACCATGGGGTGAGGGCCGGGCGCACCGGCCCCACCGACGAGCCGACACGGCACCGACAAGGAGCGGATCGATGACGAAGGTGACGACCCGGGCGACGATGTCGTTGGACGGCTACATCGCGGACGCGTCCCACGGTGGCTTCGAGTACCTCTTCCAGTGGTACGAGGGCGGCGACGTCGAGACGCCGACGGCCAACCCCGAGTTGACGTTCCGGACGTCCGCCGCGAGCGCCCGGCACCTGCGCGACTTCACCGAGCGGACCGGCGCGCTGGTCGTCGGCCGGCGGCTGTTCGACATGACCAATGGGTGGGGTGGTCGGCATCCGCTGGACGTGCCCGTCGTGGTTGCCACGCACCGCGTGCCCGAGGGTTGGGAGCCGGAGAGCGACTCCTTCGTCTTTGTCACCGACGGCATCGAGAGCGCCGTTGACCGGGCCAGGGCGATCGCCGGTGCCAAGGAGGTCGGTGTCAATGGCGGCACCATCGCGGCGCAGGTCGTCGAGTCCGGCCTGCTCGACGAGGTGCACGTCGACCTCGTCCCGGTGGTGCTCGGTGCCGGCATCCCGCTCTTCGCCCGCCTGAAGATCGCGCCACTGCAGCTGGAGGGCCCGATCAGCGTCGTCGAGGGCGTCGGCGTCACCCACCTGGCCTACCGGATACGCCCATCGGCCTGAGCACCCGGGAAATGCCCCGCTCGGCGTGGGCCGGGATGCGCCGCCGGTCGCCCTAGAATCGATGACGTTCACTGTCTGCGGCGGCGGTGTCGCGGATGGCTGGCACGGAGGGCGGTGCGGGACGTGGGACCGGACGAGCGGGGCAAGCTGTTCGAGCAGGCACGGGAGCTGTCGCGGCGGCAGGCCACCTGGGCGGAGGCGGACCGCATGTGGGGGCGGGTGATCGACGCCTACCGGCGGGCGGTGGACGGCCCGGGGCAGCCGGACCGCCGCGACCAGCAGCAGTTGGCGCGGGCGTTGTGGCGGCACGGGATGCTGCTGTCCGCGCGCGGCCGGGCCGGGCAGGGCATGGCGCCGGGCGGTGAGGCGGTCGCCATCTTCGAGCGGGTGTACGACGCGGTGGCGGCCGAGGGTGGCAACGTGGCTGCCCCACCCCGCGACGACGCGCTCGCCGAACTGATCACCGCGTTGGTGGACCTCGCAGAGGTCGCGTTCGCCGCCGGTCAGCCCGCCACGCGCAGAGAGTTGCTGGACCGGGCGGTGGCGGTGGGTCTGACCGCCGTCGGCGCTCCGCCGTCGGCCGGGCCCCGCACCCGGGAGGCGATGGGGGCGGCGTACCACAACCAGGCGACCGCCTTGCTGCACCGCCACCTCACCCGGCCGTCGTCGGTCGACGGCGTCCGGGAGGCGACCCTCGCCGCGTCACGGGCCTGCGAGCTGCGTCAGGCGTTGCTCGACCCGGCGCGTCCGCTCAGCCTGTGGGAGATGGCGAACACCTACGGGGTGTACGCGCGGTGCCTGGCGATGATCGGCGACACCGATCGCGCCGCCGTGGTGCTGGCGCTGGGCAACCGACTTGTCGAGTTGCTGGGGCCGGCGGCCGAGCAGCCCGCCCAGAACCTGCGCGTGGCCGCCGAGTTGCTGGGCCGGGAAGAGGCCACCGCCGGTTCGCGGCGCTTCCGGTGGCGGCGGCGCTGACCTGGCTGCCTACACCCGACCCGGCGTCGGGCCCTCGCCCTGATCCGACCCCTGCCGGTGGTCCGCGAAGTCGATCCGCATGACCACGCGGCGCAGGGTCGGATGGCTGACCTCGGTGAACCCGGCCTCCTCGAAGACCTGCCGGACCCCGACGTGAGCCTCACCCCAGGTGATCTGCTTGCCGGCCTCGGCGAGCATCGGGTACGCCTCCAGTGACCGGGCGCCACGCTCCCGCGCGAAGTCGACCGCGGCGCGGGCCAGAGGATACGTGAGGCCGCGCCCCCGGTAGCCCTTGCGGACCACCAGGCAGGTCACCGCCCAGACGCCGTCGTCGTCCTTGTCCTCGTCGCGGCCGAGCCAGGGCACCCGTTGGTTGCGCAGCTTCGGGTACGCCGTCCGCGGCTCGACCGCCAGCCACCCCACCGGCTGGTCGTCGAGGTACGCGATCAGCCCGCTGGTGTCCTTGGCGTCCGGCTCACCACACCTGGTCTGCTCGCGAAACGCCGCGACCCGCCCCTGCGGGGTGGACGCCTGCCACAGCCAGCCCCTGACCTTGAACCACTGGCACTGGCACCGCCCCGCGTCGGCCGTGCCGAAGACGTCCTGAAGGTCCTCCCACGACGCCTCGTTGGCGGGCACGATCCGGACGTCGCCGTCAGTCATGCGGTGCCTCCGCGATGATCCGCCTGATCATGTTCGTCGATTGTGCCTCATCGAGAGCACGCCGCTCCAGGCTCCGCCGTCGCTGAGCAGCGCGGGCAGAACGGTGCGTCACCTTAACGCGCCGGAAACACCCCCGGTACCAACCCTGGGAACGCTCGTCGGACAGTCGAGACACCGACACGCGAACCGGGGTGACCATGGCCGACAACACCACGAACGCGCCGACGTTCGACGGGCCGCTGGGCCGGTCCGGCAACGGCCTGGCACTGCCCGCACCCCGCCCCAACCCGGCCCCGTCGCTGGACGACGGCGACCCGGCGGACCTGGCCACGATCGGCGTGGAGGAGGAGTTCCACGTCGTCGACCTGCACACCCGGGAGTTGGTGCCCCGCGCCGGGGAACTGCTCGACCGGCTGCCGGCGACCTCGTTCACCGCCGAACTGCACCGCAGCGTGGTGGAGACCAACACCGCGGTCTGCCGCACCCTGGACGAGATCCGCGCCGAGCTGACCCGGCTGCGCCAGGCCGCCGTCGCAGTCGCCGACCGGGCCGGGTTGGGCATCGTGGCGGCCGGCACGGTGCCGCTGCGCGCCGACGGCGACCCGAGCGTCACTCCCACCTCCCGCTACCGGCGGATGCTCGACGAATACCAGATGCTCGCCCGGGAGCAGTTGATCTGCGGCGCGCAGGTGCACGTCGGGGTGTCCGACCGGGACCTGGCGGTGGCCGTCACCCGCCGCGTCCAACCGTGGCTGCCGGTCCTGCTCGCCCTGTCCACCAGCTCGCCGTACTGGATGGGACAGGACAGCGGCTACGCCAGCGTCCGGTCGCTGGTCTGGCAGCGCTGGCCCACGGCCGGCGACCCGGGCGAGGTGACCAGCGCGGCGGACCACGAGGCACTGGTCGCCGAGCTGATCTCCTCCGAGACCATCACCGACCCGGCCATGATCTACTTCGATGTCCGGCCGTCGGCCCACGTGCCCACCGTGGAACTGCGGATCACCGACGCCAACGCCGACGTGGAGACCATCGTCCTGCTCACCGGCCTGTTCCGGGCGCTGGTGCGGCGGGAGGTCGCCGCGCTGCGCGCCGGCGTGGAGCGCACCGCCGTCCGGCCGCCGGTGCTGCGTGTCGCCGTGTGGCGGGCCGCCCGCTCCGGGCTGGAAGGCGACCTGCTCGACCTGCCCCGCTCGGCCCGACCGGTGCCGGCCGCCGAGGCGGTCCGCCGGCTGGTGACCGACCTGCGCCCGCAGCTGGAGGCGACCGGCGACTGGGAGCAGATCCGGGACCTGACCGAGTATGCGCTGCGGCGTGGCAGCTCGGCCGCACGGCAGCGGCGGGCGTACGAGCGGCGCGGCCGGCTGGCCGACGTGGTCGACCTGCTCCTCGACGAGACCCGGGGACGCATCCAGGGGCCACTGCCCGGAGCGCCACCCGCGCCGGCCCTGCCCACGTACACCGGCTCCGCCGACGAGGTCTTCGGCCCGGCCGGGCCGGAGCCCGCGTACCGTCCGCTGCTGGCCGCCCTGCGCGGCCTCGGCGCCGGTGGCCTGCGTCAACGCGAGCACGACCGGGACGAGGAGCAGCGCGCACGGGGGGTGACGTTCAGCGTGGCCGGCGAGGCGAGCACCCGACTCTTCCCGGTCGACCTGGTGCCCCGGGTGGTGCCCGCCGCCGACTGGCGGGCGCTGCGCGCCGGCCTCGTGCAGCGCGCCCGGGCCCTCGACGCCTTCCTGCGCGACGTCTACGCCGACCGGGCCGCGGTCGCCGACGGCGTGGTGCCGGCCTGGGTGGTGGAATCCTCGCCCGGGCTGCGCCCCACCGGGGCGCTCATGGGCCGGCGGACCACCCGTGCCCAGGTGTCCGGAACTGATCTCGTCCGTGATCCCGCCGGCGGCTGGTACGTCCTGGAGGACAACCTGCGGGTGCCCTCGGGCATCGGCTACGCGGTGCAGAACCGGCGGTTGACCCGCACGGTGCTGCCCGAGCTGCCGGTGCCCGAGGACCTGCTGCCCGCCGACGAGACGCCCGCGATGCTGTACCGGGCGCTGGTCGCCGCCGCGCCGGCCGCCGCCGACGACCCCGCCGTGGTGGTGCTCAGCAGTGGCTCGGGCGATCCCGCCTGGTTCGAGCACCGGCTGCTCGCCGACGAGATGGGCGTGCCGCTGACCGAGAGCAGCGACCTGCTGGTCTCCGAGGGTCGCGTCCACCTGGTCCGGGAGGGCCGCCGCAGTCAGGTCGACGTGATCTACCTGCGGATGGACGAGGAGGCCCTGCTGCACGCGCCGGGCGCCGACGGGGTGCCCCTGGGCTGGCCGCTGCTCGCGGCGGTGCACGCCGGGCGGCTGACGTTGGCCAACGCGCTGGGCAACGGTGTCGGCGACGACAAGGCCCTGTACGCGTACGTGCCCCGGCTGATCGAGTACTACCTGGGGGAGAAGGCCCTGCTTCCGGACGTGCCGACATACCTGTGCGGGTTGCCCGAGCAGCGGGCCGAGGTGCTCGGCCGGCTCGACGAGCTGGTGCTCAAGCCGGTCGACGGGTACGGCGGCGACCGGGTGGTGATCGGCCCCCGGGCCGAGGCGGAGGAGTTGGACGCCGTCCGCGAGCAGATCCTCGCCGCCCCACACCGGTGGATCGCCCAGGAGATGGTGGCGCTCACCACGCACCCGGTCTTCGACGGCACGGCGCTCGCCCCCCGCCACGTGGACCTGCGGGCCTTCGTCTTCCTCGGCGAGACCGCCGAGGTGGCGCCGGTGGCGCTGACCCGCGTCGCGCCGGCCGGCAGCATGATCGTCAACTCGTCGCGCGGCGGTGGGTCGAAGGACACCTGGCTGCTCGGCGGAGACGATCCGACGTCGCCGTAACCCACGCTTGACCCACACGTCATCGGGGCGCAACCCGGTCCGCCAAACCTGGACCGGTCAGCGGCCCGAGCGGACCCGAGCCGATGAGAGGTGCGTGCCATGTGCGGTATCGGAGGCGAGTTCCGCCTCGACGGGGCGCCACCGGACATGGCGGCCGTCGAGCGGATGTTGCCCGCCCTGGCCTCCCGCGGCCCGGACGGCGAGGGGCGGTGGCAACACGGCCCGGCGGCGCTGGTGCACCGCCGGCTGCGCATCATCGACCTGTCCGACGCGGGCGCCCAGCCGATGGTCGACCCCGAGCTGGCTCTCGCCCTGGTCTTCAACGGCTGCATCTACAACTACCGCGAGCTGCGCGACGAGCTGACCGCCGCCGGCTACTCCTTCCGGTCCACCTCGGACACCGAGGTGATCCTCAAGGCGTACCACCGGTGGGGGACGGCCTGCGTCGAGCGGTTCTACGGGATGTTCGCCTTCGCGCTCGTCGAGCTGGCAACGAACACGCTGGTGCTGGCCCGCGACCGGCTCGGCATCAAACCGCTCTACCTCGCCGAGGGGCCGGGCCGGATCCGTTTCGCCTCGACCCTGCCGGCTCTGCTCGCCGCCGGTGGCGTCGACACCGACCTCGATCCGGTGGCGCTGCACCACTACATGAGCTTCCACTCGGTGGTGCCGCCGCCGCGCACCATCCTCGCCGGGGTCCGCAAACTCCCGCCCGCCACCGTGCGGGTGGTCACCGCCGACGGCCGGAGCACCGACACCGTGTACTGGCGGCCGGAGTTCACCCGCGCCGCCGCCGAGCCGATGTCCGCCGGCGAGTGGCAGGAACGGATCATGACGGCGCTGCGCACCGCCGTACGCCGGCGCATGGTCGCCGACGTGCCGGTCGGTGTGCTGCTCTCCGGCGGCATCGACTCCAGCCTGATCGTCGCCCTGCTGGCCGAGCAGGGCCAGACCGGTCTGGCCACCTTCAGCATCGGGTTCGAGGCGGCGGCGGGGGAGAGCGGCGACGAGTTCCACTACTCCGACCTGGTGGCCCGCCAGTTCGGCACCGACCACCAGCAGATCCGCATCGGCGCGGCCCGGTTCGTGCCCGCCGTGCACGAGGCCATCGCGGCGATGAGCGAACCGATGGTCAGCCACGACTGCGTCGCCTTCCACCTGCTCTCCGAGGAGGTATCGCAGCGGATCACGGTGGTGCAGTCCGGGCAGGGCGCCGACGAGATCTTCGCCGGCTACGACTGGTACCCGCCGATGGCGAACGTCGCACGCGAGGACGCCGTCGAGGCGTACGCCCGGGTGTTCTTCGACCGTCGCCACGACGCGCTCGCCGGGCACCTGGCGCCGGAGTGGATGCTCGATCATGACGCCAGCCTGGAGTTCGTCGCCGCGCACTTCGGCGCGCCCGGCGCGGACACCGCCCTCGACGCGGCGCTGCGCCAGGACAGCCTGGTGATGCTGGTCGACGACCCGGTCAAGCGGGTCGACAACATGACGATGGCCTGGGGGCTGGAGGCCCGCGTGCCGTTCCTCGACCACGAGGTCGTCGAGCTGGCGGCCGCCTGTCCGCCGGCGCTGAAGCTGGCCCACGGCGGCAAGGGCGTGCTGAAGGCCGCGAGCCGCGGCATCGTGCCCGACGAGGTGATCGACCGGCCGAAGGGCTACTTCCCGGTGCCCGCCATCCGGCACCTCTCCGGGCCGCTGCTCGACGACGTCCGCGACGCGTTGACGGCCCAGCCGGCCCGTGAGCGGGGCCTGTTCCGCAAGGACTACCTGGAGGAGTTGCTGGACGCGCCGAATGCCCGGCGGACCACGTTGGGCTCCAACGCGCTCTGGCAGCTCGGGCTGCTGGAGCTCTGGTTGCAGCGGATCGGGGTTTAGATGACCGTACGGACCGAGGTGCCGCGTACCACCCGTCGGGCCCGACCCGCCGGCCGCCGGCCGGCACCGTCACCGCTGCCTGCCGGCGAGGACTTCGCGCCCGCCCCCTCCCCGGACGGCCGCCGGGTGGCGTTCCTCTCCGACCGGGCCGGGACGCCCGGCGTCTGGGTCCACGAGGTCGGCGCGGGCGCGGCCGTCGCGCTGCCCACCGGCACCGAACCGGTGCTGCGGGTGAGTTGGTCCCCGGACGGGCAGTGGCTGGCCTGCGTCATCGCACCGGGCGGCGCGCCCCGCACCGAGCTGTGGGTGCTGCGTCCGGACGGCACCGGGCGTCGTCAGGTCGCCGGGTTCGGTCGCCGCAGCGCGACGATGTCCGGCTGGCTGCCCGGCGGCGCGGTCCTGGCGGTCACCGAGACCGGCGAGCGGGGCACGGCCGTCCTGATCGACGCGGGCACCGGGCACCGGCGGGTGCTCGCCGAGGGTGACCTGCTCACCCTGCTCGACGTCACCCCGGACGCCGGCACCGCCCTGCTGCGCCGCGGCCCGCGCAACGCCCGCTGGCTGGAACTGCTCGACGTGGCCACCGGGGATCGGCGTCGGCTGCTGCCGGACACCGGTCGGGGCAGCACCGACCAGGGTTGGTTCGGCCCCGACGCGACGAGCGTGCTGGCCCGCACCGACGCGTTCTCCGAACTGGCCGCGCTGGTGCGGGTGGACCTGACCCGACCGGAGCGGACGCCGGCCCGGCTCGCCGGGCGGCCGGACGCCGAGCTGGAGCACGCCGCCGCGAGCGCCGACGGGCGCCGCGCCGCGCTGCTGTGGAACACCTACGGCGGCCGCAGCGAGGTGAGCCTGTTCGACCTGGCCAGCGGTGTGCAGCGGGCCGTCGCCGCCCCGGGCGAGGTGCTCGACGACGCGGTCTTCGCCGCTGGCGGTGACCTGCTCTGCCTCACCGCGCAGGGTCCGGTGCAGCCCCGGGAGGTGTGGCTGGTCGACCCGACGAGCGGGGCGCTACGCCCGCTGCGACCGGACACCGGCGACGCGCGTACGGGCGGCGGCGGTGTCGCGCCGCAACTCGTCGACCTGCGCGCCCGCGACGGGTTGCCGCTGTCCGGGTGGCTCTACCGCCCGGCCGGGCCGGGTCCCTGGCCGACCGCGATCAGCCTGCACGGCGGTCCGGAGGCGCAGGAACGACCGTCCTACAACCCGCTGTTCCAGGCTCTCGTCGCGCGGGGCGTCGCGGTGTTCGCGCCGAACGTGCGGGGCTCGTCGGGCTTCGGTCGGTCCTTCGTGGCCGCCGACAACCTCGCCGGCCGGTACGGGGCCATCGCCGACGTGGCGGCGTGCGCCGACCACCTGGTCGACAGCGGCGTCGCCCGCCCCGGCCAGCTCGGTTGCCTCGGCCGCTCCTACGGCGGCTACCTGGTCCTTTCGGTGCTGGTGAACTTCCCCGGGTTGTTCGCCGCCGGGGTGGCCGAGTGCGGCATCTCCGACTTCCACACCTTCTTCGCCGGCACCGAGCCGTGGATCGCCGCCGCCGCCGTCAGCAAGTACGGCGACCCGGTGCGGGACGCCGAGCTGCTGCGCGACCTGTCGCCGATGACCCACCTCGACCGACTCGACGTGCCGGTGCTGCTCATCCACGGTGCCAACGACACCAACGTTCCGGCCGGCGAGTCGGCCCAGGTGGCGCAGGCCCTCGCCGCCCGCGACGTCCCGTACGGGCACCTGGTGCTGGCCGGGGAGGGGCACGACTTCCTGGGCCGCGACAACGCCGAGGCAGCGCGTACGGCCACCACCGCCTGGCTCACCCGGCACCTCGCCGCGACCACGACCGCCGTCGGCTGAGGCGTTATCCTGCGCCGGTGGACGTCATGGCGCAGGGCGAGCGGTTGGCCGCCGACCTGGGCGATCGGCTCGCCGAGCTGACCTTCGTCGACCTGGACACCGACGAGGTCACCGCGCGGGTCATCGACGAGGTGGCGCGGTGGGCGCAGGCGCAGGGCTGGCGGGTCTACCGGCGCGCACCCAGCGTCGTGCCGTTGCCGCCGCCCATGGAGCAGCGGCACTCGGTCCTCGACGTGGCGTGCGCCCGCCCGGACGGGCCGCCGGTGGTGGTGGAGGTCGACCACACCGACCGGGCCCGTACCGTGCAGAAGTTGACCGCGGAGGCGGACGCCGGCCGAATACCGATCTGGGTGCGGTGGGGCGTCGGGCGTTTCACCGCCCCGCCGCCGCCGGTGCGGATGGTGACCGTCGAGGTGACCCGGCGCGCCGGTCCGGCGGGGCGCGGGCGGCTGCACAGCCGCACCAGCGAGCGCCCCGCGCCGGAGCACTCGGCCGCCGGCGGCACCGTCGCCACGCCGGCGCTGCCGATCCCGCTGACCGAGCCGCGTAAGGGCACCTGAAGCGAATCGTAAGCGGGTGCCGGCAGAGTTCTGGGTGTCACCGGAGAACACGACCGACACCCAGGAGATTCCGATGCGCAAGCTCATCAACTCGACCTACATCACCCTCGACGGCGTCATCGAGAACCCGATGTGGACCGCGCCGTACTTCGACGAGGAGGCCATCAGCCTCGCCGGCGAGCAGACCGACGAGGCGGACGCGATGCTGATGGGCCGGGCCACCTACGACGGCATGTCCGTCGCCTGGCCGCAGCAGGACGAGAGCGACCCGACCACCGGCGCGGCGTACTTCAACAACGTCAAGAAGTACGTCGCCTCGACCACCCTCACCAACCCCACCTGGAACAACACGGAGGTGCTCCAGGGCGACCTGGTCGAGGCGGTCACCGCGCTCAAGGCCCAGGAGGGCCGGAACATCATCCAGTACGGCTTCGGCTCGGTCACCGCCCAGCTGATCACCGCGGGCCTGGTGGACGAGGTCCGGTTCTGGATCCACCCCGTGCTGGAGGGCGCGGCGAGCCTGACGGTGCCGCTGACCGACTTCAAGGCGTCGTTCGACCTGGTCGACACCCGGGTGCACAAGAGCGGCGTGATCGTCGCCTCGTACCGGCCGAAGACGGCCGCCTGAGCACGGTTCAGAGCTGGGCCCGGGCCTCGCCCGGGCCCAGCTTCGTGCCCTCGGCGACCAGCGCCTCGAAGCGGTCCCGCCCGAGCGTCGCCCGTACGCGTTCGGTCACCCGATCGGTCTCGTCGCGTTCGGCCGGGGAGGCCGGGGCGTCGAGGGTCAGCCGTGCGGCGGCCGCCGCACCGAGCAGCCGGGCGGCGGCCTCCGGCGAGCGCACCGCCGACGCCATCCCCTCCAGGGCGCCGATCCCGTCCCGGGGGGAGGCCATCGCCTCGGCGGCCTCGTACGCCTCGACGTGTAGGGCGAGCGCGGCGTCCGGGTCGCCGCCCTGCTCGACGGCGTACCCCAGCTCCACCAGGATCATCGGCAGGTAGAGCGCGGGCTGCGTCTCGCCGCGCCCCCGCTCGGCGAGGCGGGTGAGGTGGGTGACGGCCAGGTCGAGCTTGCCGTCGCGGCGGGCGGCGAACCCGAGGCCCATCTCGGCGAAGACCAGCGCGCCCGGCGCGTCCTGCTCCACCGCCAGCCGGTACGCGCGCTCGGCCAACTCCCGCCCCTGCGGATAGTCGCGGGTCTGCACCGCCAGCCAGGCCAGCCAGGACAACTCGGTGCACACCTGCGGCCACAGCGCCAGTTCCTCGGCCCAGCGCAGCCCTTCGCGGTGCAGGGCGACCGCGCGCTCGTGCTCGCCGCGCATCTCGGCCAGCCCACCCACCCACTCAGTCGCCTGGAGCCGGCCCCACCGGTCACCGATGTCGGCGAACAGCGCGGCACTGCGCGTCGAGGCGTACTCCAGGGTGGTCTGGTCCCCGGCGGCGTGCGCGAGCATGGCGCGGGAGGCGAGCACCGCCGCCTCGGTCCAGACGTCGGCGGGAGCGCTGGGCAGCAACTCCGCGGCCAGGGCCAGCTCGCTGTGCCCGATCACCGCGTTCGCCGCGAACCAGGCGCCTCGTCCGTCCGGGTCGGGGGCCAGCGCGGCGCGCACCTCGGCGGGCACGACCGGGTCGCCGCGCAGCAGCGCGAAGCCGACCCGCCACGGCGCCGCCCGGGACTCCTGCGTCCCGTCGCCGGGCGTCGCGAGGGCCCGGCGGGCCTCGGTGAGCCGGCCGCGCAGGTACCAGTACCAGCTCAGCGCGACGGCCAGGCGCAACCCGTCGCCGTGGACCAGTGCGGAACGCAGGTTCGCCGTCTCCGCGTCCAGCAGCGCCAGCCATCGCTGCTGCTCGGGGCCGCGCAGCTCGGGATCGGCGCGCTCGGCCAGCTCGGTGTAGTACGCGGCGTGCCGCGCCCGGACCTCGTCGGCGTCGCCCAGGCGGTCGAGGCAGAACGCGGCGACCGATTCCAGCAGCCGGTAGCGCGATCCCTCGCCGGTGTCGTCCAGCACCACAAGCGACCGGTCCACCAGCCGGGCGAGGGCGTCCAGGTCGGTCCCGCAGACCCGTTCGGCGGCCTCCGGCGCGGCGCCGTCGCTGAACACCGCCAGCCGGGCGAGCACCATCCGGTCGGCCTCGTCCAACAGGTCCCAACTCCAGCCGATCACCGCGGTGAGCGTCCGTTGTCGCGTCGGCACGTCCCGCTGCGATGTGCTGAGCAGCCGGAACCGGTCGTCGAGCCGGTCCACCACGCCCCGCAGACCCAGCGCGCGGACCCGCGTCGCGGCCAGCTCCAACGCCAGCGGCAGGCCGTCGAGGCGGCGGCACAGCTGCGCCACCGCGGGCGCGGTCCGCCCGTCGAGGCGGAAACCGCGGTGCTGCGCGGCGGCGCGCGCGGCGAACAACCGCGCCGCCGCCGAGCGCCGGACCGTGTCCAGGTCACCGCCGTCCGGCACGGTCAGCGGGGGTACCTCCCAGAGCAACTCGCCGGTCAGGCCGAGCGGCTCCCGGCTGGTGGCCAGCACGCTCACCTCGGGCGCGTCGCGCAGCAGCCGGGCGACCAGCGCGGCCACCGGCTCGATGACGTGTTCGCAGTTGTCCAGCACCAGCAGCAGGTGTCGGTGCCGCAGCGCAGCGACGAGACGGTCGACCGCGGGCAGGGCCGAGCCGGCGGCCTCCCGGGCGTCCAGCACGCCGAGCACCTGCTCGGCGATGCCCGCGTCACCGGCCGCCAGCGGGGCCAGCTCCACCAGGTGTACGCCGTCCGGGCAGGACCGCGTGCGGGCCGCCTCGGTGGCCAGCCGGGTCTTGCCGACGCCGCCCGGCCCGACCAGCGTGACCAGGCGCTGCCGCGGCAGCAACGCCCGCAGCTCGGCCACCGCCTCGGCCCGCCCGACCAGTTCGTCGAGCTGGGCCGGCAGGCTGTTGCGGATGATCGCGGCCTTCGGCGGCGCGCTCAGACCGGCGTCCTGTTCGAGGATCCTGCGGTGCAGCGCGACCAGCTCGGGGCCGGGGTCGAGGCCCAGCTCGTCAGCGAGCCGGTCGCGCAGCTCGGCGTAGCTGTCCAACGCCTCGGACTGCCGGCCGGCCGCGTACAGCGCGCGCAACTGCACCGCCCGCAGACCCTCGCGCAGCGGATGCCGGGCGACCAGCTCCGCCAGGTCGGCGGCGACCAGGTCGTGCTCACCCCGGGCCACCCGCGCCTCGGCCAGCCGCTCGTGCGCGGCGAGGCGCTGCTCGGCCAGTCGGGTCGCCTCGGCGCGGACGAACTCGGCGTCCGCCACGTCGGCGTACGCCTCACCACGCCACAGCGCGAGGGCGTCGGTCAACCGGTCGACGTCGGTGCTGCGGGTCAGCTCGGCGAACCGGTCCGCGTCGACGGCGTCGGCCCGCAGCAGGTAGCCGGGCGGCCGGGACTCGACCAGCTCGCGGGCACCCGGCTCGGCGTCGTTGAGCGCCTTGCGCAACTGGGACACCCGCACCTGGAGGGCGCCGGCCGGGTTGGCGGGGGAGTCGTCACCCCACAGGTCGTCGATGAGCCGGTCCGCCGACACCACCTGGTTGCGGTTGGTCAGCAGGTCGGCCAGCAGGGCACGCACCTTGGTGCCGGGCACCACCACCGGCTCGCCGGCGTCCGTGGTCACGGCGAGCGGCCCGAGCACCCCGAACTGCACGGCGGACATCCTATCGCCGGTAAGGCGACCTGAAGAGGACCGTAAGCGCGTCGGCGCAGCGTGGGGGCATGGACATCTATCACGAAGCGCACGGCAATGCTGAGGGTCGCCCGCTGGTGCTGATCCACGGCGCGCTCTCCGGCATCGGCACCTCGTTCGGCACGATCCTGCCGTTCCTGGCGAAGACCCGGCGGGTGATCGCCGTCGAGTTGCAGGCTCACGGCCACACCCCCGACGTGGACCGTCCACTGACCGTGGAGCACTTCGCCGCCGACGTCGTCGAGCTGCTCGACCGGCTCGGCGTCGCGCGCGCGGACGTGTACGGCTGGAGCATGGGCGCGGCGGTCGCGCTGCGCCTCGGCACCCACCACGCCGACCGGGTGGGTCGCCTCGTGCTCGCCTCGGTGAGTTTCGACGACGACGGCCTGCACCCCGGACTGCTCGACGGGATCCAGGATCTGCAACCGGAGCACCTGCACGGCTCCGAGTTCCACGAGGAGTACCTGCGGACCGCGCCGGACCCGGCGGGCTGGGCCAACCTGGTCACGAAGATGAAGGTGCTGGACGCGAACCTGCCGCGCTGGACACCCGAGCAGATCCGCGCTCTGGCCGCGCCCACCATGATCGTGCTGGCGGACGCGGACATCATCCAGCCCGAGCACGCGGTACGGATGTTCCGGCTGCTCGGCGGCGCGGTGCCCGGCGACCTGACCGGTCTGCCGTCCTGCCGGTTGGCCGTCCTGCCCGGCACCACGCACACGTCGATCCCGCAGCGCGCCGACTGGCTGGCCCCAATGATCGACGAGTTCCTAACCGACCTGTAGCGCCCACCCCGCTCCACCC
>NZ_WBKR01000054.1 GCF_008868155.1 Micromonospora sp. ALFpr18c
GTGCCGTAGAGCCAGGCGTCGACGAGGCCGTCCAGTTGTTTGCCGGAGACGCGTTCGGCGAGGGCCACGAACTCGGCGGTGGTGGCGGTGCCGTTGCGCTTGTCCGCCGCCCAGGTCTTGACGATCTCGAAGAACGCCTTGTCGCCGACGGCCACCCGCAGCGCGTGCAGGGTCATCCCGCCACGCTGGTAGACCGACTGGCTGAACAGGTCCTTCACCCCCGGCTTGCCCGGCGGCGTCCTCCACACCACGCTCGGCACCGCGTCGTACCGCTTGTCGAACTCCGCCTTGGCGGTGGACTCCTTGGTGTGCTCGGCCCAGAGCCACTCCGCGTACGTCGCGAAGCCCTCGTTGAGCCAGATGTCCTCCCACCTGGCCAACGCCACGCTGTCACCGAACCACTGGTGGGCCAGCTCGTGGGCGACCACACCGGTGTTCGCGCCCTGCCGGAAGAAGCCGCCGGAGTAGACCGGGCGGCTCTGCGTCTCCAGCGCGTACCCGATGCGGCTGTCGGAGACGACCACGCCGCCGTACGCGTCGAACGGGTACGGCCCGAACACGCTCTCCAGGTAGTCGGCGACCGTGACGGTCTGCGCCATCGCCGTGTCCGCGGGGCCCTTGGCGAGTTTGGTGGTGACGGCGCTGTAGACCGGCCGGCCCCTGTGCTCGCCGGTGGTGACCCGGAACTTGCCGATCACCAGCGTGCTCAGGTAGCTGGCCATCGGCGACTTCTCCGACCACTTCCAGGTGGTCCAGCCGCCCTTGCTGGTCTTGCCGCCGGGCACACCGTTGCTGACCGCGGTGAGGCCGTCCGGGACGGTGATCTCGAAGTCGTAGGACGCCTTGTCGGACGGGTGGTCGTTGACCGGGAACCAGGTGCTCGCCGACTCGGGCTGACCCAACGCGATCGCACCGTCGGAGGTGTGCACGAAGCCACCGTCGCCGAGCACCTCGTTCTTCAGCGGCTTCGGCACGCCCGCGTAGGCGATCTCGGCGACGAACCCGTTGCCGTTGATCAGGCCGGCCGCCGGCTTGATCACCAGCTCGTTCTTCACCCGGGTGTGGGTGGCCGGGGCGCCGTCCACGGTGACCCGCTCGACGGTCAGGCCGGCGAGGTCGAGGTTGAACGTCGACAGGTCGGCCGTCGCGGTGGCCTGCACCGTGGCCGTGCCGGTCAGCTGGTCCTTCGCCGGGTCGTAGCGCACCTTGATGGTGTACCGCCCGACGTCGTAGCCACCGTTGCCGTAGCTCGGGAAGTAGTCGTCACCGACCCCGGCGGCGCCGGCGGTGAACGTCCGCGCCGGCGTGGGCGACGTGCTCGGCGAGGGTGCGGCCTCCGGGGCGGCCGAGTCGCAACCGGACAGTGCGAGCGCCCCGGTCACCAGCAGACCGGCACCCACCCGCAGCCCGCGCCGCGTCACCCTCATCACGAACCCTCCCCGTACGGTTGCGGTGACGGCCGGGCCGCCCCGCGCGACGGGGGTCTCCCGCCGATCGCAGGCGGCAGCCTATCGACCGGCGATCACGGCCCCGTCACGGCAGGGTTGGCGCCGAGCCGCCCACCAACCAGGCGTCGAAGAGCGGTCGTAGCTGCCGGCCGGACACCCGCTCGGCGAGCGCGACGAAATCCGAGGTGGTCGCGTTGCCGGTCGCCCGCTCGGTGGTCCAGGTCCGCAGGATGCGGAAGAACGTGTCGTCGCCGACGGTGCGGCGCAGCGCGTGCACGGTGAGCGCGCCGCGCTTGTAGACGGCGGTACCGAACATGCGCTCCCGGCCCGGCTCGACCGACGGCTGGGTCCAGTCGGTCGCCACGTACTGGAGTTCGAAGTTGCGCTGCGCGGTCCGGCCGCCGTCGTGCTCCTCCCACAGCCACTCGGCGTAGCTGGCGAAGCCCTCGTTCAGCCAGATGTCGCCCCACCTGCTCAGCGACACACTGTCGCCGAACCACTGGTGGGCCAACTCGTGGGCGACGACTCCCGGATCGGGCCGGTCGCCGGTGAAGAAGCCGGGCCCGTAGACGGGCCGGGACTGGGTCTCCAGGGCGTAGCCGATCCGGTCGTCGGCGACGACGATCCCGCCGTACGAGTCGAAGGGGTACGGGCCGAAGCGGCTGGCCAGGAAGTCGACGATCTCCCCGGTGCGGGCCACCGAGCTGGCCGCGCCCCCGTTGGCCGGCAGGCTCGCGGCCACGGCGGTGACCATCGGCCGGCCGCCGTGCGTGCCACTGGTCACCCGGTAGTTTCCGATCACCAGGGTGCTCAGGTAGCTGGCCATCGGGGCACGCTCCGACCAGCGCCAGGTGGTCCAGCCGTCGGCGCTGCTCTTCGGGCCGGGCACCCCGTTGCTCAGCGCCGACAGCCCGTCCGGAACGGTCACCGCGATGTCGTAGCTGGCCTTGTCCGACGGATGGTCGTTGACCGGGAACCAGGTCGCCGCGGAGTCGGGTTGGCCGAGCGCGACCGCGCCGTCGGCGGTGTGCAGGAAGCCGCCGCTGCCCAGTTCGCCGTCGGTGACGGCGGCGGGTACGCCCGCGTACTCGACCGTCACCGTGAACTGCCGGCCACGGGGCAACCCGTCGCGGGGGGTCACGACCAGTTCGTCGTCGTCGCGTCGATGGTCGACCCGCGCGTCGGAGATGCTGACCGAGTCGACGTCCAGACCGTGCAGGTCCAGGTTGAACTGGGACAGGTCCTGGGTGGCCGTGGCCGTGACGACGGCGCGGCCGGTGAGCCGGTCGGTCGCCGGGTCGTAGCGGACGTCGAGGCCGTAGTGCGTGACGTCGTAGCCGCCGTTACCGCGCCCCGGCACGTACGGATCACCGGCGTCGGTGGCACCGGGCCGGAATCCGTCGGTGTCCGCACCCGTGCAGCCGGCCGTGATGAGCGCGATCACACAGGTCAACGCGGTGGCGGTGGCGGCCAGCCGGCTGCCGGTCGGTGTCTGTCCGGTCCGGATCATGCACCCTCCTCCTGCGACGATCCCGATCAGGACGAGCGTAGTCAGCGCCGACGGACCCACGGCCCGGATCGACGATCATCAGTCACTTTCGTCGATACAAACAAAAGTTAACCTCGATCGATACTTTCTTTCGGCTTCGACCGCCGTTAGTGTCTGTCTCCAAGCTGTAACGCGTTCGGAACATTCAGACGCGGACCTGGGCGCTCGGCGGCGCCCCGCGACCGGACTCTCGTCGCACCCTCTGCTGATCGTCATCGACGGCCACCGCCGTCGCGAAAGGTGGAACGATGCCAGACCAGACCGCAACCGACGCCTCCTCTGCCGGCCGGCTCAGCCGCCGGTCCCTGCTCGCCGCCTCCGCCGGCGCCGCCGCGCTCGGCGCGGCCGGTCTGCCGGTGCTCGCCACCGGCGCCCCCGCACTCGCGAACCCCAAGGACAAGGGCAGGAGCAGGCTGCGGGTCGAACCGCTGATCCCGTCGAAGAACCGGGGCATCATCCTCTACAGCGTCCGGGACCGGATCACCGCCGCGCCCGACGACAGTGGCGTGCCGTACGGCTTCGAGCGCGTTCTCGCCCGGCTCGCCGAGATCGGCTACAAGGAGATCGAGTTCGCCGGATACACCCAGAGCACCGAGATCCTGGGCCGGCAGATCACCCCGCGCGAGATCCGCAAGATCCTCGACGACAACGGTCTCGTCGCCAACGGCACCCACGCCTCGATCCAGGCGGCCACCTTCCAGCAGCAGATGGACATCGCCGAGGAACTCGGCATGAAGAACATCGGCACCGGCAGCGACCCGACCAACAGCGCGTACAAGGCCGACTGGGACGCCGCCGCCGACACCTGGAACGAGTTGGGCCGGCAGGCCCGAGCCCGGGGCCTGCGGCTCTACACGCACAACCACGACGTCGCGTACAGCTTCCTGCTCGACTCCGGGCCGCTCGACGAGCAGGGCCGCCCCACCCGCTCCTCCGGCATCCGGCGGCTGGAGTACTTCTTCGGCAGGACCGACCCCCGGTACGTCTTCTTCGAGTTCGACATCTACTGGGGTTACGTCGCCCGCTACAAGCACCAGAAGTACGTCGACCCGGCCGGCCGCGAGCAGACCGACCTGTTCGACCCGATCCTCAACGTGGCCGACCGGACCACCCGGTTCCCGCTGTTCCACGCGAAGGACGGCGACCGGGACACCAGCGTGCCCAACGGCCACCAGATGACCCCGCTCGGCGAGGGCGACATCAACTTCCAGCAGTTCTTCCAGACCATCGGCGAGCGGGACTTCCACCACGCCAACTGGGAGATGGACACCGCCCCGGGCGGCACCACCAACCGGGCCCAGTCGCTCGACTTCGCGGCGCTCAGCTACCGCAACATGTCCGACCTGACCATCTACCTCAAGAAGTAACGGAAAAGGCCGGCCCCGCAGCGTCGCGGAGCCGGCCTTTCGCCGAGCGGGTGACGGTCAGCGGTCGAGGACCAGACCGACCTTCTGGAACTCCTTGAGATCGCGGTAGCCGCACTTGGCCATCGCACGGCGCAGCCCACCGAACAGGTTGAGCTGACCGTCGGCCTCGTCGGCCGGGCCGAAGAGCAGCTCCTCCATCGACCCGAGCGGCTCACCCGCCACCTCGAACGTGCCCCGGGGCAGCGACGGGTGGCTGGCCGCCGAGTGCCACCAGGCACCGCCGGCGGGCGCCTCGTCGCAGAGCGACAACGGCTCGCCCAGCATCACCGCGTCCGCGCCGCAGCCGAGCGCCTTGGCGATGTCACCGGAGGTCTGGATGTCGCCGTCGGCGATCAGGTGCACGTACCGGCCGCCGGTCTCGTCGAGGTAGTCACGGCGGGCCGCCGCCGCGTCGGCGATCGCGGTGGCCATCGGCACCCGGATGCCCAGCACCGACTCGGTGGTCGACCACTCGTCACCACCGATGCCCACGATCACGCCGGCCGCGCCGGTACGCATCAGGTGCAGCGCCGTCTTGTAGTCGGTGCAGCCACCCACGATCACCGGCAGGTCGAGGTCGGCGATGAACTCCTTGAGGTTCAGCGGCTCATCGGTGGTCGACACGTGCTCCGCCGACACGATGGTGCCCTGGATGACCAGGATGTCCACCCCGGCGTCCAGGATCACCGGGGCCAGCGCGAGGGTGTGCTGCGGGGAGACCCGCACCGCCACCGTGCCGCCACCGGCGCGCAGCTCACGCACCCGCTCGGCGATCAGGTCCGGACGGATCGGCTCCGCGTACACCTCCTGGAGCCGCTTGGTGGCGCGGGCGTCCTCGTCGAGGCCGGCAAGCTCGTCCAGCACCTTGGTCGGGTTCTCGTAGCGGGTCCACAACCCCTCGACGTTGAGCACGCCGAGGCCGCCGAGCTGACCGAGCCGCACCGCCGAGGACGGGCTCATGGTGGCGTCGGAGGGATGCCCGACGCACGGGATGCCGAACGGGTACGCGTCGAGCTGCCAGGCGGTCGAGACGTCGTCGACGTCCCGGGTTCGCCGGCTCGGCACGATGGCGATGTCGTCCAGGTGGTAGCCGCGCTGCGCGGTCTTGCCCAGCCCGATCTCGACCACGTCACGCATGGGGGACTCCAGGTGGTTGGGGGTGGAGGGGTCAGCGGGTGTGGTAGTTGGGCGCCTCGACGGTCATCTGGATGTCGTGCGGGTGGCTCTCCTTCAGCCCGGCCGCGGTGATCCGGATGAGCTGGCCCCGGTGGTGCAGGTCGGGGATGTTCTCCGCGCCCGCGTACCCCATGGCCAGACGCAGCCCACCGACGAGCTGGTGGGCCACCCGGGACAGCGGCCCCCGGTAGGGCACCTGGCCCTCGACGCCCTCGGGGACCAGCTTGTCGTCGCTGAGCACGTCCTGCTGGAAGTAGCGGTCCTTGCTGTACGACTTGGCCTGGCCCCGGGACTGCATCGCGCCGAGCGACCCCATGCCGCGGTACGCCTTGTACTGCTTGCCGTTGACGAAGATCAGCTCGCCGGGGCTCTCCTCGCAGCCGGCCAGCAGGCTGCCGAGCATCACCGTGTCGGCGCCGGCGACCAGCGCCTTGGCGATGTCGCCGGAGTACTGGATCCCGCCGTCACCGATCACCGGCACACCGGCCGGACGGGCGGCCCGGGCCGCCTCCATGATCGCGGTGATCTGCGGCACGCCGACCCCGGCGACGATCCGGGTGGTGCAGATCGCGCCCGGACCCACGCCCACCTTGATCCCGTCGGCGCCGGCGTCGACCAGCGCCTTCGCACCGGCGTACGTGGCCACGTTGCCGCCCACGATGTCGATGCTGACATCGGCCTTGAGCCGGCGGACCATGTCCAGCACGGCCCGCTGGTGGCCGTGCGCGGTGTCCACGATCAGCACGTCCACGCCCGCGTCGACCAGGGCACGGGCCCGCTTGTACGCGTCCTCGCCCACACCGATGGCGGCCGCGACCCGCAGCCGGCCGGCGTCGTCCTTGCTGGCGTCCGGGTACTGCTCGCTCTTGGTGAAGTCCTTCACGGTGATCAACCCGCGCAGCCGGCCGGAATCGTCCACGATCGGCAACTTCTCGACCTTGTGCTGGCGCAGCAGGGCCAGCGCGTCGTCCTTGCTCACCCCGACCTTGGCGGTGACCAGCGGCGTGTGGGTCATGATCTCGCGGACCGGCGTGTCCGGTTCGGAGACGAAGCGCATGTCCCGGTTGGTGACGATGCCGACCAGCTGACCGTCGGAGTCCACGACCGGCACGCCGGAGATGCGGTAGCGGCCGCACAGCTCGTCGACCTCGCGCAGCGTGTCGTTGGGGCTGGCCGTCACCGGGTTGGTGATCATGCCGGACTCGGAGCGCTTCACCAGGTCGACCTGAAGGGCCTGGTCCTCCAGCGAAAGGTTGCGGTGCAGCACGCCGATGCCGCCCTGGCGGGCCATGGCGATCGCCATCCGCGCCTCGGTGACGGTGTCCATGGCGCTGGACAGCAGGGGGATGGACAGCTCGACGTTGCGGGTGAGCTTCGTCCGGGTGTTGACCCTGCTGGGCACCACGTCCGACTCGCCCGGCTGAAGCAGCACGTCGTCGAAGGTGAGACCGAGCGGAACCACCCGCGCGGAGCCGGCCGGCAGCTCGGGCAGGTGGCCGCCCAGGTCGGCGTGCTCGGCGCCGGCCGGAAGATCGGTGCTGGGCGAATTTTCCACGATTGCTCCCCTGAGCTGCTCGAATGGGCTTCAGCGAGGTGGCGCGGGCAGGCACCGGAACGCGCCACGGTGCCGGCACGTCGTCCCATCGTACCCAGTGAGCTGGGCGACTCCCTCGTGGCGGGCCGGCTCGTCGCGCAGCCGGGGGGCGGACGTCCCCGCCGCGTTGGGTCTACGGTGAGGGGGTGCACGACGAGCCCATCGACCCGTTCAACGGCGACCCGGCCGACCCGACTGCGGGGCTGGACGATCCGGGCGACGACGCGACGCCGGATCCACTGACCGACGTCGAGCGGCAGGACGTGCTGGAGGACCTCGCCGACCTGGAGATCTACCAGGCCCTGCTGGCGCCGATCGGTGTCCGCGGGCTGGTGATCGAATGCGAGGACTGCCGGGAGCCACACTACTTCGACTGGGATCTGCTCCGGGGCAACCTGCATCACCTGCTCAACTCCGGTCGGCCCCGGGTGCACGAGCCCGCCTACGACCCGGACCCGGACCACTACGTAACGTGGGACTACGCCCGCGGATACGCCGACGGGGTGCACGACACCCTGACCGAGGGCACCGAGGACGAGTCGGGCACCACCACCGCCACGGACTGACCCCCGCGGTCCCACCCCCGGCAAGCAAGCCCGGCCGCCGCAAGATCGTGCTGCAACAACGATGTAGTGGCCTCCCGGTCCGGGGAAGCCACTACATCCTGGTTCGAGCACGATCTTGCGGCGCGGCGCGGCGCGGCGCGTGCGGCGCGTGCGACGCGTGCGGCGCGTGCGGCGCGTGCGGGACCGGGGTGCGGGTCAGGCGACCAGGCCGGCGCGGAAGCCGGCGGCCACCGCGTGTGCCCGGTCCCGGGCACCGAGCTTGCGGAACAGCCGGCGGGCGTGGGTCTTGACGGTGTCCTCCGAGACGAACAGCTCCCGGCCGATCTCCGCGTTGCTCTTGCCCTCGGCCATGCCCAGCAGCACCTGAAGCTCCCGCTCGGTGAGCCCGATCGACGCCCGGGCGGGCCGGGTGCTCTGGGCGCTGCGGGCCTGGTCGGTCTGGTCGGGCGAATCGCCGTTCGCGGACTCGGCCTCATCGTCACCTCGCTGTACCGGCACCGACGGCACGCCTGCCGGCCCCTCGCCGGTCGCCGTGGCGGACCGGCCGGGCTCGGCGGAGCCGCGCAGGGACGGCCCGGAGCGGCCCGCGCCGCCGACCGTCGCGGTGTCCCGGGCCGGATCGGTGATCCGTTGCCGGGTCGCCCGGCCGGGAGCGGTGAGCAGCAGCAGGGCCTTCGCGACCGCGCTGGTCAGGTCGTGGTCGGCGTTCTGGATCAGACCGCGGGCGCCGGCGCTGATGCTCGCCGCCGCGGCCTCGGACTCCTCGGCACCGAGCAGCACCACCGCGGCCTGCGGCGCGCGGGCCAGCACCCGGCGGACGAAGCCGGCGCTGTCCGGCCGCGTCAGGGCCGTGTCGGCCAGCACCACGTCGGCCGGTCGCTCAGCGAGCCGCAACATCACCTCGGGATCGGAGACGGCGGTACGAACGATCGCGGACAAACCCAGTCGCGCGGCAGCAGAAGTCAGGTGCTGGGCGGCGAGTGGTGTCCGAACGCACACGAGAACGGTACGCACTGTGGTCTCCTCTCCGCCAACGAGCAGACCATGACGGGGTCGGCTGGGGAGGAGGTTCCCGGCAATCCTTCGAACTTTTCCGACAGATGGGGCAAAAGCCGCAACTTGGAGGCCGTTTTCGATCACACACGTGTGAGTCGGCGACGGCCCGGGTACCGGGAGGGCCAGGCCGGGAACGGTGCGCCTGCGCGGCCCGCCGCCCGGAAGCCGGCCACAAGGATCTCGCGGTGCCGCGCGGGAGGAGGGGTGCTGATGTCGAACGTACGTAGACTGCCCGGACCCATCGTCGATCTGTGGGACTGGCAGCGGCTCGGTGCCTGTCGAGGGCGGGACAGCGCCCAGTTCTTCCACCCCGACGGTGAGCGGGGCTCCTCCCGACTGCGTCGGGAGTCCTCCGCCAAGGCGGTGTGCCGGGCCTGCCCCGTTCGCGCCGAGTGCGCCGCGCACGCGCTGTCGGTCCGCGAGCCGTACGGCGTGTGGGGTGGCTTCAGCGAGTCGGAGCGGCTGCGGCTGCTCGCCGTCGGCTGGGAGGACCTGGCGGACCGCCGGCACGCCCGGGTGGACGTGGCCCGACTGGAGGCCCGACTGGGCCGCCCGCACAAGTCGACCGTCCCCGCCCAACGCAACGTCGCCTGACCCGACTCTTCCCAGCACCGCGAACCGCGCCCCCACCGGGGCGCGGTTTCCGCGTCATGCGGGCGGGGTCAGCGGACGTTGACCGTGACGGTGTGCCAGCCGGTGGCGCCGTCCGGGGCGACGCCCTGCGTACGCTCGGTCTGCGTCTCACCCGTCGCGTCGGTGGCCCGGACCTGGAGCCGGTGCTCGCCCGGCGTCGCGTCCCAGCGCCACGACCACTGCACCCAGGTGTCCACCGACACCGTCGGGGCCAGCTCCGCCTCCTGCCAGGCGCCGCCGTCGACGCGTACCTCGACCCGGCGGATGCCCCGGTGCTGCGCCCAGGCCACCCCGGCCACGGTGACCGGGCCGGCGGTCAGTCGGTTGCGGGCGCGCGGCGCGTCGATTCGCGACTGGGTCTTGATCGGTCCCTGGGCGGACCAGCCCCGCGGCACCCAGTACGCGTCGAAGTCGGCGAACCGGGTCAGCTCCAGCTCGGTCACCCACTTGCAGGCCGACACGTAACCGTAGAGGCCGGGCACCACCATCCGGACCGGGAAGCCGTGCTCCACCGGCAGCGGCTCCCCGTTCATGCCGATCGCCAGCAGGGCGTCCCGCCCGTCGCGCAGCGCGGCGGTGGGGGTGCCACAGGTCCAGCCGTCGACCGACCGGCCGACGACCTGGTCGGCGCCGTCCTCCGGCTCGACCTCGTCGAGCAGTTCCCGCAGGGGTACGCCGAGCCAGCGCGCGTTGCCGATCAGGTCGCCCCCGACCTCGTTGGAGACGCAGGCCAGCGTGACGTACCGCTCGACCAGCGGCCGGGCCAGCAGGTCGGCGTAGCTGTAGGTGCGCTCGGTACGGACCCGGCCGTGGATCCGCAGCCGCCAGGTGTCGGGGTCCACCTGGGGCACCACCAGGGCGGTGTCGATCCGGTAGAACCCGAAGTTCGGGGTGACGTACGGCGCGAGCTGGGTCACCGACAGGTCCGCGCCGGCGGGCACGGCGGGTGCCGGTGCGACCGGCGCGGGCAGGCTGATCGCGTCCCGGGCGGCCGACACCCCGCGCCGCCCAGCCAGCCACCGCCCGCCCAGGCCGGCCACGGCGGCGGTGCCGAGCAGCGCCCCGGCACCGCTGAGGAACCGCCGACGCGACTCCGGGTCGACCCCGTCGGCCGCGCTCACCGCTACCGGCGCGGCGGGAGTAACCGGCACCGGCGCGGCAGGGGTCACCGGCACCGGCAATCCGTCACGGCCCGAGGGGCCAGCCGGCGACACCGGACCCGCCGGGGACACCGGGGCCACCCGGGGCGCGGGTGAGGTCCAGGGCCAGGGGTCCAGCTCGAACGGGCCGGCGATGAACAGCCAGAGCACCAGGGCACCGAGGCCGCCGCCGACGAGTGATGGCAGCGCGTCGAGGACGTCCGCGCCGGGGCGGGTCAGCGCGGCGGCCACGCCGATGACGCCGAACGCCGCGATGCCGGCCAGACCGAGGGCCAACCGGCGCACCGCCAGCACTCCGAACAGGGCGGCGAAGCCGCCGAGCAGCACGGCCGTACCGACCAGCAGGGCGATCTTGTCGGCGGTGCCGAAGACGTCGATGGCGAACTGCTTGACCGACTCGGGGACGGCGTCGACGACCACCCCGCCGACCGCGACCAGCGGCGCCGACCGGGGGCCGGTCAGCACCGCCACCGGTTCGGCGATCCCGATCGCGACGGCGGCAGCGGTCACTCCGGCCAGCGCGGCGTACCGCCGTGACGTGGTGCTCATCGGCCCAGTGTGCGCGATCACCGCGCCGGGTCGCCAACGACGTCAGCGCTTGGTAATGACCGGCGAAGACGGACCGGGGCACACCGCCGTACGACGGTGTGCCCCGGGGGGTGTCGCTACCGGGTCAGAAGCCCGGGCCGTGCTGGTGGCCGTGGCCGTGGCCGTGCCCACCGGCGGCGGCCGGCTCGGCCTGCTCCGGCTTCTCCACCACGAGGCTCTCCGTGGTGAGCAGCAGACCGGCGATCGAGGCGGCGTTGGTGACCGCGTTGCGGGTCACCTTCACCGGGTCGATGATGCCGGCCTTGGCCAGGTCGACGTACTCGCCCTTGGCGGCGTCGAGGCCGTTGCCCCACTTCAGGTCGGCGACCTTCTGGGTGACGACGTAGCCGTCGTGACCGGCGTTCTGCGCGATCCAGCGCAGCGGCTCGACGAGCGCCTTGCGCACGACCGAGACGCCGACCTTCTCGTCACCGGTGAAGCCCAGGTCGTCGTCGAGCACCGGGAGGATCTGCACCAGGGCGGCGCCGCCGCCGGGCACGGTGCCCTCCTCGACCGCGGCCTTGGTCGCCGCGATGGCGTCCTCGATGCGGTGCTTGCGCTCCTTCATCTCGACCTCGGTCGCCGCACCCACCTTGATCACGGCGATGCCGCCGGAGAGCTTCGCCAGCCGCTCGGCCAGCTTCTCCCGGTCCCAGTCGGAGTCGGAGGCCTCGATCTCCTTGCGGATCTGGGCCACCCGGTCGGCGACGTCGGTCTTCTGGCCGCCACCGTCGACGATCGTGGTGTTCTCCTTGTCGACCACGACGCGCCGGGCGGTGCCGAGCACCTCCAGGCCGACCTGGTCGAGCTTGTAACCCAGCTCCGGGGCGACCAGCTCGGCGCCCGTGGAGATCGCGATGTCCTGCAGCATGGCCTTGCGCCGGTCGCCGAAGCCCGGGGCCTTCACGGCGCAGACCTTGAGGGTCTTGCGCAGCGAGTTGACCACCAGGGTGGAGAGCGCCTGACCGTCCACGTCCTCGGCGATGATCAGCAGGGGCTTGCTGTTCTGCAGGACCTTCTCCAGCAGCGGCAGCAGTTCCTCGATCGCCGAGATCTTCTGGGTGGTGACCAGGATGTACGCGTCCTCGAGGACGGACTCCTGACCCTCCAGGTCGGTGACGAAGTTCGGCGAGATGAAGCCCTTGTCGAACTGGAGACCCTCGGTCACGTCCAGCTCGGTGGTGAGCATCGAGCCCTCCTCGACGGTGATGACACCGTCGCGGCCGACCCGCTCCATCGCCTCGGCGATCAGCTCGCCGATGGTGGCGTCCTGCGCGGAGATCGTCGCCACGTTCGCGATCGACTCCTTGCCGGCGACCTCGACGGCCCGGCCGAGCAGCGCCTCGGAGACCTTGGCGGCCGCCGCGTCGATGCCCCGCTTGAGGCCGGCCGGGTTGGTTCCGGCGGTCACGTTGCGCAGGCCCTCACGGACCATCGCCTGGGCCAGCACGGTCGCGGTGGTGGTCCCGTCGCCGGCGACGTCGTTGGTCTTGGTCGCCACCTCCTTGACCAGCTGCGCGCCGAGGTTCTCGTAGGGGTTGGTGAGCTCGATCTCCTTGGCGATGGTCACACCATCGTTGGTGATCGTCGGCGCACCGAATTTCTTGTCCAGGACGACGTTGCGCCCGCGCGGGCCGAGGGTGACCTTGACCGCGTCCGCGAGGGCGTTGACACCGTGCTCCAGCAGGTGCCGGGCGTCGTCCGAGAAGCTCAGGATCTTCGCCATGAATGTCCCTTCGAAGCGTCATTGCCCCGGCCCGGCGAGCCGGACCGGGGCAATGGCACTGATCGGTTGCTTACTTCTCGATGACCGCGAGGACGTCGCGGGCGGAGAGCACCAGGTACTCCTCGCCGGCGTACTTGACCTCGGTGCCGCCGTACTTCGAGTAGAGGACGGTGTCGCCGACCTGAACGTCAACCGGAACCCGGTTGCCGTTGTCGTCGACGCGCCCCGGGCCCACAGCGAGGACGGTGCCCTCCTGCGGCTTCTCCTTGGCGGTGTCGGGGATCACGATGCCCGACGCCGTGGTGGTCTCAGCCTCGTTCGCCTGGACCACGATGCGGTCCTCGAGCGGCTTGATCGCAACCTTGGTCGCGGTAGTCACGGGCATACCCTCCTGGGGTACTGGTTTCGTTGCTGGCCAGCGGGGCTGACCAGCGTCAATCTGCCTCATGCCACCGGGCGGGACCGTCGTCGCGGGTGCCGGTCCGCCTGGCGTGCGCACCCGGGTCGCGAGACCCGGAAGCTGGCACCCTCAGGGTGAGAGTGCTAATCGCAGGTTATTCCGTGGCTAGCACTCCGTCAAGGAGAGTGCCAGCGCGTCGCGCCCCGCCAGCCAGGATTTCCGGGTCGCCCGGGACAATGGCGGAGTGGATCTCGACCAGCTGGCGACGCTGCGTACCCCCGAGGGGTCGGCCGCGCTCGCGGCGGCGGCCGAGCTGGCCGGCGGTGATCCGCTGACCGCGGCGTCGGCCCTGCGCGCGGCCGGGGTGCCGCCGCCACTGGCCGCGGCGGCGCTCACCCAGGCCGAGCTGCGCCACCGGGCGATCGGCAAGTTCGGCCCGGGTGCCGCCGGGATGTTCCTCACCCGGGCCGGACTGGAGCAGGCCACCCGCCGGGTGGTCGCGGACCGCCGCGCCGAACGGCTGCGAGCGGCCGGCGTCCACACCCTCGCCGACCTCGGCTGCGGCCTGGGCGCCGACGCGCTGGCCGCGGCCCGTGCCGGCATCCGGGTGTACGGGGTGGAGGCCGACCCGGTGACCGCCGCGATGGCCGCCGCCAACGCGGCCGCGGCGGGGCTGGCCGACCTGTTCACGGTCGAGTGCGGCGACGCCACAGCGTTCGACGTCACCCGGGTCGACGGGGTCTTCTGCGATCCGGCCCGCCGGACGACCGGCACCGGGCGGCGGATCTTCGACCCGCGCGCCTACTCGCCACCCTGGGACTTCGTGACCGGGTTGGCCGAGCGGGTGCCGCGCACCGTGGTGAAGGTGGCGCCGGGCCTGGACCACTCGCTCATCCCGCCCGGCGCGGAGGCCGAGTGGGTCGGCGTGGACGGCGACCTGGTCGAGGCCGCGCTCTGGTGCGGGGAGCTGGCGGAGGTGCCCCGCCGCGCCACCCTGTACCGCCAGGAGAGCGGCGAGACCCGCCGCCACCAGCTCACCGGCTCAGGTGCCACCGAGGCGCCGGTCGGGACGGTGGGCCGCTACCTCTACGACCCCGACCCGGCGGTGGTCCGCGCGCACCTCGTCGCCGAACTGGCCGACGAGCTGCACGCCACGCTGGGCGACCCGAGCATCGCCTACCTCTACGCCGAGCACCCGACCCGCACCCCGTACGCCCGCTGCCTGGAGATCACCGACGTGCTGCCGTTCTCGCTCAAGCGCCTGCGGACGCTGCTGCGGGACCGCCGGGTGGGTCGGGTGGAGATCCTCAAGCGGGGCTCGGCACTCACCCCGGAGCAGCTCCGGCGGGACCTGCGGTTGACCGGCGACCAGGCGGCGAGTCTGGTGCTCACCCGGGTCGCCGGGGCGCCGACCGTACTGATCGGCCGGCCGGTCGACTAGCGTCGTCGGCGTGGCGGGACAGGGCACTCCGGCGACGGCACTACTGGTCAAGCGTGGCATCGCGCATCGCACCCACCCGTACCGGGTGGCGCCGGACGCCCCGAACTACGGCGCGCTGGTGGCGACGGCGCTCGGCGTGGCACTGGAGCGGGTGTTCAAGACGCTGGTGACCGACGTGGACGGCGCACTCACCGTGGCGGTCGTACCGGTCAGCGGTGAACTGGACCTCAAGGCGCTCGCGGCGGCGGTCGGCGGCAAGCGGGCCGCGCTGGCCGACCGGGTGGTCGCCGAGCGGGCCACCGGCTACGTGCGGGGTGGGATCAGCCCGCTCGGGCAGCGCCGGCGACTGCCCACTGTGCTCGACGACTCCGCACTGGACCTGCCGACGATCTACGTCTCCGCAGGCCGACGCGGTCTGCAACTCGAATTGGCCGCTGCGGATCTGGTGGCGCTGACCGAGGCGCGCACCGCGCCGTTGCACACGCGCTAACACCTGTCGTTACGTCGACTCCCCGGTGGGATGACCGGGGAGTAACAGTCGCGTTGCTGAATTGTTATCGCCCCCAACAAACTTGGCACCTGCGCAGTCTTGTGGAGCTGGTGTGACGCGAAATACGTTGCCGGACACAACAAAACAACACCTCCCCCACCCCCGAAAGGACCCTGCACATGCGTAAGGGGATCCTCACCATCGCCGCCGTGGGCCTGCTCACGGCCGGCGCCTTGACCGCCTGCGGCGACGACTCCAGCAACGACCCGTCCGGTTCGGCCAAGACCCCCAAGATCGGCGTGATCCTCCCGGACAGCAAGTCCTCCGTCCGCTGGGAGACCGCGGACCGTCGATTCCTGGAAGAGGCGTTCAAGGCCGCCGGCGTCCAGTACGACATTCAGAACGCCCAGAACGACAAGACCGCCTTCCAGACCATCGCCGACCAGATGATCACCGGCGGCGTCACCGCCCTGATGATCGTCAACCTGGACTCCGGCACCGGCAAGGCCGTGCTCGACAAGGCCAAGTCGCAGGGTGTCGCCACCATCGACTACGACCGGCTCACCCTCGGCGGCTCCGCCCAGTACTACGTCAGCTTCGACAACGAGACCGTCGGCAAGCTGCAGGGCGAGGGGCTGACGAAGTGCCTGACCGAGAAGGGTGTCAAGAACCCGGTCGTGGCGTACCTCAACGGCTCCCCCACCGACAACAACGCCACCCTGTTCAAGGCCGGCTACGACTCGGTGCTCAAGCCGAAGTTCGACTCCAAGGAATACGTCAAGGGCCCCGAGGACGCGGTTCCGGCGTGGGACAACGCCCAGGCCGCCACGATCTTCGAGCAGCAGCTCACCAAGGCCAACGGCAAGATCGACGGTGTGCTGTCGGCCAACGACGGTCTCGGCAACGCGGCCATCTCGATCCTCAAGAAGAACAAGCTCAACGGCAAGGTGCCGGTGACCGGGCAGGACGCCAGCGTCGAGGGCCTGCAGAACATCCTCGTCGGTGACCAGTGCATGACCGTCTACAAGGCGGTCCGGGAAGAGGCCAAGGCCGCTTCCGACCTGGCCATCGCGCTCGCCAAGGGCGAGAAGAAGGAGACCGGCCAGACGGTGAAGGACCCGGAGGGTGGCCGCGACGTCCCCTCGGTGCTGCTCACCCCGAAGGCCATCTACAAGGACACCGTCAAGGACGTCATCGCCGACGGCTACGTGACCAAGGAGCAGGTCTGCACCGGGACGTACGCCAAGCTCTGCGCCGAAGCCGGCATCAGCTGACCGACGCCGCAGTACCCGCCGGGACGACCATCGCCGCCCGGCACGGGAGCACCACTCCCGTGCCGGGCGGCGCCCGCCGGACGGGCCCCGACCTCCCTTGCGAAGGAGACCCCCCGTGTCCGCGACCCCCCTGCTGGAACTTCGCGGGATCGACAAGAGCTTCGGTCCCGTCCAGGTGCTCCGCGACGTCGCATTCACCGTCCACCCGGGCGAAGTGACCGCGCTGGTCGGCGACAACGGCGCCGGCAAGTCGACCCTGGTCAAGTGCATCAGCGGCATCTACCCCACCGACGCCGGCGAGGTCCTGTTCAACGGTGAGCAGGTCCACATCAACAGCCCCCGCGACGCCGCCGCCCTCGGCATCGAGGTCGTCTACCAGGACCTCGCGCTCTGCGACAACCTGGACATCGTGCAGAACATGTTCCTCGGCCGGGAGAAGCGCAGCGGCATCGTCCTCGACGAGCCGACCATGGAGCAACTCGCCGCCGAGACGCTGGCCGGGCTCTCCATCCGCACCGTCACCTCACTGCGTCAACACGTGTCCAGCCTCTCCGGCGGTCAGCGTCAGACCGTGGCCATCGCCAAGGCCGTGCTGTGGAACAGCAAGCTGGTCATCCTTGACGAGCCGACCGCCGCGCTCGGCGTGGCACAGACCGCCCAGGTGCTCGAACTGGTCCGCCGCCTCGCCGACAACGGCCTCGCCGTGGTGCTCATCTCGCACAACATGAACGACGTCTTCGCCGTCTCCGACCGCATCGCCGCGCTGTACCTCGGCCAGATGGTCGCCCAGGTGAAGACCACCGACATCACCCACGCCCAGGTGGTCGAGCTGATCACCGCCGGGCGCTCGGGCGGGCTCGGCCTCGCCACCGACCCGGGTACGGGCGGCAACGGCAACGGCCCGCAGCCGGCCGACTCGACCTCAGGAGGCCACCGATGACCACCACCGCCGTGCGGAAGGACGGCCCCGCGGCCGTCACACCGGCGCCGACCGTCGGGAGCCACGTCCGCACCTACCTGAGCCGGGTACGCGGCGGCGACGTCGGCGCGCTCCCCGCCGTCCTCGGCCTGATCGTGCTCTGCACGGTCTTCGCGGTCATGCGGCCGTCGTCGTTCCTGTCGGCCGGTAACTTCGCCAACCTCTTCACCCAGGGTGCCGCGGTCACGCTGATCGCGATGGGCCTGGTCTTCGTGCTGCTGCTCGGCGAGATCGACCTCTCTGCCGGCTTCGCCAGCGGGGTCTGCGCGGCGGTACTGGCCAATGTGGTCACCGTACTCGGCTACCCCTGGTGGGTCGCCGTGCTCGCCGCGGTCGGCACCGGTCTGGTCATCGGCACCACCCTCGGCCTGCTCGTCGCGAAGATCGGCGTTCCGTCCTTCGTGGTCACCCTCGCCGGCTTCCTCGCCTTCCAGGGCATCGTGCTGATGCTCGTCAAGGACGGCACCAACATCTCCGTCCGCGACGAGGTGCTCGTCGCCATCGCCAACCGCAACCTCACCCCCACCCTCGGCTGGGCGCTGGCCGCCCTCGCGGTCGTCGGCTACGGGACGGTGCAGCTGCTGCGCCACCGCAACCGGGTGGCCCGCGGTCTGATCACCGACCCGATCGCGGTGGTGGCGCTGCGGATCGGCGGGCTCGCCGTCATCCTCGGAGCGGCGGTGTACGTCCTCAACCTGGAGCGCAGCCGCAACGTACTGGTCGTCTCGCTCAAGGGTGTGCCGATCGTCGTGCCGATCATCGCGGTGCTGCTGGTCATCTGGACCTTCGTGCTCCAACGCACCAGCTACGGCCGGCACATCTACGCCGTGGGCGGCAACCGGGAAGCGGCACGCCGGGCCGGCATCGGGATCGACCGGATCCGGATCTCGGTCTTCGTGATCTGCTCGTCCATGGCCGCGATCGGTGGCATCGTGGCGGCCAGCCGGGCCAACTCGGTCGACCCGAACACCGGGGGCAGTAACGTACTGCTCTACGCGGTCGGCGCGGCGGTGATCGGAGGCACCAGCCTCTTCGGTGGCAAGGGCCGTGTCCTCGACGCCGTCCTCGGCGGCGCGGTGGTCGCGGTCATCGAAAACGGAATGGGCCTGATGGGGTACAGCGCGGGAGTCAAGTACGTGGTGACCGGCGTCGTGCTCATGCTCGCCGCCACCGTCGACGCGCTCTCCCGCCGCCGCGCGGCAGCCACCGGCACCCGCTGACCGCGGGGAGGGGCACCACCATGCGCCCGGCACCGAGCCAGGACGAGGTCCGGCGGCAGAACCTCGGGGCCCTGCTCCGGCACGTACACGTCCACGGGGCGACCACCCGCGCCGAACTCACCACCACGCTGGGACTGAACCGCAGCACCATCGGCGCGCTCACCGCCGACCTCGCCGGCGTCGGCCTGGTCAGCGAGGGAACACCGAAGGAGACCGGCCGGGCCGGACGGCCGTCACTGGTCGTCCGGCCCGAGTCGGCCCGGGTGTACGCGTACGCGTACTCCGTCGAGGTGGACCGGCTGCGCGCCGCCCGGGTCGGCCTGGGCGGCGCGGTGCTGGACCGCCGGGAGCTGGACCGACCGCGCGGCCTGCTGGCCGCCGAGGCCGCGCCGCTGCTGGCCGGCGCGGTCAAGGACATGCAGCAGGCGGTGCCCGGCGACGCGATCTGCGTCGGTGCCGGTGTCGCCGTCTGCGGGATGGTCCGCCGCGAGGACGGCCTGGTCCGGCTCGGCCCGACCACCGGCTGGGTGGACGAGCCGATCGGCGCGGCACTCGGCACCGAACTGGGCCTCGACGTGCCGATCACGGTCGGCAACGTGGCCGACGTGGCCGCGTTCGCCGAGCACGCCCGGGGGGTGGCGGCCGGCTGCGACAACGTCATCTACCTGTACGGCGATGTCGGTGTCGGCGCCGGCATCATCGCCGGTGGTCGCCGGCTCACCGGGCACGGCGGGTACGGCGGCGAGGTCGGCCACATGAAGGTGGTCCGCGACGGCATGCCCTGCGAGTGCGGCGCCCGGGGCTGCTGGGAGACCGAGATCGGCGAGCACGGCCTGCTCCGCGCGGCGGGACGCTCCGACGCCCGGGGCCGCGAGGCGCTGCTGGCCGTCTTCGACGCCGCCGACCGGGGTGACGCCCGCGCCCAGACGGCCGTCCGCCAGGCCGGTGACTGGCTCGGCTTCGGGGTCGCCAACCTGGTGAACGTCTTCAACCCGGAGATGGTCATCTTCGGCGGCACCATGCGGGACCTCTACCTCGCCGCGGCGGCCCAGATCCGCAGCCGGCTCAACTCCAACGCGCTCGGCGCCTGCCTGGAACACGTCCGGCTGCGCACCCCCAAGCTGGGCGAGGACGCACCTCTGATCGGCGCCGCCGAACTGGCCTTCGAACGGCTCCTCGCCGACCCCCTCGACGTGGGCTGATCCGCGTACCCTGTCCGGCGTGGATGTCGAGCTGCGCGCCTCCGACGACGACCGCCACCGGGTGGTCGCCGAGTTGCACCGGCACACCACAGCCGGTCGGCTCACCCTGGACGAGTTTTCCGACCGGGTCGGTGCGGTGTGGACGGCCCGTACCCTCGGTGACCTGGCCGCGCTGACCCGCGACCTGCCGGCCCTGCCCGACGACCCGGCCACCGGGGCGACCACGATCGGGCACGGCCGGCGGGAGCTGCTGGTGCTCTTCGCCGTCGCCGCGCTCACGCTGCTGCTGCTCGGTGGCTTCCTCGCCGTCACCCGCTGAACCGCGCCGCCGACCGGTGAACTGATCGCACGATCAGTCCGTACCACTGGGCGGGCGGGCAGCCGGCAGGTACGGCTGCCCGGTCCCGACGCGTTTCGGTCCGGACCGAGGAGGCACCGCAGACATGGCACCGCTCAGATCCGCCCGTCGCCGGCTGGGCAACCGGACCCACCGGGCGGCGATGCTGCTCATCGCGATCATCGCCGGGGTGGGCGTCCTGCCCGGCGTGGCCGTCGCCGCACCCGCCGGGCAACAGCTCAACGCCGCCGACATGACCCTGCTCAACGGGGTCCGGCTGGCCGGGCTGTGGGAGATGCCGGCCGGTCAGATGGCCGCCGAGAAGGGACAGTCGGCGAAGGTCCGGGAGATCGGCGCCGGCATCGCCGGCGAGCACCAGAAGCTCGACCAACTCGTCGTGGACGCGGCCAACAAGCTGGGCGCGACCATCCCCACCGAGCCGACGGCCGAGCAGAAGGGCTGGCTGGCGGAGATGCAGAAGGCCTCCGGCGCCCGCTTCGACCAGATCTTCGTGACCCGCCTGCGGGTGGCCCACGGCAAGATCTTCCCGGTGATCGGCGCGGTACGGGCCAGCACCCGCGACGCCACCGTCCGTAAGCTCTGCGAGGACGCCAACGCGTTCGTCCAGCACCACATGCAGATGCTGGAGAGCACCGGGCTGGTCCGCTGGCCGGAGCTGCCACCGGCCGCGCTGCCCGCCCCCGGCCAGGACGGGCTGCTGGCCGCCGCCGCGGCGAACACCGGCCCGCAGGTCGGGGTCAGCAGCACCGTCGTCTGGCTGGTCTTCCTCGCCGCGCTGGGCACCGGCGGGATCGCCACCTACCGGATGCTGCGCCGCAGCTGACCGCCTTGTCGGTGGCCCGGGTCAGCGGTCGACCTGGGTGAAGTCCCAGGAGCGCGGGGCGCGGGCCACCAACAGGGCGGGCGGATCGGGCAGTGGGCGCGGATTGCTGCGCCACTTGGAGATGACCACCACCCGGTGGTCGGTGGAGGAGAAGACCTCGCTGGACACGTGCAGCGGGTCGTGTTCCACCTCGGGCAGAGCCGTGTCGCACACCCAGGTGATCAGGTCGGCGACGCCGTACGCCTCCGCACGCGCCTCCCACATCCGCACGATCATGTCCGTCGCCCCCGTCACACGCTGACGGTGGTCAGCGGCAGCGCGGAGTCGGCCGGCAGGTCCAGCCGGCTCGGCGCGACCCCGGCGGCGACCAGGTGCGAGCCGAGCGCCGCCACCATCGCCCCGTTGTCGGTGCACAGCTTCGGCCGGGGCACCCGGACCCGGATGCCGTACTTCTCGGCCCGCTGCTCGGCCAGCGCCCGCAGCCGCGAGTTCGCGGCCACTCCCCCGCCGATCACCAGGGTCTCGATGCCCTGTGCGCGGCAGGCGGCGAGCGCCTTCGTGGTCAACACGTCACACACCGCCTCCTGGAAGGACGCGGCCACGTCGGCCACCGGCACCGGCTCGCCGGCGCGCTGCCGCGCTTCGACCCAGCGGGCCACCGCCGTCTTGAGGCCGGAGAACGAGAAGTCGTACCGGTGCGCCGCGAGATCCTTGGCGGCGGTGAGACCGCGCGGGAAGGCGATCGAGGCGGCGTCGCCGGCGCGCGCCTCCCGGTCGATGGGCGGGCCACCCGGGAACGGCAGCCCGAGCAGCCGGGCGACCTTGTCGAACGCCTCACCGGCCGCGTCGTCGATGGTGGCGCCCAGCGGGGTGACGCCCCGGGCCAGGTCGTCGACGAGCAGGAGCGACGAGTGCCCGCCGGACACCAGCAGAGCGATGGCGGGTTCCGGCAGCGGGCCGTGCTCCAGGGTGTCCACCGCGACGTGCGCGGCCAGGTGGTTGACGCCGTACACGGGCTTCTCGGCGGCGAGCGCGTACCCCTTGGCGGCGGCGACGCCGACCAGCAGCGCGCCGGCCAGCCCGGGGCCGGAGGTGACCGCGATCGCGTCGATGTCGGCCAGGGTGACACCGGCGTCGGTCAACGCCCGCTGCATGGTCGGCACGATGGCCTCCAGGTGCGCGCGGCTGGCCACCTCGGGCACCACGCCTCCGAACCGGGCGTGCTCCTCGACGCTGGAGGCGAGCGCGTCGGCCAGCAGGGTGTGCCCCCGGACGATGCCGACGCCGGTCTCGTCGCAGGAGGTCTCGATGCCCAGGATCAGCGGTTCGTCAGCCATGGTCGTGTGGTCCGTCCCCGGTCAGCTCGGCGTCACGCTGCATGACCAGCGCGTCGGTGTTGCTCGGTTGGTAGTAGCCGCGTCGTACCCCGATCGGCTCGAACCCGTACGTCGCGTAGAGCCGCTGGGCGGCCACGTTGTCCACGGCGACCTCCAGCAGGGTGCTGCGGGCACCGCGTCGGTTCGCCTCGGCGAGCAGGTCTTCCAGGAGGACGCGTCCGATGCCGCGCCGTTGGGCGTCCCGCCGGACGGCGATGACCTGCACCCACACCTCGTCCGGTGGGGCTCCGGCGAGCCCGGCGTAGCCGAGCACGGCGCCGCCGTCGTCGGTGGCGACCCGGTAGTAGTGGCGGCTGGCCAGCTCGTTCCAGAACATGGCCGGGGACCACTGTCCGGCACCGAAGAGGTCCGCCTCGATCGGCAGCACCTCATCGACGTGCCACCAGCGGAACGCCCCCAGCCGCACGGCCGTCACGGCAGGACCGGTTTGCGGCCGGTGGCCGCCACGGCGTCCGGGCGGCGCAGGTAGAGCGGGGTGAGCCGCTCACCGGGTGCGCCGGCCCGGATCCGCTCGGCGGCGAGCAGCGCCAGCACGGTGGCGTCCGGGTAGCGCGGCTCCACCCGGACCGGCAGGTCCAGGACATCGGCGTACCGGTGCGCGCCGTCACCGACCGCGACCAGCGCGCCCAGCTCGCGGGCCCGGGCCGCCGCCACCACGGGCGTGGAGACCTCCGGTCCGACGATGCGCTGGCCGGCACCGTCGTAGACGGCCCAGTAGAGCTCCTTGCGGCGGGCGTCGCTGGCGGCCAGCACCGGCTCGCCGGACGCCGCCGGGTAGCCGATGGCGTCCAGCGAGCAGACACCGTACGTGGGGATGCCGAGCACCTGACCCATCGTGGCGGCGGTGACCAGGCCGACCCGCAGCCCGGTGAACGGCCCCGGGCCGAGCCCGGCGACGATGGCGGTCAGGTCACGCGGGCGCGCGTCGACGTCGGCGAGCACCGCGTCGACCTGGGGCGCCAGCAGTTCGCCGTGCGCACGGGCATCGACCGTGCACCGGTGCGCCCGGGACGCGACACCGTCCGCCGAGACCTCCACCAGCGCGGCGGTCACCGCAGGGGTCGAGCTGTCCACCACGAGTACGAGCACGGTAAGCCAGCCTAGCGGCCCGGCCACCGCCCCCGGTCACGCCCCGCCCCGCCGCACGGCCCGGCCGTGCCACCTTCGTCCCCCCGGCGGGCGCTGAGCGGCACCGAGTCCTTCTTTGAGCGTGATGCCTGTGAGTCATCAAGATGACTCACAGGCATCACGCTCACTGGGACACACCTGGTCGGCCGGCAGTCAACCCGCGACGATCGCCGGCCAACAGGGTGGCGCGCGGCGAGTCGTCAATCCGCCGCAGAGGTACCGCGGACACGGCGACCTGGTCGACCATGCCGGGATGCCATCGACTCGTCTCGTCACTCTCATCGGCACCGCGGTGCGACACCAACGACACCGGCGCGAGCTGAGCCAGCGTCAGTTGGCTCAGCTCGCCGAGGTCAGCCAGGCGGCGGTGGCCCGGATCGAACGCGGCGAACGCGCACCGACCATCCCCGTGCTGGAGCGGTTACTCGCCGCCATGGACGTGCAGTTGGTCGTCGCCGTGGAGCCGCTGGACGCGCACCTCGACGCCCGGATCGACGACCTGGCCGCCCGGCCGATCGCCGAGCGGATCAACGAGCTGGACCTGGATCGGACGTTGGACCGACTCACCGACTTCCCGCAGGTGATCACCGGTTGCACCGCGGCACTGCTGCAGGGCGCGCCGGTGCCGGTCGACGCGCTGGAGATCGCCGTGCGATGGCAGGATTCGAAACGCTGCTGCGCCGCTACCGGGCCCGGCAGTCGGCCAGCGGGGGTTGACCCACCGGCCGGCTGACCGGGGCGGCCGGCCTGGTCAGCCGGCGGTGCGTTCCCAGTCGACGGTGGGCAGACCGGCGTCGGCGAGAGCCTTGTTGGCGGCGCTGAACGGGCGGCTGCCGAGGAAACCGCGCGGGTTCATCGGGCTGGGGTGACCGGCCTCCAGCACCACGTGCTGCGGGTTGGTGACCAGGGCGGCCTTCTTACGGGCGTACCCGCCCCAGAGCAGGAAGACCACCCGCTGCGGCGACGCGTCCAGCGCCCGGATGGTGGCATCGGTGAACTCTTCCCAGCCGGCGTTTGCGTGCGAGCCCGGGGTGGCCCGGCGGACCGTCAGCACCGCGTTGAGCAGCAGCACACCCTGGGCGGCCCAGCCGTCGAGGTTGCCGCTGCGCGGCTTGGGCACGCCGACGTCCTCGCCCAACTCCTTGAAGACGTTACGCAACGACGGCGGCACCGAGACGCCCTCGCGGACGCTGAAGCTCAGCCCGTGCGCCTGCCCGGCCCGGTGGTAGGGATCCTGCCCGAGGATCAGCACCCGAGTGGCCTGCGGCGGGCAGAGCCGATATGCCGAGAACAGGTCCTCCAGCGGCGGGAAGACGGTCTGCGTCGCATATTCCCGGGCGACGAACTCGGCCAGCGCGGCGGTGCGCTCCGGGTCGAGGTGCGGGGTGAGCACGGCACGCCACTGCTCCGGCAGCAGAGCCAGCAGATCCAGGGCGGGGGTGTCGTCGGGCATCAGGAACCTCTCAGGTCGTCCAATCGACGCGCCCAGTCTCCACCCACCGGGTCCAGCTCGACGATCCGGGTGTCGTCGTCACGGCGGTCGATGCGGACCCGCAGGTGGGCGTCCACCAGCTGCTCCACCAGGCCCTCGCCCCACTCCACCACGGTCACCGAGTCGTCCACCGAGGCGTCCAGGTCGAGGTCGTCGATCTCGGCGCGCGGGTCGGAGGCGTCACCCAGCCGGTACGCGTCGGCGTGCACCAGAGCCACCCGGCCGCCCCGTGCCGGATCGGGCCGGTGCAGCCGGGCGATCACGAAGGTCGGCGAGGTGATGTCGCCGAGGACACCGAGCCCGGCACCGATGCCCTGTGTGAGGGCGGTCTTGCCGGCACCCAGCGGACCCGTCAGCAGCACCAGATCACCGGCCCGCAGCAGCCCGGCCAACCGGCGACCGAAATCCCGGGTGTCCTCGACGGTCGGCAGCTTGACGACGTGACTCACCGTTCCTCCACGCTCTGCAATGACTCGAGAAACCGCGCCAGCGCGGCGTTGACCTCGTCGGCGTGCTCCAACATCACCACGTGCCCGCTGTCCTCGATCTTCACGAACTCGGCGTGCGGCAACCGCCGGACGATCTCCTCGGAGTGGGTCACCGGAGTGATCATGTCCTTGTCGCCGACCACCACCAGCACCGGCGTCGCGGCCAGCGCCGCGAGCGCCGGGAAGCGCGAGTGGGTGGCGAGAGTCCGCAGATAGCGGGTCACCGTGTCGGCCGACGTCCGGGAGTTCATCGTCTCCACGTAGGACACCAGCGACGGGCTCGGTTTACGGGTGCCGAAGCCGTACTTGCGGGTCAACAGCCAGGCGACGTTCGACGTCGACTTGCGGGCCTTGTCGATCACCGGTCCGCCGTAGCGGGTGGCGTTGCTGACCATGTACAGCACCGGGCCGCCGACCCGGCCGAGCAGCGCCGGCGCGACCAGCTTGGTCTCCGCGATCAGACCGCCCGAGGTGGCCATCAGCACCGTGCCCACCACCCGGTCGCCGAACAGCTCCGGGAACGACTCGGCGAACGCCATGATCGTCATGCCGCCCATCGAGTGCCCGACCAGCACCAGTGGCCCCTCCGGGGCGGTCCGGTCGATCACGTCACGCAGTGTGCGGCCGAGCACCGCGAGGTCGTACTCCCCGGTCTCCAGACGGCCGGACCGGCCGTGGCCGGGCTGGTCGTACGCGACGACCCGGTAGTCACCGCGCGCGGCCAGCATCTGGCGCTGGAAGTGGAACGTCCCCATGTCCAGGCAGAAGCCGTGCACCAGCACCACCGTCGGGTGCCCGGGCACCGGCCGGGTCGGCTCGACCACCTCGACGTGGATGTCCGTACCGTCCGGCAACTCCAGCCGGAACGCCTCGTCGTACCGCTGCTCGCCGAACGTCTCGTGCGCGTAGCGGTCGGCCGGGTCGGCCTTGAGCCGGCGGACCAGCGTGCGTTCGGTCGCGACCCCGGCGGCCAGGCCGGCCGCCGCGACGCCGACCGCGGCGCCGACGATCCCCGCGACCCGACCGGCCGCGGTCCGCGGACGCGGGATGCGGTACGGGCTCATGCCCGCTCGCCGTCGTAGACGCGCGGCACCCGCGTCCCCCCGAACCGGGTGACGATCTCGTAGTTGATCGTGCCGACCGCCTCGGCCCAGTCGTCGGCGGTCGGCTCTCCGTCGGCGCCGCTGCCGAAGAGCGTCGCCACGTCGCCGTCGGCCACCGGGTCGTCGCCGCAGTCGAGCACGAACTGGTCCATGCAGACCCGTCCGGAGATGGTCCGTCGCTTGCCGGCGAGCTGGACGGGACCGCTGTTGGACGCGTGCCGGGGCACCCCGTCGGCGTACCCGAGCGGCACCACGGCCAGGTTCGCGTCGGTCTCCGTGGTGTAGGTGTGCCCGTAGGAGACACCGGTGCCGGCGGGCACCCGCTTGGTGAGCACTACCCGGGCGCGGGCGGTCATCGCCGGCCGCAGCCCGTACGTCTCGCCGGCCACCGGGGAGAGCCCGTAGATGGCCAGCCCGGGGCGGACCAGGTCGAAGTGGGTGTCCGGGCGGGTCAGGGTGGCCGCCGAGTTGGCCAGGTGCCGCCAGCGGGGGCGCAGCCCGGCCCGTTCGACCATGGCCAGCCCCTCGTGGAAGACGGCCAACTGGCGATCGGTGGTCGGGTGGCCGGGCATGTCCGCGTACACGAAGTGGCTCCACACGCCGACCACCTCGACCAGGCCGTCGGCCTGGGCCTTCGCGGCGGCCTCCAGCAGGGCTGGCCAGTCGGCGACGGTCGCCCCACCCCGGGACAGCCCGGTGTCGATCTTCAGGTGCAACCGGGCGGGGCGCTCGGCGAGCCGGCTCGCCTCGATCATCTCGTCCAGTTGCGAGAGGCTGGCCGCGGCGAGGTCGACCCCGGCGCGGACGCCCTCGTGCAGCGGCAATCCGGGGGCGAGCAGCCAGGCGAGCACCGGCGCGGTGACCCCGGCCCGGCGCAGCGTGAGCGCCTCGTCGAGGGTGCAGACCCCCAGCCAGTCCGCACCGGCGTCGAGGGCGGCCCGGGCGGCCGGAAGCATGCCGTGGCCGTACCCGTCGGCCTTCACCACCGCCATCAACTCGGCGGTCGTGCCGGAACGGAGCCGGCTCACGTTCTCACGGATCGCGTCAAGATCGACGCGTACCTCGGCCTGCCACATGCGCCCAGCCTACTTTCCGCTGTGATCACCGCGGGCGGCGACGCACGGCGGGGCGGTTGATCCGGTCGCCGTGCCCGCAACGGTGACGTTCAGCCCAGCCGGGCGACGACCGGGCGAAGTGCCGTCGCCACGTCGGGCGCGGTCACCGGCCCACCCCGGCCCGCCTCCCGGCCGGCCAGCCCGTGCAGGTACGCGGCCGAGGCCGCCGCCTGCTCGGCGGGCAACCCGGACGCCAGCAGCGAACCGAGCAGCCCGGCCAGCACGTCGCCGGTGCCACCGGTGGCCAGCGCCGGGGTGCCGGTCGGGTTGACGTACGCCCGACCGTCCGGCGTGCCGATCACCGTGCGGTCCCCCTTGAGCAGCACCACGGCGTTCATCCAGGCGGCCAGCCGCAGCGCGGAGCCGACCCGGTCGGCGCCCGGCTCCTCCCCGCAGAGTCGGGTGAACTCCCGGTCGTGCGGCGTGACCACGATGGGCGCGTCCCGGCCGCGCAGCCGGTCGGCGAGTGAGCCGTCCACCAGCAGGGTCAGCGCGTCGGCGTCGAGCACCGCCGGCACCGGCGCGGACAGGACGGCCCGCAGCTCCGCCGCCGCGTCCTCACCGGTGCCCAGCCCGGAGCCGCACACCCACGCCTGCACCCGACCCGCCTCGGCGACCCGGCCGGTGGCGATCACCGACGGGTGCTGGTGCAGCACCTCGGCCCGGGCGCCGCCGGCGTAACGGACCAGGCCGGTCGGCCCCGCGAGAGCCCCGCCGACGGAGAGGACCGCCGCGCCCGGGTACGTCGCCGAGCCGGTCGCGACGCCGACCACGCCCCGGGTGTACTTCTCCGACGACGGGCCCAGCCGCGGCCACCAGCTGACCAGGTCGGACCACTCGGTGACCCGCAGCGCGGGGGTGCCGCGCAGCCATGGCCGCAGCCCGATGTCGACCAGCTCCACCTGGCCGGCGAGGGCGGCGGCCGGCCCGACCACCAGGGCGGGTTTCAGCGCGCCGAAGGCCACCGTCACGTCGGCGCGGACCGCGGTGGGCCGGCCGGACGCGGACAGCGGCACGTGGCCGGTGTCCACCGCCACGCCGCTGGGGACGTCGACCGCCAGCACGGTGGCCCGGCCGCCGTCGCGGCCACGCAGCTCGCCGAGGCGCTGGGCCACGTCGTCGGCGTTCGCCCGCAGCCCGCCGGTGCCGCCGATTCCGACGATGCCGTCGAGGACGACGTCGACCGGGTCGGTCGGGCCGTCCACCAGCCGGCCGCCGGCGGCGCGCAGGGCCGCCATCCCGGCCGCGTGCGCCCGCCCGGGGGTGAGCAGCAGGGCGGACACCTCGACGCCCCGGCGGGCCAGCCGCGCACCGGCGTAGAGCGCGTCTCCGCCGTTGTCGCCGGAGCCGACCAGCAGCAGCGCCCGGCCGCCGTACACGCCGCCCCGCTCGGCGAGCAGCAACGCGGCCCGGCGAGCCAGCCCGGCGGCGGCCCGCTGCATCAGCGTGCCCTCCGGCAGCGTGCCCATCAGTCCCGCCTCGGCCGCCCGTACGTCGGCCACCCGCCACACCGGTCTCATACCACCGTGTCCCATTCCGTGCGCGGACGAGCCGGTCGGCCCGCCCGGTCGACGTCACCGTTCCGCGACCACCATCGCCGACGCGATCCCGCCGTCGTGCGACAGCGAGAGATGCCAGTGGTTGACCCCGCGTTCGTCGGCCGCCGCCGCGACCGTGCCGGAGACGGTCAGCCAGGGGCGCCCGTCCGGGTCGGGCACGATCTCGCAGTCGTGCCAGTTGAGCCCCGCCGGGGCGCCGAGCGCCTTGGCGACGGCCTCCTTGGCGGCGAAGCGGGCGGCCAGCGACTCCGGTGAGCGCGGGTGCCCGGAGCGGGTGGACCGCTCGGCCCGGGTGAAGAGCCGGTCGGCGAGCAGCGGCGTCCGTGCCAGGGCCCGGGCGAACCGGTCGACCAGGACGACGTCGATGCCGACAGCGACGATCACCACTTCACCCTACCGGCGGCGAGGGCGGCAGATTAGCCGTCGGGCCCGCCGTGGGCAACGCCTGTGGACAGGCCCGGGGGTACGACCGCCGCCGCTGTCCACAGGGCACCTCCGGCCGCCCGGCACCCGCCTAGCGTCAGCGCGTCGATGCCGATCTGTGGGGGTGGGTCATGACCGAGGAGCCGTTCGCCGTTCAGCCGGAGTCGTTGCGGGTGGTGGCCGCGGCGCTCGACGGCGAGGCGCACCGGTTGGCGTTGGGCCTGTCCGGGGTGCCCGGTCTGCTGGTGGCGGCGCCCGGTTGGCGGGCCGCCGCGTCCCTGGTCGAGCTGGAGGCGGCCGGGCAGGCCTGGTTCGGCCGGCTGGGCGCGCTGGTGGCGGCGGCCTCGGGCGGGGTGCGGGCGGCGGCGGAGGCGTACGAGTCGGTGGACGACCGCGCCGCCGGTCGGTTCGCCGCGCTGCCGCGATGACCGCCGTCGGCTACCGGCAGCTCTGGGCCGCCGACCCGGGCGGTTGGCGGGTCGCCGGAATGGCCTGGGCGGGGTTGACCGGGCCGGTCGACAGGCGTGCCGCCGAGCTGGCCGAGGCCGCCGGGCGGCTGCGGAGCGGTTGGTCCGGGGCGGCGGCCACGGCGGCCGACGCCCGGCTGGGTGGTCTGCGCGGTGAGCTGACCTCGGTCGCGCCCGTGTTGATCGAGACCGATCAGGTGCTGGCGGAGCTGGCCGCTCGCCTCGTGGTGGCGAAGGCGCGGCTCGTCGAGGCGGTCGCCCGGGCCGAAGCGGCCGGTCTGGTGGTGGACCGGTCCGGCGGTGTGCGGGTCGATCCGGCTCGGCCTCGATCGACCGAGCAGGCGGGCGGGGCGGG
>NZ_WBKR01000055.1 GCF_008868155.1 Micromonospora sp. ALFpr18c
GCCCTGGCGCCAGCGGGTGGGGGTTGCCAGGACGGGCCAGCCGGTGTTCTTCAGGTGGGTGACCGCCCTGAGCCAGCGTTGGCGGGGACCGAAGGTGGCGTACGGGGCGGCGGTCTGCCAGGCGCCGTCGAGGGCCCGGATCAGGTCGTGGACCGGTTCACCGGGGACGTTGCGGTGGATCAGCGCCTTGGGCAGCCGCTCGGCCAGCTCGGCGGGGCTGCCCAGCGTGGTGAGTTTCGCGGCCAGGGTCAGCGTCCGGGGGCCGTCCGCGTCGATCAGCAGCCAGCTGGCGAGCCGACCCAGCTCGTCGCAGGTGCCCTCGACCAGCACGCCGCCGGGGGCGAGCGCGGCGGTCATCGTCCGCCAGGCGTCGGCGACCTCGCTCTCGTCGTACTGGCGTAGCACGTTGAACGCGCGGACCAGGACCGGCCGGAGCCCGGCCAGTTCGAACCCGCCGCGGGCGAAGGTCAGCCCGGGTGGGTCGGCGGCCGGTGCCGCGGCCGCCACCCGCGCCGGGTCGATCTCCAGCCCGACCAGCCGTACGTCGGGGCGTACCGCCGCGGCCAGCCGGGCCCGCAGCTCCACCGCGGTCACCGGGGTCGCGCCGTAGCCGAGGTCGACCACCAGCGGGTCGGCCGCCGCCACCAGCCGGTCGGCGCAGGTGGCGACGATCCAGTTGTCCACCCGACGGAGCCGGTTCGGGTTGGTGGTGCCCCGCGTGACGACGCCGAGCGGCCGGTGCCGGGCTGCCCCGCTCATGCTGGCGTCACTGGCCGATTCGGTGCACCTTGTGCTGGGCTGCCTGCGCCCGTGGCCGCACCACCAGCCGATCCACGTTGACGTGCTGGGGACGGGTGGCGCACCAGGCGATGCAGTCGGCCACGTCGTCGGCGACCAGCGGGTCGGGCACCCCGGCGTAGACGGCGGCGGCCCGGTCGGCGTCGCCGTCGAAGCGGACCAGCCCGAACTCGTCGGTCTTCACCATGCCCGGGTCGATCTCGATGACCCGCAGCGGTCGCCCGCACAGCTCCAGCCGGAGCGTGCCGGCGATGGCGGTCTGCGCGTGCTTCGCGGCGGTGTACCCGCCTCCGCCCTCGTAGACGGTCAGGCCGGCGGTGGAGGAGACCACCACGATGGTGCCGGCGCCGGACGCCTCCAGCGCTGGTAGCAGCGCCTGGGTGACCCGCAGCGTGCCGAGCACGTTCACGTCGTACATCCACTGCCAGTCGCCGATCGAGCCGGACTCCACCGGGTCCAGTCCGCGTGCCCCGCCGGCGTTGTTGACCAGCAGGGTGACCGGTCCGGGTGCCTGCGCGGCGGCCTCGGCGAGGGCGGCGACCGACTCGTCCGAGGTGACGTCGCAGGTCACCGCGGTGGCCTGGCCGCCGGCGGCGGTGATCTCGGTGACGAGGTCGGCGAGCCGGTCGGCGCGGCGGGCGGCGGCGAGTACGTGGAAACCCTCGGCGGCGAGTCGGCGGGCGGTTGCCGCGCCGATCCCGCTGGACGCTCCGGTGACGATGGCGACAGAGGTCATCGGGTCATTGTCACCCGCACCGGGCGGCCGATCCCGACCGGGCGTGCGGGCCGCGTCGGTGCGGGCGCGGTGATGAGGTCGGTCACCCCGGCCGGCCGCGCTGACGCATTTCCGTAGCCCGATGGGGAAGATGACATCCGGCGTACAGGTTGACCGAGAAGCGCCGGTCGTGCGAGACGACATCAACCGTGACAAAGGAGCGGACGTGGCGGAAATGCACACCGGCGTCGGTCGTCAGCGAGGTGCCCGACCGTGGCCCCAGCCACGCCGCATCGCCACCCTGTCGGTGCACACGTCCCCGCTGCACCAGCCCGGCACGGGTGATGCCGGTGGGATGAACGTCTACATCCTGGAGGTCGCCCGGCGGCTGGCCGAGGCCAACGTCGAGGTGGAGATCTTCACCCGGGCCACCTCCGGCGATTTGCCCCCGGTGGTCGAGATGGCGCCCGGCGTGCAGGTCCGGCACATCACCTCCGGGCCGCTGGAAGGGCTGACCAAGGAGGAGCTGCCGGGTCAGCTCTGCGCCTTCACGGCCGGGGTGCTGCGGGCCGAGGCGTCCCGTCCGCCCGGCCACTACGATCTGATCCACTCGCACTACTGGCTCTCCGGGCAGGTTGGCTGGCTGGCCAAGGAGCGCTGGGGGGTGCCGCTGGTGCACACCGCGCACACCCTCGCGAAGGTCAAGAACGCTCAGCTCGCGGCCGGCGACCGGCCGGAGCCCAAGGCCCGCGTGATCGGCGAGGAGCAGGTGGTCGCGGAGGCGGACCGGCTGGTCGCCAACACCCGCGTGGAGGCCGCCGACCTGGTCGACCGGTACGACGCCGACCCCGGCCGCGTCACGGTGGTGCAGCCGGGTGTGGACCTGGACCGCTTCCGGCCCGCGCCGGGTGAGCGGTCCGCGGCGACCCGCGACGCTCGTCGCCGGCTGGGCCTGCCGGTCGAGGGGTACGTGGTGGCGTTCGTCGGTCGGGTGCAGCCGCTCAAGGCTCCCGACGTGCTGATCCGGGCGGTCGCCGCGCTGCGGCAGCGCGATCCGGCGCTGGCCGCTCAGGTGACCGTGGTGATCTGCGGTGGCCCCAGCGGCAGTGGGCTGGACCGGCCGACCGCGCTGATCGAGCTGGCCGCCACGCTCGGGGTCACCGACCGGGTGCGGTTCCTGCCGCCGCGTACCGGCGACGACCTGCCGGCGTTGTACCGGGCCGCCGATCTGGTCGCGGTGCCGTCGCACAACGAATCGTTCGGGCTGGTCGCGCTGGAGGCGCAGGCCTGCGGTACGCCGGTGCTGGCGGCCGCCGTGGGTGGGCTGGTCACGGCCGTGCGGGACCAGGTGAGCGGGGTGCTGATCGACGGGCACGACCCGGTGGACTGGGCTCTGGCGCTGCGCCGCCTGCTGCCCGACCGGGCCCGTCGCGCTGCCCTGGCCCGGGGGGCCGAGCAGCACGCCCGCAACTTCTCCTGGGATCGCACGGTGGCCGGCCTGCTCGACGTCTACGGCGAGGCGATCTCCGCGCACCGCACGCGGCTCGCCGCTAACCTGGCGGGCGATCCCGCGCTCTCCTGCTCCTGGTGACCGCTGCCGTCGGTCGTCGCCGGGTGCGTGGGCCAGGTCGGTCGTAGAGTGGCCCGGTGAGCCCGAAGAGCGATCTTGCGAGTCTTATCGAGTCGGTCTGCGACGAGCGGGACCTGGCCTGGGAGTCGACCGGTCCCGGCTCGTACGCGGTGACCCTGCCGGGCACCCACAAGCTCAAGACCATCTGCAACCTGATCGTCGGTGAGCACGCGCTGCGGGTCGAGGCGTTCGTGATGCGCCAGCCGGACGAGCGGCGTGAGGAGCTGTGGGCCTGGCTGTTGCAGCGCAACGCCCGGATGTACGGCGTCTCGTTCTCCACCGACGCGGTCGGCGACGTGTACCTGACCGGGCGGGTCAACCCGGCGGGGGTGGACGCCGACGAGTTGGACCGGCTGCTCGGGGCGGTGCTCACGTACGCCGACGAGTCCTTCGACACCATGTTGGAGATCGGCTTCGGCAGTTCCATCCGGCGCGAGTACGAGTGGCGGGTCAAGCGCGGTGAGTCGACCGCGAATCTGGCCGCGTTCGCCCACCTGTTCGAGCCTTCCGGTGCCGGCCCCGACCCGTCCTGACCGCATCTGGCCTGCGGCTGGTGGTTCGGAGTGCCCCTGACGGGTATGCCGCACCGCGCGGTGCGGCAAGGGACCCCCGCGTGCCGATGGCGGAGTGTCAAGGAGCGGAGCGTCCCATGGCTCAGCGGAACAGCTCAGGTCGCGGCGCAACGGCGACCAGGACGAAGCGACAGACGGGCAACCAGACGCCGGGTACTCCCGGCGTCTCCGAGACGGAGATCTCCCGGATGCGGGTGGACGACATCCGCGGGCAGCTACGCAAACGCGGGGTAACCGGGATCTCGGCCCTGCGTAAGCCCGACCTGGTGAAGCAGTTGGTGCGCTCGTTGCGTTCCGGTGCGGGCCGGCGCAGCACCGGCCCGGCGGGTCGGGCCACCGGCAGCAGGGCGTCGGCCGGTCGTGCCGCCGCGACGAAGAAGGCGGCGGCACGACCGGCGCCGAGTCGCGCGAAGGCCGCGCCGGCGAACAAGAGCGCCCCCGCGAAGCGGGCCGCGGCCAAGAAGACGGCTGCCGCCAAGAGAACCACGGCGGCCAAGACCACGCCGGCCAGGAAGACCACGGCGGCGAAGAAGACCACGGCGGCCAAGACCACGCCGGCCAGGAAGACCACGGCGGCCAGGAAGACCACGACGGCGTCCAAGACCACGCCGGCCAGGAAGACGACGGCGGCGCGGAAGAGCACGACGTCGGCGGCTGCGCGCAGGTCGACGGCCGCCCGGAAGACGGCTGCCGCGCGCACGACAGCGACGGCCCGCACCGCGCCCGCGCGGAAGGCGCCGGCGAAGAAGGCCCCGGCGCGGCCGGCGGCGAAGCGGGCGGCGCCGACCCGGTCGACCGGCGCTACGGCAGCCGGTGGGATCCGGACCGGGCGGGGTACCGGCCGGTCGGTCCGTAGTTCGCAGGTGATGTCGTCGATCGCGGATCGACCGGAGCGGCCGGGGCGTAGCCTGATCACCGCGAACCACGAGGTGATCCAGCGTTGGGCGCGGGAGCGCGGGGCGAAACCGGCGACGATTGCCGGCACCGAGCGGGATGGCCGGGCCGGGGTGCTGACGTTCAACATCCCCGGGTACCGGGAAAGCAGCCGGATCCGCGAAATCACCTGGGATGAGTGGTTTTACACGTTCGACCTGCGACGGCTGAACCTGATCTATCAGGAGCAGATGCGTGACGGTCGGCAGAGCAACTTCTTCCGTACCGAGTCACCCGATCGGGAGGACGGCTGAGGTGTTTGTGGGAATGCCGCAGGGGTATGCGGCTGTTGCCGGAGACCGAGGCTCGAACTGGGGATACCCGCCAGTTGTGATGGGCGAGACAGCCATTCTGGGTTGAATCCAGAATCCGGGCGAACTAACTTTATTGCACCGCGCCACGCTTGGAAACGTTCGGGGGAGCGGCGGATCGAACAGATCCGCGCACCAGGCGAGGTGCGAGGGGACGGGTGGACAAACCGTTGGGGGACGGTGCCCACCTGTTTGGACCGGCGGCGTGAGCGGGCGATGCTTACGGGGGTGAGTGTTGCCCGCCGCCGCCGGCCCCACCGGCGGGCGCCCACCATGACCTTCGGGACGTGGTGGGCGCTTTGCGCTGTGCGTACCCCAATGGCCTGTCTGGTCGGTTCATCCGGCCGGGACGCGGTCGGCGGGTGCGCTCGGCTCCCGGCCGGCGGCCCGGCGCAGCGCGGCGACGTGTCGCTCCCGGGGTGGTCCGGCGAGCAGGTGGCCCAGTGCGGCCAGCAGGCCCAGGCCGCCCACGATCAGCCAGTGCCGGTCGCCGAGGTGCTGCAGGCTGACGCCGCCGAGCGTGGGTGCGACGAACGCGGCGGCCGGAAACGTCAGGTAGAAGACCGACTGGTAGCGAGCCCGTAGGTGCGGCGGTGCCAGGTCGGCGTTGATCTGGGCGTTGGGTGGGGCGGCCAGCATCGACCCGACCGTCCAGACGACGGCGGCGCCGAGGTAGACCGCGAGGTCGTCCGCGACAGCGAGGACGCCGAAACCGAGCGCGAGCAGAGCGGTGGAGACCGCCAGCACGACGTCCTTGCGGTGCCGGTCGATCAGCCGGGGCACGAACAGTTGCCCGAGCACGATCAGCGCGCCGCCGAGTGCGACCACCATTCCGTACGCCGACGGGCCCAGGCCGTCCGACCGCATGGCCAGCGGCATGATCGTCGAGGTCTGCAGGGTGAGTACGGCCAGCACGAAGGTGAGCCCGACGAAGACCAGGAACGTCCGGTCGGTGAGCGCGGTGTGCAGGCCGGGACGCCGCCACCGGCCGGACTCGGCAGGTGGCCCCAGGTCGACGGTCGGCGCGGCGCGGCGCATGGTCTCCGGCACCTTCCAGCCGATCACGGCGGCGGCGGTCAGGGTGGCGCCCGCGTCGACGAGGAACAGCGCGGTGAAGCTGGCCTCGGCCAGCACCCCCGCGAGCAGCGAGGCGACCGCCATGCCCAGGTTGAACGCCCAGAACTGGAGGTTGAACGCGCGGGAGCGGCGCTGCGCGGGCACCACGTCGACGATCGCCGCGACGAAGGCCGGGCTGGGCATCGAGTGCACGACACCGACCAGTGCGGAGAGCACCGCGATCAGCACGAGGGGCCGGCTGAACGCCAGCGCCACCATCAGGCCGGCGGTGACGAGGTGCGCGGCGAGCAGGGTGGCCCGACGGCCCCACCGGTCGGCCAACACCCCGCCGAGCAGCACACCGACCGCCCCGCCGGCCCCGTACGCGCCGACGACCGTGCCGGCCACCGCCTCGCTGGCTCCGCGCGCGTCGGTGAGGTAGAGCGACAGGAAGAGCATCGCGAACGCGCCGGCACGGTTGATGAGCAGGCCGGACCACAGGTACCAGAAGGTGGCGGGGAGTCCACCGGCAGTGTCGTCCCACCAACGGCGTAGGGCCCGCACCCGACCTCCTGACAGTTCAGCTTCCTAACAGTAGCCGGACCGCGGTCAGGCGACCGCTTCGGCGGGCTGCGCCGCCCGGGTGCGGACCGGTGCCAATGCCTCGCCCGAGCGGCGAAGTTCGGCGGCGCGCCGCTCCCGGGCCGGCCCCGACACCAGGTGCGCCACCGCCGTCAGGGCGCCGATCACGGCGCAGGCGAACCAGAGCGTGTCGTTGCCGGCGTGCTCGCGCACCAGGCCGCCGAGGATCGGCGCGCCGGCGCCCGCGATCTGCCAGGAGAGGGAGATGACGCCCTGGTAGCGACCCCGCAGTTCGGCCGGTGACAGCTCGGCGATCAGGGTCGAGTTGGACGGCGAGTTCAGCATCTCGCCGACCGTCCAGATCAGCACGGTCAGGCCGTAGAGCCAGGGGGTGCCGGCGAACGCGGTCAACCCGAAGCCGACGCCCATCACCACGGCGGCCAGCGCCAGCACGTGCGAGCGGCTCCGGCCCCGGATCAGTCGAGGCACGAAGAGTTGGCCCGCCACGATCAGGACGCCGTTGAGCGCGATCACCGAGCCGTAGGTGGTGGGGCTGAGACCGTCGTCCGCCATGGCGATCGGCAGCATCGAGATGTGCTGGAGGAAGACCAGCGAGGCGAACAGGTTCAGCGCCACGAAACCGAGGTAGACCCGGTCGGTGAGGATCGTCCGCAGGGCGCCGCGCGGGGCCTGCGTCGTCGCCGCGGCGGCCGGCCCGGTCTGCCGGGTCTCCGGCACCCGGGTGAAGAGGATCAGCGCGGTGATCAGCATGGTGCCGGCGTCGACCACGAACAGCAGCAGGTAGTCCGCCTGCGCGGCGAGGCCGGCGAGGACGGCGGCGCAGGCGAAGCCGAGGTTGATCGCCCAGTAGTTGAGCGAGAACGCGCGCAATCGGTCCTTCGCCGGCACCACGTCGATCATCATGGCGCTGTACGCGGGCCGGGCCGCCTCAGCGAACATGCCGAGCAGTAGGGCGCCCAGCGCGATTGCCCAGAGGCTCCGGGCCAGCCCGAGCGCGAGCAGCATGGCGGCAGCGCCGACGTGCGCGGTGAGCAGCGTGGGCCGGCGGCCCCACCGGTCGGCGAGGGTGCCGCCAGCGGTGGTGCCGACCGCGCCGCCGACGCCCCACAGCCCGAGCACCAGGCCGGCCTGGGAGGCCGAGAAGCCGCGTTCCTGGGTCAGGTAGATGGCGAGGAAGACGAGCACGAACGAGCCGAGCCGGTTGATCAGGGTGCCGGTCCACAGGTACCAGAAGGTGGTCGGCAGGCCGCCGGTGGTGTCCCGGAACCAACTCCGCATCGTCCGCATGTGGTGCCCCCGCTTGCAAGTAATGACCGATGTGACTACAGCGCCTTACAACCCTAGTGCTGGCCGGATTCGCAGGTCATCAGCTTTTTCACGTGGTGGTCGTCACGACGGGTGCCCGCGTGTCCCGCGCGCGGTTGGTGCAGGATGATCCGCATGACTGCGAGCGAGGGGCCCACCGTCGGGACGCTGGTCCTGCTGCGGCACGGTGAGAGCGACTGGAACGCCAAGAACCTCTTCACCGGCTGGGTGGACGTCGACCTGACCGAAAAGGGCGAGGGTGAGGCACGGCGCGGCGGCGAGCTGCTGCGCGAGCACAGCCTGCTGCCGGACGTCGTGCACACCAGCGTGATGCGCCGGGCGATCCGCACCGCCGAGTTGGCGCTGAACGCCGCCGACCGGCACTGGATCGCGGTACGCCGGTCGTGGCGGCTCAACGAGCGGCACTACGGCGCCCTGCAGGGCAAGAACAAGAAGCAGACCCTGGACGAGTACGGCGAGGAGCAGTTCATGCTCTGGCGTCGCTCGTACGACACCCCGCCGCCGCCGATCGCCGACGACGACGAGTGGTCGCAGGTCGGCGACCCGCGGTACGCGCTGCTGCCGACCGAGCTGATGCCGCGTACCGAATGCCTCAAGGACGTCGTCGAGCGGATGCTGCCCTACTGGTACGACTCGATCGTGCCGGACATCCTGGCCGGCCGGACGGTGCTGGTGGCCGCGCACGGCAACTCGCTGCGAGCCCTGGTCAAGCACCTCGACCAGATCTCCGACGAGGCGATCGCCAAGCTGAACATCCCGACCGGCATCCCGCTGCGCTACGACCTCGACCCGCAGCTGCGTCCGCTCACCCTGGGCGGCACCTACCTCGACCCGACGGCGGCGAAGGAAGCGGCCGCCGCGGTCGCCAACCAGGGCCGCTGAGCGCAGCAGAAAGGGCCCCGGCGGTTGCCGGGGCCCTTTCTGCTGTTCGGGTCAGATGCTGGCGGGCTTGTTCTCACCGGTGATCAGGAAGATCACGTGCTCGCCGGCGTTGACCGCGTGGTCGGCGAAGCGCTCGTAGAAGCGGCCCAGCAGGGTGGCGTCGATCGCCGTCTCCACCCCGTACGGCCAGTCGTCGCCGAGCAGCACCGAGAACAGGCTCTTGTGCAGCTCGTCCATCGCGTCGTCGTCGCGGTCCAGCTCGCCGGCGAGGTCGGCGTCGGGCTTCGCCAGCACCGAGCCGATCTTCGCCGCCATCCGGTCGGCGATCTCGGACATCTCGGTGAAGACCGTCCGCAGCTCCGCCGGTACGGCGGGGGAGGGGTGCCGGCGCAGAGCCGTCTTCGCCACATGGTCGGCGAGGTCACCCATCCGCTCCAGGTCGGCGGCGACGTGCAGTGCGGTGATCATGGCACGCAGGTCGGAGGCGACCGGTGCCTGCCGGGCGAGCAGGTCGCAGACCCGCTCCTCGACGTGTCGGTAGAGGTCGTCGATCTCGGCGTCCCGCTCGATGACCGTCTCGGCGGCCTGCCGGTCGGCGGTGAGCAGGGCCCGGGTGGCCTGGCGCATGGCGGCGCGGACGCCCTCCGCCATGTCCACCAGCAGTTGGCTGACGATCTGGAGGTCGGCCCGGAACTCGTCGCGCATCATCACGTCCTGTGGTCGGTCACCGCCGACGAGGTGCCGGCGCAGTGGTGAGCAGGTGCGACGCCCACGGTAGGTGGCGCGGACGGACCACGGATGAACCACGGTGAACGACGCCAGACGTGGGGGTGAACATTCCTCGAAGTGCGGGTGGTTCGTCCCGGTCTGTGTGGTAGCCAGGTTAACAATGACCCTACGATCGCCGGGTGGAGTGGGCGGTGGCGGTCGTGGTGGCTGTGGCGTTGGTGGCCGGGTTGGCCGCCGGGCTCGTGCTGCCCCGGTTCCTGCCGGCGCGGGAGCGTTCCACGTCGACGGGGAGCGCAAGCTCTCGCTGGAGCAGGGGGAGGCTCGCGATAGCCGACGAGCAGCAGGCCGGGCTCGGCCGCCGGACGATCGACTCACTCCGGGCCGGTGTCGTGGTGCTGGACAACGATGACGTGCCCGTGCTCATCAACCCGGCCGCCCGCGCGATGGGTCTGCTGCGCACCGGCAGCGCCCCGGGCACGATCGCCGCGCACCCGTTGATCCGTACCCTCGCCGGCCAGGTGCGACGCACCGGCGTCCGGCGCGAGATCGAGCTGGACCTGCCCCGGGGCCGCGACAGCGCGGGGGAGAACCCGCTCGGCGTGCACCTGCGGGCGATGGGCATCGGCAACGGGTTCATCGCGGTGGAGGCGGTCGACGTGACCGAGTCGCACCGACTGGCCCGGGTGCGACGTGACTTCGTGGCCAACGTGAGCCACGAGCTCAAGACCCCGATCGGTGCGCTCCAACTGCTCGCCGAGGCGTTGCTGGACGCCACCGAGCCGGCCGAGGCGGCGGCACCCGACCTCTCCGAGGACCTGGTGGCCGCCCGCCGGTTCGCCGAACGTATCCAGCACGAGTCGACCCGCCTGGGCCGGCTTGTGCAGGAGTTGCTGGAGCTGACCCGGTTGCAGGGCGCCGAGCCGCAGCCGCCGGCGGAGCCGGTCGCGCTGGACTGGGTGATCGCCGAGGTGGTCGACCGGACCCGCACCACGGCCTCCGCCCGGGGCGTCGAGGTGACGGTGGACGGCGAGCGCGGCCTCACCGTGTACGGCAGCGAGACCCAACTCGCCACGGCGGTGGCGAACCTGGTGGAGAACGCCATCAACTACTCGGGCGAGGACACGGTGGTACGGGTCACCCTGCGACAGGGCGACGAACACGTCGAGATCGCGGTCGCCGACCAGGGCATCGGTATCGCCCCGACCGACGTGGACCGGATCTTCGAACGGTTCTACCGGGCCGACCAGGCCCGCTCGCGTTCCACCGGTGGCACCGGGCTCGGCCTGGCCATCGTCAAACACATCGCGAGCAACCATGGCGGACGGGTCGAGGTGTCGAGCACTCTTGGTGGTGGATCGACGTTCACCCTCCGGTTGCCCGCAAGTCCACCGGACGACCTGCTGGCGACACTGCCGCCGGTTGGGATCGAGCCCGGTCCGGCCGAGCTACGGCAGGTCTGACAGCACATGGAAAGGAAATCCCCCTTGAGCCGCGTTCTCGTGGTCGAGGACGAGGAGTCGTTCTCCGACGCCTTGTCGTACATGCTCCGCAAGGAGGGCTTTGAGGTTTCGGTCGCTGCGACCGGCACCGATGCCCTCACCGAGTTCGACCGGACCGGCGCCGACATCGTGCTGCTCGACCTGATGTTGCCCGAGATGTCGGGGACCGAGGTCTGCCGGCAGCTCCGGCAGCGGTCGGCCGTTCCGATCATCATGGTCACCGCCCGGGACAGCGAGATCGACAAGGTGGTCGGCCTGGAGATCGGCGCCGACGACTACGTCACCAAGCCGTACTCGCCCCGTGAGCTGGTCGCCCGGATCCGGGCGGTGCTGCGCCGGCAGAGCCCGGAGGTGGCCGACGCGGGCGCACCGACGCTCGCGGCCGGGCCCGTCCGGATGGACATCGAGCGGCACGTGGTGACCGTGGACGGCGGTGCCGTGCAGTTGCCGTTGAAGGAGTTCGAGCTGCTGGAGCTGCTGCTGCGCAACGCCGGCCGGGTGCTGACCCGTGGTCAGCTCATCGACCGGGTCTGGGGCGCCGACTACGTCGGTGACACCAAGACGCTGGACGTGCACGTCAAGCGCCTGCGTTCCAAGATCGAGCCGGAGCCGTCCGCACCGCGTTTCATCGTCACCGTGCGGGGTCTGGGCTACAAGTTCGAACCGTGATCCGCGTACCTCTCAGCGGACGACCTTGATGTTGAAGATCGCGGTGTCGAGCCGGCCGTAGAGCCGGAGCCAGAGCGGCAGCAGCATCTCGGTGCCTCGTGCGGTGGAGAGGTCGCCGAGGTCGATCACGTCGGTGTGCCCGAAGCTGATGAGCAGCCCGGTGACGATCCGCTTGGCCTCGGCGTCGTCGCCGGACACGAAGACGCTGTGCGCGCCGTCGGCGAGCTGCCGCGGGTGCACCATCAGCTCGGCGGTCATCGTGTTGAGCGACTTGACCACCTTGGCCTGCGGAAACTCGCGGTTGGCGATGTCGAGCAGGACCTTGCCGGCCAGGTTCGGTGCGCCGGCCGCGGTCAGGGCGGGGAGCGAGCCGTTGCCGTTTGTGGCGTTCACCACCAACTCGGCGGCGCTGGCGGCGTCGGCCAGGGTGGCTAGGTCGACCTCGGGGTGCTGCGCCACCCAGGCGGCCTGTGCGCCGGTCCGCAGGGCCGCGACGTCGCGGGTGCCGATGGTGACCTGGTGGCCCAGCTCCGCCGTGCGAGCGGCGATCGCCTGCCCGACCGAGCCGGTTCCGAGAACTGCGATACGCATGTCGATCGATCCTCCGTCGGTGTGCCGAGTGGACTCGTGTCGAGTGCCAGCAGGCTAACAGACGGGTCTGTCTACTGCTGCCTCGTGAGCAGCGTCGTGCGCATCAAGGCCACGTGCCGTGCCGTGTCGTGCCGTGCCGTGCCGGGTGGGGTTATGGCCGGCGGCTGGGGTGGTACCCTCCGCGGCCTGTAGAGCTGCCCCAGAAGTGGGGCGGGTCACGTGTGTGGCTGCTCCAGGAGAACTGGAGCCCGTGCTGCCCGTGCTGCCCGTGCTGTCCGTGCTGTCCACGTCGAAGGGTCCGCCCCATATCCGGGGCAGCTCTACAGGCTGCGGGGAGTGCACCCAGGGCCGGACAGTGGACGCGCCAAGGGCGGTGGGAAGCCAGGCGAGCCACGCCCGGGCGTGGTCGGCCGTTGACGCGGTGGGATTTACAGACGGAGCTGTCTATAGGATCGGCCCGATACCAGCAGATCGAGGGAGAACCGATGCCCGCGCCCCGCACCCCGGCCGGCTCGGCCCGGGACCGGATCCTGCACACCGCGTTCCGGCTGTTCTACGCGCACGGGCCGCGCGGCGTCGGCGTGGACACGGTGATCGCCGAGTCGGGCGTGGCGAAAGCGACGCTCTACAAGCACTTCCCGCGTAAGGACGATCTCGTGCTGGCGTACCTCGATCGGGTCGACCAGACGTGGTTCGGCGCGTTGCGGGCGGCGGCCCGGGACGCCGGCGACGAACCGCGCGACCAGTTGGTCGGGATGTTCGACGCGTTGGTCGGCGCCTGTCGCCGGGACGGATACCACGGCTGCGCGTTCATCAACACCGCCGCCGAGTCACCTGCGGGCGGGCCGGTGCACGCCCGGACGGTCGAGCACAAGACCGTGGTCCGCGCCTGGGTGACCGAGCTGGCCCGGCAGGCCGGCGCTGCCGAACCGGAACTGCTCGCCCGACAGCTCACCCTGCTGCTCGACGGCGGGCTCGCCAGCGGCGTGCTGGACGGCGACCCGGTGATCGCCGAGGTGGCCCGGCGCAGCGCCCGCACGCTGGTCGACGCCGCCCTGCGCTGACCCGCCGCGCTCAGAACAGCTTGCGCACCGCGACGGCGATCTCGGCGACCTCCGTCACGCGACTCTCCGCCACGCTGATGACCAGGTCATACGCCACGTCCTGGTCGGTCTGACCGAGTTGGGCGACGGTGATCGCGCGATTCTGGAGCAGAAAGGCGATGGCCACGATCCAACCGATGCGCTTGTTGCCATCGATGAACGGGTGGTTGTTGACCAGTGAGTGCAGCAGCGCCGCCGACTTGGTCCACAGATCGGGGTAGGCGTCATCTCCGAACACACTCGTCTTCGGTCGAGCCACCGCGGACTCCACGAGGCCGACGTCCCTGATCCCGACGCCGAGCTTGCGGGCGATGCCCGCCACGTCGGCGAGTGTGGGGTAACGGACCTCGGTCATCATTCGGCCAGGCGGGCGAGCAGTGTCGAGTGGCGCTCGATGATCTCGTCCGTGAGGTCGCCGAACTCTTTGGCGTTGCGCCGGGCCAGGTAGTCGTCGATCGCGGTGACAACGACGGCGTGCATCGACCGGGCCTCCTCGTCCGCGACGAGGCGGAGTTGCCGTTCACGATCGTCGTCGAGGCGGAGCGTCATGGCCATACGGCGAATGATAGCAACCTTGCTACCAAGATCGGTTAGACGTCGTCGGCGGGGTGCGGGGCTACCATGCCCTGCTTGACCCGGGCCGCGCACAGCTCGGCCAGCCGCTCGTACGCCGCCGCGCCGATCAGGGCGGTCAGCTCCGGCCCGTACGACAGGTACATCGGCTCGGTGCCGACATGCGCGTCCGTCGAGGAGGTGCACCACCAGTCCAGGTCGTGCCCGCCGGAACCCCAGCCGCGCCGATCGAACTCCGACAGCGTGGAGACCAGCACCTTGGTGTTGTCCGGTCGCTTGACCCACTCCTGGTCCCGCCGGATCGGCAGCTGCCAGCAGACGTCCGGCTTGTACTCCAGTGGGTGCACGCCGTCACGCAGCGCCTGGGCGTGCAGCGCGCAGCCGCCCCCGCCGGCGAAGTCGGCGTCGTTGAGGAACACGCACGGCCCCTCGGTGCCCTGGGTGGCGGTGCGACGGGCCGGGTTCTTGCCGTCGATGGTGTCCTCGTCGGTCCAGCTCTTGAACCCGCGCCGGAAGTGCTGCCAGGTCGACGGGGTGAGCAGCTTGACGGCGTTGCGGACCCGCTTCTCGTCGTCCGAGTCGGTGAAGAACGCCCCGTGCGAGCAGCACCCGTCGGCGGACCGACCGGCGATGATGCCGTGGCAGCCCTTGCCGAAGATGCACGTCCAGCGGGAGAGCAGCCAGGTCAGGTCGGCCCGGATCAGGTGAGTCTCGTCCGCCGGGTCGGCGAACTCGATCCACTCCCGGGGAAAGTCCAGTGGCACCTCACGGCTGCGCGGGTCGCCCGGATCGTCCACCAGCACGCGGAGCTCCATCGTCACCCGGCCCAGCGTACGCGCGGTGACGTCCGCGGGCCGGCGAGCCGCGCAAACGAGTTGCACCTAGGGTCTTCACCATGCGGCTGGGAGTACTCGACGTCGGATCCAACACGGTGCACCTACTGGTGGTGGACGCGCACCACGGCGCACACCCGTGGCCGGCGCACTCGGAAAAGGTGGTGCTCCGGCTGGCCGAGCAGATCGGCCCCGACGGAGCGCTCACCGAGGCGGGTGCGGACGGCCTGGTCAAGGCCGTGGGCATGGCGAAGACGGCCGCCGCCGGACTGGACGCCGACGACCTGATCGCGTTCGCCACCTCGGCGGTGCGCGACGCCACCAACGCGGCCGACGTGCTCGCCCGGGTCCGTGACGAGACCGGCGTACGTCTCGCGGTGCTCTCCGGCGCGGACGAGGCGCGGATGACCTTCCTGGCCGTGCGGCGCTGGTTCGGGTGGTCGGCGGGGCGGCTGCTGGTGCTGGACATCGGCGGTGGCTCCCTGGAGATCGCCGCCGGGATCGACGAGGACCCGGACGTCGCGGTCTCGCTGCCGCTCGGTGCCGGGCGCCTGACCCGGGAGCGGCTGCGGGTCGACCCGGCCAGCTCGGCGCCGCCGTCCGCCGAGGCCGTCGACAAGCTGCGGGAGTACGTCGACGGCCGGCTGGACAAGGTGGTCGACCAGATGACCGAGGTGGGCTGGGATCGGGCGGTGGCCACCTCGAAGACGTTCCGCACCCTGGCCCGACTGGCCGGGGCGGCACCGTCCGGCGCGGGCCTGTGGGTGCGGCGGAGCCTGACCCGAGCCGGCTTGCGGCAGGTCATCGGCTTCATCCGGCACATCCCGCCGGCCCAGTTGATGGAGCTGGAGGGGGTCAGCACCGGCCGGGCGCACCAGCTGCTGGCCGGTGCCGTGGTCGCCGAGGCGGTGATGCGTCGCCTGGATCTGGACTCGCTGGACATCTGCCCGTGGGCGCTGCGTGAGGGCGTCATCCTCCGTCGACTCGATCAACTCGAACCGATCTGATCGCGTCTCCGGGCTACCCTGGCTGATGTGACTTCCCGCGTTCCGGTGCTTCTGTCCAGCTCGTCGGTCTTCCCCGAGCCGACCGCGGCGGCGTTCCAACTGGCCGCGGCGCTCGGGTACGACGGTGTCGAGGTGATGGTCTGGACCGACGTGGTCAGCCAGGACGCGGGTGCCCTGCGCGGCCTGTCCGCGCACTACGGCGTGCCGGTGCTCTCGGTGCACGCGCCCTGCCTGCTGGTCACCCAGCGGGTGTGGAGCCCCGACCCGTGGGAGCGGCTGCGCAGGGCCGCCGAGCTGGCCGAGACGCTGGGAGCGCCGACGGTGGTGGTGCACCCGCCGTTCACTTGGCAGCGCGACTACGCGCGGGGCTTCACCGAGGGTCTCGCCACGGTCGCGGACCGGTTTCCCGGGCTGCGCTTCGCGGTGGAGAACATGTACCCGGTGCGGATGGCGGGCCGGCAGTTCGTGCCGTACGTCCCCGGTTGGGATCCCACCGACACCGGCTACCCGTCGTACACCCTGGATCTGTCGCACTGCGCGGCCTCGCACAGCGACCCCCTCGAGATGGCCGACCGGATGGGCGCGGGGCTGGCCCACGTGCACCTCGGCGACGGCACCGGCGAGGGCCGCGACGAGCACCTGGTGCCCGGGCGCGGCACGCAGCCCTGCGGTGAGCTGCTCTCGTCGCTGGCCGGGCGCGGATTCACCGGGGCGGTGGCGGTGGAGGTCGCGACGCGGGGCGCGAAGAGCCGCGCGGTACGCGAGGCGGACCTGCGCGCCGCGCTGGAGTTCGCCCGACAGCACCTCACGGCACCGTCCCCGGTCGACGCCTGACCGCCCGGAACGGGCCGGGCGGCGGCGTCAGCTGACCGTGGTGAGCGAGTCGGCGCCGGCGGTCGGCTGAGCGGCCACCGTCACCTGCTCGCCCACGGCGGCCCGCTTGCGGGCCCGGTGCGCCGCCACGTGCGAACGGGTCGCGCAGCGCTCCGAGCAGAACCGCCGGCAGCAGTTGGACGACGTGTCCAGGTAGACGTTGCCGCACCGCTCGTCGGCGCACACCCCGAAACGGGCGCTGCCGTACTCGCAGAGCCACACCGACAGCCCCCACACGGCGCCGGCCAGGTATTCGGCGCTGACCGACGCGCCTCGGCTGGTCACGTGCATGTGCCAGTCGCTGGAGTCGTGCCCGGAGATGCGCGGCTGGACCGGGAACGCCTCGAGCAGCGCGTTCAGCTCGGTGACCGCCTGGGCGTCGCGCCCCGAGGTGCCGTACTCGAAGACGTCACGCAGCCGCTTCTGTGCCCGCCGGAAAATCACGACGTCCCGTTCCGCGACCTCGTCGCGCATCCAGGCGTTGTCGTCGGGGAAGAGGGCCCGCAGGTCGTCGAGGTCGTCCAGGCGGGCGTTGACCAGGTCAACGCCGGTCCGGGCGTACGCGTCGAAGTTCACGCCCCCAACGGTAGACGACTCACGGGGCGCGTGGCGCGTCGATGTAGTGCGGCAGGAACCGCGCGTAGCCGTCGGTGATCAGGCTGGCGCTCTCCCGTACCCCCACGCCGGCCGACTCGCCGTCGACGATCCAGCTGCCCAGCACCATCCGATTGCCGGCGAACTGCGGCAACGCCCGGAACTCCTGGTAGCACCAGCCCTCGTCGCCGTAGATCCCCGGGTTGGTGATCTCTTCGTCGGCGGTGACGATGCGTACCGAGCCGCCCTCCCGGCCGAGCAGCGGCTTGGCCACGTACTCCGTCATGCCGCGCGGCGAGTCGAGGTACGCCGGGAGCAGGTACTCGTGGCCGGGGTACAGCTCCCAGAGGACCGCGAGCAGCGCCTTGTTGGACAGCAGCAGCTTCCAGGCGGGCTCGATCCAGGTGGTCGGCGTGCCCGGGGCCAGCGCCGCCGGTCCGTACGGCTCGGCCAGCATCCACTCCCACGGGTAGAGCTTGAAGCAGGTGGTCACCGGGCGGTCGTCGGCGTCGACGAAGCGCCGGCCGTCCCAGCCGATCTCCTGGATGGGCTGGAGCTCGACGCTCAGGCCGGCCTGCCGGGCGGTCTCGGCGAGGTAGCCGGCGGTCATGTGGTCCTCGCCGGACTCCTCCTCGTTCGACCAGAGCACGTGCACCCGGGGGTCGTGCAGCCCGGCCCCGATCTTGGCCCAGGCGCCGACCAGCCGTTCGTGCAGGCTGTTCCACTGGTCCAGCTCGGGTCGGGTCTGCTCCAGCCAGTACCACTGGATGATGCTCGCCTCGACCAGTGCGGTGGGGGTGTCCGCGTTGTACTCCAGCATCTTCGGCGGCCAGGTGCCGTCGTACGCCAGGTCGAAGCGCCCGTAGAGGGTGGGTGGCGCCTCGCGCAGCGACCGGGCCACCGCCTCGGCCGCCCACTCCGGGATACCGAATTCGGCGTACCGGCGCTGCGCCACGACGTGCTCGGCGGCGGCCACCGACATCCGGTGCAGTTCCTCGGTGGCCTCCTCCAGCCGCAGCACCTCGTCCAGGTCGAAGGCGTACGCGGCGGTCTCGTCCCAGTACGACATGATCCCGCCGTCGGGCAGCTCGGTGTCGACGTAGACGAGCCCCTGGGACCGGATGGTGGCGTCCCAGTCGGGTCGCGGAGTGACCGTCTCGCGGCGCACCTCAGCCGCCGCAGGAGGCGAGGTGGGTGCCGAACCCGCCGCGCTCGGGCAGGGCCGCGGTGGTCGGCTCCGGGGCGGCTCTGCCCCCGGCCGGCGCGGCGACCAGCATCGCCAGCGCGACCGTCTCACCGCCACCGACCGGCCCGAGGGCGCAGTCGTCGTCATCGTCGTCGTCCGAGGTCATATTGCAGCCGGAGAGGGCGAGCGCGAGAGCGGTGAGCGCGCCGAGCTGCACGGAGGCCGACCGGAGCCGGCGGCGGGGGCGTTGGTCCACGGCATCGTTGTAGCCGATCGACGCCACCGCCGCCGCCCCGCCCCGCTGCCGAGGTGCCTCGGCTGCCCCTCGGCGGGGCCCCTGGCAGGGGCGATACGCTCGGTTCATGCTCCGTTCCGTCATCCTCGCCGCCTCCCGGTCATCCCAGGTCGAGCGGCTCGTCGCGACCGCCCCGTTCACCCGGGACGTCGTACGCCGGTTCGTCGCCGGCGCCGCCACCGACGACGCGTTGCGCGCGACCCGCGGGCTCGTCGACGACGGTCTGGCGGTCACCCTCGACCACCTGGGCGAGGACACCGTCACCCCCGAGCAGGCCACCGCCACCCGGGACGAGTACCTGCGGTTGCTCAAGATGCTCGCCGGCGCGGGTCTCACCCCGGCGGCCGAGGTGAGCGTCAAGCTGTCCGCCCTCGGTCAGCTGTTCGACGAGCAGTTGGCGTACGACAACGCGCGGGCGATCTGCGCGGCCGCCGACGCGGCGGGCACCACCGTCACCCTGGACATGGAGGACCACACCACCACCGATTCGACGCTGGAGGTGCTGGGCAAGCTGCGCAAGGACTTCCCGTCGACCGGCGCGGTGCTCCAGGCGTACCTGCGCCGGACCGAGTCGGACTGCCGGGAGTTGTCCTCCGCCGGTTCGCGGGTCCGGCTGTGCAAGGGCGCCTACAAGGAGCCGGAGTCGGTGGCGTACCAGTCGACCCGTGAGGTGGACAAGTCGTACGTGCGCTGCATGAACATCCTGATGTCCGGCGACGGCTATCCGATGCTGGCGACCCACGATCCCCGGATGATCGCCATCGGTGAGGACCGGGCGCGCTGGTTCGACCGGGGGCCGGAGCGCTTCGAGTTCCAGATGCTCTACGGCATCCGCCCGGAGGAGCAGGCCCGGCTGGCCGGCGAGGGTTACACCGTGCGCACCTACGTCCCGTACGGCGACGAGTGGTACGGCTACCTGATGCGCCGCCTCGCCGAGCGCCCGGCCAACCTGGTCTTCTTCGGCCGCGCCCTGATCTCCAAGAAGTAACCCCGACCGATCGGCTGACGGGCCGGCGGCGACCCCTCGGGCCGCCGCCGGCCCGTCGCGTAGGTCCGGGGCTTGACGGCGTTGGCTAAGTGGAATAGCTTTATGGCTATGACAACTAGCTTGGTCCGGCGGGACGGTGGACACATCGCCTACGAGGTGCACGGCGACGGGCCGCTCGTCGTCCTCGCGCACGGCATGGGGGAGAACAGGGCGAGCTTCCGCCACCTCGTGCCCCTGCTGGTGGCCGCCGGTCACCGGGTCGCCTCGGTGGACGTCCGGGGGCACGGAGAGTCCAGCGTCGGCTGGCCCACGTACGCCCCGGCGGAGGTCGGCGCCGACCTGCTGGCCGTCGTCCGCGACCTGGACGCCGGGCGGGCCGTGCTGGTCGGCAGCTCGTCGGCCGCGGCGGCGGTGGTCTTCGCCGCCACCGACGCTCCCGAGCTGGTCTCCGGCATCGTGCAGATCGGCGCCTTCGTCGGTCAGCCGAAGCTCAACCCGCTGCTGCGGTTGGCGATGGGTGCCGTGCTGCGCAGCCCGCGACTGTTCGGGATGTTCCACAAGACGCTCTTCCCGGTGCACCGGCCCGACGACGACGACGCGTACCGCCGGTCGATGGTGGCCAACCTGCGCGAAGCTGGCCGGATGGCCGCGACGCGCGGTGTGATCGGGCCGGTCGAGCCGCACTGGACCGCCCGCGCCCCGCAGGTGCGGCAACCGGTGCTGGTGCTGATGGGCGACAAGGACCCGGACTTCCCCGATCCGCGTGCCGAGGTGCGGGCCGCGCGCCGGCTCTACCGCACCGCCGAGGCCCGGATGATCGGGGAGTCCGGTCACTACCCGCACGCCGACCGGCCACAGCGGACGGCCGAGGAACTGATCGGTTTCCTGGCGGTGTGCGCCGATGCCTAGGGTCGGTCTCAACCAGCAGACCCTGGTCCGGGAGGCGGCCCGGCTGGCCGACGAGGTCGGCTACCAGCAGCTCACCCTGGCGGCGCTCGCCAGTCGGCTCGGTGTCGCGCTGCCCAGCCTCTACAAGCACATCCGTGGTGCCGACGCACTGGCCCAGAAGCTCTCCGCGCTGGCCACCGCCGAGCTGGCCACCGAGCTGACCACGGCCGCCGCCGGTCGGGCCGGCGGGGACGCGCTACGGGCGATGGCCGACGCCTACCGCGACTACGCCCACCGGCACCCCGGCCGCTACCCGGCGACCCAGCGGGTGCCCGACCCGGCCGACCCCGAGCACGTCGAGGCGGGGACGCGGGCGGTCGCCGCCATCTATGCGGTGCTGCGCGGGTACGGGCTCACCGACGACGACGCGGTCGACGCGACCCGGGCACTGCGCAGCGCCCTGCACGGATTCGTCGCGCTGGAGGCCGCCGGGGGTTTCGGTCTGCCCCGCGAGGTGGACCGCTCGTACCAGCAACTGGTCGCCGGCCTGGATGTGGCATTCCGATCGTGGCCGTCCGCCGCCGGGTGAGCCGTACCCGTCCGGACGGGGTCGGCCTCGCTCGATGGGACGAATGGTCGTACCCTTCGGCGAGTGATTGACGGGGTGCAGCGCCCGGCACCGCGGCGGCTCTGGCCGCTGTGGACGGCGTTCGTGGTGATCGTCCTGGTCCTGGGCTGCGGCCTGCCGGCGTTGCTGGTGGTGGGGGTGGTCCGCGAGGCCGGTGGCCGCCCCACGATCAGTCGGATCGGGGCCCCGGCGACAGACGATCCGGCCACCGCGGTCGCCCGTGGGCTGTCCGACCGGATGACCGCCCAGCTCCGGCGCCAGTCCTCCGCGTTGCTCGGCGGTGATCGGGCCGGTTACCTCGCCGTCGCCGAACCGGCCGCGCACACCGACCTGCGTCGCCGCTTCGCCGCGCTGCGCGCCCTCAAGGTGACCGTCTGGCGGGCCGAACCGAGTGGCCTGCCCGTGCCGGTCGTCGGCAAGGCGGGCGAGTGGCGGCTGCTGGTGCGCTTCCAGTACTGCTTCGTGGCCCCGGGCTGCCAGCCCAGCCCGGTGCTGATCGGCACCCGCTGGCGGGAGAACGGCGACCAGCCGCTGCTGGTCGCCTTGGAGGAGTCCAAGTCCGCCGAGACCGGCACCCGGCCGTGGGAGATCAGCGACCTGGCCGTGGCGGTCGGCCCGCGCACCATCGTCGCCACCACACCGGCGCTGCGTGCCAAACTGCCCGGCCTGCTCACCCAGGCGGAGGCGGCGGCCAGGGTCGCCGACGGGTACGTGGCCGCCGGCTCACCACCCGATCGCTACCGGATCTTCTACGCGGGTCGCACCGAGTGGCAGCGCTGGTACGGCGGCGGTCGACCACAGTGGACCGGCGGTTACGCGGTGACCGTGGGCGGCGGCCACCACGAGGTCGTGCTCAACGCCGAAGGGCTGACCAGCAGCGGTGCCGACGAGCTGCTCCGGCACGAGTTGACCCATGCGGCGTCCCTGCCGGAGCGCGGATACCCGGGCAAGCTGACCTGGTGGCTCGTCGAAGGGCTGGCCGAGTTCGCGGGCGCGGGCGGCCGGCCGGTGGAACGGTACGAGGGGCTGGCCGAGGTACGGAAGCTGGTCCGCGGCGGGTGGGACGGCCAACTGGACGGAGTCACCCCCGCCGACGACGCCTCCGCCGAGCGGGTCGGGGGCAGCTACGGCATCGGGTACCTCGCCGTCCGGCACCTCGTCGACCGGTACGGGTCGCAGCGGGTGCTCGCCTTCTTCAAGACCGTGGTGCACGAGCGCAGAACGCTCGACGTCGCCGCCAGGCAGGCGTTCGGCGAGCAGTGGTCGACGCTGCACGACGAGTGCGTGGCGTACGTCCGCGCCACCGCCGCCTGACGCCTGCGGGGCCGCGGTGACGGTGCGCCGTACGATCGATGGGTGCGCCGCCCTCAGTCACCCCGGCCGGCCAGCACCATCCGGCCCCGCCTGCTCATCGCCCTGACCGCCGTCGCCGTCCTCACCGCCACCACGGCCGCCTCCTGCGGCGACGATCAGCCGCCCGTCGCGCTGGCCTCGGCGGCCCGCAACCCGGTGACCGAGGTGATCGACGCCCCGGCGACGGTGACCGCGCGGGCCGCCGCCACCCTCACCGCTTCCTCCGACGGCACCCTGGCCAGCCTGCGCGTCCAACCCGGACAGCGGGTGAAGCGGGGTCAGGTGCTGGCCGTGGTCGATTCGCCGTCCGCGCAGCAGCGACTGCGCCAGGCGAAGGAGGCGCTGGACGCGGCGAAGCGTGCCGGTCGCGGCGCCTCCACCGGAGACCTGACCGGCAGCCGGCGCGGCACCGACAAGGCCGCCGACGAGGCGTTCGACGCCGCCCGCACGGCCGCCGAGAAGATCGCCGACCCGCAGCTGCGCGACGCGCTGCTGACCCAGGTGACGTCGGCGCAGCGCCAGTACGCCGCCGCCGCGCGCAGCGCCGACGCGGCCGTCCGCGCGGTGCAACGGGGGATCAACGGGTTGAGCTCCGCCGTCGGCGCGCTCTCCGCGGCGCAGCGGCTCCAGGCCCAGCAGGCGTACGACCTGGCGAAGGCGACCGTCGACGCGTTGACCCTGCGCGCCCCGATCGCCGGCGTGGTGCAGCCGGGCGGCACCCGGGCCGGCGGGGGCGCGAACGGTGGCCTCGCCGGGCTGCTGGAGCAGGCGGGTGGGGCCGGGATCGACCCGTCCGTGCTGGCACCCAGCCAGGGCGCGCCACCGGCCGGGGTCGACGACGCGGTCGCGGTCGGCGGTCAGGTCACCGCCGGCACGCCGGTGCTGACCGTGGTGGACACCGGGCAGCTGGGGCTGCTCGCCGAGGTGGACGAGACCGACGTGCTGCTGGTCCGAACCGGTGTGACCGCCACGGTCGAGTTGGACGCCGTCACCGCCGCCAGCTACGACGCCACCGTCCGCTCGGTCGACGTGCTCCCCACCAGCTCCGCGCAGGGCGGGGTCACCTACCGGGTACGCCTCACGCTCGGCGCGGGACAGCTGGCCGAGGGCGAGCCGGCACCGACGCCCCGGCCCGGCATGAACGCGATCGTGCACCTGCGGGTACGCGAGGCCGCCGACGCGGTCACCGTCCCCGCCTCGGCGGTGTTCTCCGCCGACGGCCGGGACGCCGTCTGGGTGGTCCGCGACGGTAGGGCGGACCGGGCACCGGTGACCGTGGGTGTCCAGGGATCGGACCTGGTGCAGATCCTCAACGGCGTGCAGCCCGGCGACCGCATCGTGGTGCGCGGCACCGACCAGGTCCGCGACGGCCAGGAAGTCCGGTGACGGGACCGGTCGGCGACCGGCCGGAAGCCGGGTCGACGGCGGAACGCGTCCCGGCCGTCGAGGCGGTGGACGTCTCCCGGACGTACCAGCTCGACGGTGTGTCGGTGGAGGCGCTGCGCGGGGTGTCGCTGATCGTGCACCCGGGTGACTACGTGGCGCTGGTCGGGCCGTCCGGCTCCGGCAAGTCCACCCTCATGCACCTGCTGGGCGGGCTGGACCGGCCCACCGGCGGTCGGCTGGTGATCGGTGGACGGGACGTCAACGCCCTGTCCCCGCCGGAGATGGCCACCCTGCGCAACGAGACGATCGGTTTCGTCTTCCAGGCGTTCCACCTGCTGCCGCGTACCTCGGCGGTGGAGAACGTGGCGTTGCCGCTGGTCTACCGGGGTGTGCCGGCCCGGCAGCGCCGGGAACGGGCGGCGGCGATGCTCGGCCGGGTGGGCCTCGGGCACCGGCTGGACCACCGTCCCAACCAGATGTCCGGCGGTGAGCAGCAGCGGGTGGCCATCGCCCGAGCGTTGGTCACCGAGCCGACGGTGCTGCTCGCCGACGAGCCGACCGGCAACCTGGACAGCGTCACCGGCGCCGCCGTGCTGGAGTTGCTGGAGCAGCTGAACGCCGAGTCCGGTGTCGCGTTGGTGCTGGTCACCCACGACCAGGAGGTGGCGGGCCGGGCCGCCCGCCGGATCACCATGCGGGACGGGGTGGTCGTGACGGACAGCGACGACCCCCATGATCGACCGCTGTCCGTCGACCACGATCGACCTGAGACACTGGTGCCCGCTCCCAGCGCGGAGCCCCGATCCGTTTCCGGAAGCGGCCCGGGGCACCCGTCCGGTGGCTCCGGTGGCGCCGCCGGAGCCACCGGGCGCCTTCCGCAGGAGCCCGCTCCGGGTGGCGCCGAGGTCGGTCGGCCCGGAGGTGTGGCGTGAGGGTCGCCGAGGCGTGGCGGGTGGCGCTGGACGCGCTCCGGGCCAACCGACTGCGCAGCGCGCTCACCATGCTCGGCGTGATCATCGGGGTGGCCTCGGTGGTGCTGCTGGTGGCCATCGGCACCGGCACCAAGCAGCAGGTGGAACAGCAGGTCGAGGGGCTCGGCTCCAACCTGCTGCTGGTCGTCCCCGGCAAGATCGAGGTGGGCACCGCGCCGGTGGTCTCGCCGTTGACCCTCAAGGACGTGGACGCGGTGACCCGGGTGGTCGGCGATCCGGAGCGGGTCGCGGTCACTGTCGCCTCCGGGGCGACCGCGCGCGCCGGTGCCCGCTCCGACTTCACCACCGTGCAGGGCGTGCTGGAGACGACCCCGACGGTGTTCACCCGCTCGCTGGCCCGGGGCCGCTACCTCACCGGCACGGACGTGGACACCAGCCGGCGGGTGGCGGTGCTCGGCGACTCGGTGGCCCGGGCGCTGTTCCCGGACCGGGATCCGCTCGGCCAGCAGGTGACGCTGGCCGGCGTACGGTTCCGGGTCATCGGCGTCTTCGCGCCGCTCGGGCAGAGCCTCGGCGTCGACCGCGACGACGAGGTGCACGTGCCGGTGACGGCCGCGCAGCGGCTCTGGGGCACCCAACGGGTGGACGGCATCGCCGTGAAGGCACCGGACCGGGAGCGGATCGACGAACTGGGCGAGCGGATCGTCGCCGAGCTGAACCGCCGACACCCGGACACCGAGTTCAGCGCCGTCACCCAGCAGCAGATCCTCGGTGTGCTCGGCGACATCCTCGGCGTACTCACCGGCGTGCTGGCGGCCATCGCCGGCATCTCGCTGCTCGTCGGTGGGGTCGGCGTCTCCAACATCATGCTGGTCAGCGTCCGGGAACGGACCCGGGAGATCGGTCTGCGCAAGGCCGTCGGCGCCCGACCCCGCGACATCGGCGTGCAGTTCCTGTTGGAGGCGGTGCTGCTCACCACGATCGGCGGGCTGACCGGAATGGCGTTGGGTGTGGGCACCGCGCTGCTGGTGGACGCGCTGTCACCGATCCCCGCGGCGATCACCTGGTGGTCGTTGGCGCTCGCGTTCGGCGTGTCGGCGGCGGTGGGCATCGTTTTCGGCGTGGTCCCCGCGCAGCGCGCCGGCCGGCTCGACCCGGTGGTCGCGCTGCGCGCCGAGTGAGCGGCAACCGGACGACCGGAGCGGGCGGGGACGTACCGGGAGCACGGATCGGGTGAACCGGCGACCCAAAACATGATCAGTTGTACGAAGGGATCGCGCCGGTCACAGCGGCCCCGCTACCGTACTGGTAACACGCGCGTCGCCGCCCGGCCCGGAGCATCCGTCGGGTTGGCACGCGCCGGGCATGGGATGGGTCGGTGAGCCATGGCCGGGTCGCAGTCCGACGGACGGCTGTCGGATGTCAAGTTCCTGACCGTCGCCGAGGTGGCAACGGTCATGCGGGTGTCGAAGATGACTGTCTATCGCCTCGTGCACAGCGGCGAGCTGACCGCCGTCCGGGTCGGCCGGTCGTTCCGGGTGCCCGAGCACGCCGTACACGAGTATCTCCGGGGCGCGTTTCAGGAAACCGCCTGAGCCACCGGCTCCCGGATCGAGTGCGACGTAACGGGCATCGGTGAGCAGGAGGAGCGCGTTCGCGAGCCCCGCGCTCGCGTACCGAAAGCGGCATCGACGGGGGCGCGTTGGTCCTGCTGACGCTCTGCGGCTACCCTGGAGCCCGACCGAGACCCCACCGGTGCGCCCCGCCGCCCAGACTGGTCCGGTCCGTTGTCCGCAAGCGGTCGCCGTCGCCACCTGCGTGGTGTCACCCGGTCCGCCCCGCACGTTGTATCGAAAGGCTGTCGTATGGGCTCGGTGGTCAAGAAGCGCCGTAAGCGCATGGCTAAGAAGAAGCACCGCAAGCTGCTGCGCAAGACCCGCGTCCAGCGTCGCCGTCTCGGCAAGTGATCGCCGCCGGGCTTCGCGCCCGGCGTCCGGCGTCACTTGCCAAACTGTCGACCTCCGGAGGCTCAGGTGATCAGGCCGTGGTCGTCCCGGCTCGATCCCTCCTGTCGGGGTAGGTGCGTCAGATGACCCCCGGTAGCACCTCAGGTGCTCCGGGGGTCGTCGTCGTCACCGGGGTGAGCCGTTACCTGGGCGCTCACGTGGCGGCCCGGCTGGCCGCCGACCCGCGTATCGAGCGGGTCATCGGGGTGGACGCCCCGGAGGCCGGTGCCGAGTTCAGCGACCTGCTGGACCGGGTCGAACGGATCCGCGTCGACGCCGGCTCACTCGGCGGTCTCCTCGCCGACCTGGACGTCGACGCGGTGGTGCACCTCGCGCTGGTCAGCGCCCCCGACCCGCAGCACGGCGGCCGGTCCGGCATGAAGGAGCAGAACGTCATCGGCACGATGCAGCTGCTCGCCGCCTGCCAACGGGCACCCCGGCTGCGCAAACTCGTGGTCCGGTCGTCCACCGCCGCGTACGGCGTGTCGTTCCGGGACCCGGCCGTGTTCACCGAGGAGACCGAGCCGCGCGAGGTGCCGCGCGGCGGGTTCGGCCGCGACATCCTGGACGTCGAGGGGTACGTTCGCGGCTTCCGCCGCCGACGGTCCGACGTCACGGCGACGGTGCTGCGGTTCGCCCCGTTCATCGGCTCGACGGCCGACACCACGTTGACCCGCTACTTCGCGCAGCCGTTCGTGCCGACCGTCTTCGGCCGTGACCCCCGGTTGCAGTTCCTGCACTTCGACGACGCGTTGGAGGTGCTGCACCGGTCGATCGTGGAGGATCACCCCGGCACCTACAACGTCGCCGGTCCGGGCGTGTTGTCGCTGTCCCAGGCGATCCGGCGCGCCGGTCGGGTGGCCGTGCCGGTGCTGGAGCCGGGGCTGTCGGGTGCCGCCGCGCTGGCCCGCAGCATGGGCTTCGGGAGGTACGGCCTGGACCAGGTCGACCTCTTCGTGCACGGGCGCGTCGTCGACACCACCCGCCTTGAGCAGGAGTACGGCTTCACACCCCGTTCCACCGCCGAGGCCTTCGACGACTTCATCCGCGCCCACCACGGCGGAGTGGTGGTCACCCGGAGTCAGTTGGCCGCTGCCGAGCAGCTGGTCCTGGACGGCATCCGTCAGGTCCGCGCCGCGGTGCGGGAGCGGACGTCGTGAGCGCGAGAAGTCAGCCGGTTGTGCGGGCCCCGCAGCCGCGGACCGAGGTGGCGTCATGACCGGGTCGGGGCAGGGGCGCGACCCGCAGGGGATCGGCCGGTTCGACGTACCGCAGCAGTCGCCCGCGTTGGACGCGGAGCCGGCGCGGCGCAACGGACACCGGCCGGCGGCCGATTTGGCACCGACCCCGACGCCGGCCGACGAGGTCGACACCGCGACCAGCGACGAGGTCGACACCACGACCAGCGACGAGGTCGACACCACGGCCAGTGGCGAGCCGGTGAGCCTGGACGGCGACCGGGCCGCCGACGGGACGCCCGGCGGCACCGCGCCGGCCGTGCCGGACCGGCCCCGGGACCAGTGGGACCGCAGGGTCGCCGGCGGCCTGGCGTTCCTGCGTCGGCGGCTGTCCGGCGAGTACGAGGTCGACGAGTTCGGCTTCGACCCGGATCTGACCGACGCGGTCTTCCACCCGTTGCTGCGCCTGCTCTACCGGGACTGGTTCCGCACCGAGGTCAGCGGGGTGGAGCACGTGCCCGTCGACGGGCCCGCCCTGGTGGTCGGCAACCACTCCGGCACGGTGGCGTTGGACGCGCTGATCCTCTCGGCGGCGCTGCACGACAAGCACCCCGCCCGCCGCTACCTGCGCCTGCTCGGCGCCGACCTGGTGTTCCGGATGCCGGTGGTGTCGGAGATCGCCCGCAAGACCGGCGGCACGGTGGCCTGCAACCCGGACGCCGAACGGCTGCTCGGCGGCGGTGACCTGGTCGGCGTGTTCCCCGAGGGTTTCAAGGGCATCGGCAAGCTCTACGCCGACCGGTACAAGCTGCAACGGTTCGGCCGGGGCGGATTCGTCTCGGCGGCGCTGCGGACGGGCACCCCGATCGTGCCGGTCGCCATCGTCGGCGGCGAGGAGATCTACCCGATGCTCGCCGACATCAAGCCCCTCGCCCGACTGCTCAAACTTCCGTATTTCCCGGTCACGCCGACCTTCCCGTTGCTCGGGCCGCTGGGCATGGTGCCGCTGCCCAGCAAGTGGCTGATCGAGTTCTGCCCGCCGATCCCCACCGCCCACCTGACCGACTCGGCGGACGATCCGCTGGTCGTCTTCAACCTCGCCGACCAGGTACGCGAGACGATCCAGCAGACCCTGCACACGCTGCTGGAGCGACGTCCGGACCCGTTCGGCCCCTAGCCGCCCGTGGCGGCCGGTCAGCCGGCGCGGCGGCGGCGTTGCAGCGCCAGCCCGGCGGTGACCGCTCCGGCGACCAGCCCGGCCGCCGCGGTCGACGGTACGGCGATCTTGACCGCGCGGCGGCCGGTGCGGAAGTCCCGTACCTCCCAGCCGTGCTGCCGGGCCTGCCGCAACAGGGTGCCGTCCGGGTTGACGGCCACCGCCCGGCCCACGGCGGACAGCAGCGGCAGGTCGTTGGCCGAGTCGCTGTACGCCGCGCAGCGGCTGAGATCCAGCCCCTCCACGGCCGCGAGCTGGGTCACCGCCTCGGCCTTCGCCGGGCCGTGCATCAGATCACCCACCAACCGCCCGGTGTACGCCCCGTCGAGCACCTCGGCCACCGTGCCGATCGCGCCGGTCAGGCCGAGGCGGGTGGCGATCACCCGGCCGATCTCCACCGGCGCGGCGCTCACCAGCCAGACCCGCTGGCCGGCGTCCAGGTGCCCCTGGGCGAGCCGGTGGGTGCCGGCCCAGATCCGGGGGGCCATCAGCTCGTCGAAGATCTCCTCGGTGAGGCGTTCCACGTCGTCCACCCGCCAGCCCTGGACGAAGGCCAGCGCGGCCTCCTTCGCCAGCGACATGTCACCGGCGTGCTCCCGGGCCAGCACCCGGAACCGGAGCTGCTGCCAGGCGAAGCGGGCCAGGTCGGTCGTCGTGAAGTAGTTGCGGGCGGCGAGCCCGCGGGCGAACCAGTAGATCGAGGCGCCCTGCATCATCGTGTTGTCCACGTCGAAGAAGGCCGCGGCGCCCGGATCCGGCACGGGTGCGATCACCGGCGCCAGCTCGGTCTCCGCCCAGCCTGCGGTGTGACCGTGGGCGTCGGTGCTGACCGTCACCTTGCGGCTACGCGCCACGCGACTCCCCTCCTCGCCGGGTACGACGGATGCCCCTGCGAGGGTATCCGGCTCACCTGGCCGATGAGCCGGGCACGCGGTGAACTGGGGCGGAGCCGGTCAGACCTGCGGTATAAGGGTCAGCGGGTGCCGGCGGTCTTCTGGGCGCCGGCGGCGACGGTCGGCGTTGCGGTCGTCATCTCAGCCCTCCCGCTGTTGACGGAGGTTGCGGATCTGGTAGATCACGACCGGGATGACCAGGATGAAGAGGA
>NZ_WBKR01000056.1 GCF_008868155.1 Micromonospora sp. ALFpr18c
CCAGCGGCAGGTCACCGAGGCAGCGGCCGCGTACCGGTGGGGTGTCCAGGGCGACCGTGCCGCCGGGCGGGCGGGGGCGGGACCGGCCGTTGGGCGGGGCGTCGACATCCAGGACGGCCGCGTCGAAGGTCTCCCCGACCCGGTCCGCCAGCAGCACCGCCTCGGCCAGCTCGACGGCTCCCCGGCTGGCCGCCGAGGCGGTCCGGTCGGTGCTGGCCATCACCTCCGGCAGCCGGGGCAGCGCGGCGCGCGTCCAGTCGGGCACCGGTCGGCCCGCGTGCAGAGCCAGGCAGACCTCGGTGGCGTACCGGTCGGCGAGGCGCCGCAGCGGCGCCGTGACATGGGCGTACGCGGCGGCCACCCCGCCGTGCAGCGGCTGCTCCGGCGGCGCGCCGTCGAAAGCGGTGTACGCGGCGCCGCGCATCAGCTCGGCCGCCTGATCGATGAACGCGGCGGCACGTGGCTGGCCGGGGTCCAGTCCGGCGATGACCTCGCCCGGCCCGGCGCCGTCCGGCCAGCGCACGCCCAGCGGTGCGGCGGCGGCCCGCAGGCGCTGCACGGCCTCCGGTTTCGGGGACGGCATGGTGCGCAGCAGGCCCACGCCGCCGGCCAGCATGATGTCGGCGGCGGCCATCCCGGTCAGCAGGGAGATCTGCGCGTTGTGCTCCTCCATGGGTACGGGGCCGCGCAGCACCAGCCGCCAGCCGTCGCCGTCGGGTTCCACGTCCTGCTCGGGTAGCGGGAGGTTGATGGCGCCGCGACGCAGCCCGCGGGCGGTCAGCCGGTCACCGATCTCGGGCAGCAACGCGATCGGCTCGGGCAGCCGTCCGGCGTCGGCCGCGGCCTGCACACCGGTGTAGTCGAGTTTCGCCCGGCTGCGCACCAGGGCGCGTTCCAGCTCGACGGCCACCGTGCCGCCGTCGGCGTCCAGGTCGATGGTCCAGACCACGGCGGCGCGGTCGTCGTCGGGCAGCAGGCTGGCCGCGCCCTCGCTGAGCGTCAGCGGGTGCAGCGGCACGTGCCCGTCGGGCAGGTAGACGGTCTGCCCGCGCCGCCACGTCTCCGCCTCCAGGGCGCCACCCGGGCCGACGTGCGCGGCGACGTCCGCGATGGCGTACCGCACCCGATAGCCGCCGCCCGGGCGGCGGGCGAGGTGCATCGCCTGGTCCAGGTCGCGGGAGGTGGCGGGGTCGACCGTGACGAACGGAACGTCGGTACGGTCGACGGGCGGCCGCGGTGGTGCCGCGGCCGCCTCGTCGGCCTCCCGCTGGGCATCGGCCGGGAAACCCTCGGGCAGGCCGAGTTCGCGGCGGAGCGCGCCGAAGTCGATGCGGGGCGCGAGTACGCGTCGGATGACCACGAGGTCAATCCTGACAGCGCCACCGGTGATCCGCTTCCGGTGACCGGCCGAGATCTTTCGACCGGCCCGGGAGTCGTGCGCTCAGCTGGTCGCCTTCCGGGCCGTGCTGCGCGTACCCCGGGGGGTGGTGGCCCGGGCTGCGGCCGGACGGGCCGGCGACTTGCGGGCGGTCACCTTGCGGGCCGGGGCCTTGGCCGCGACGGTCTTCTTCGCTGGCGCCTTCTTCGCCGCCGCCTTGCGGGCGGCCGTCGAGGAGGTGCCGGTCGCCTTCGCGGCCGGTGCCTTCTTCGCCGGTGCCTTGCGGGCGCCGCCGCTCGGGCGGGTGGAGGCGGTCTTCTTCGCCGTCGTCTTCTTCGCCGGCGCCTTCTTGGCGGGTGCCTTCTTCGCGGCCGTCTTCTTCACCGTGGACGCCTTGGTCGCGGCCTTACGCGCCGGCGCCTTCGCCGCGGCGGTGGTCTTCTTCGCGGCCGACGAGGTGGTCTTCTTCGCCGCCGACGAGGTGGTCTTCTTCGCGGCGCTCACGGTCTTCTTCGCGGCGCTGGTGGTCTTCTTCGCCGTACCCGTGGTCTTTCTCGCCGTACCCGTGGTCTTCGTCGCGGCGGCGGTGGTCTTGCGCGTCGTGGACGCCGGGGTCCGCTTCGCCGCGGTGGTCGTGCGGGTGGTGGTCTTCTTCGCGGGGGCCTTCTTGGCCGCCGCGGTGGTCGTGGTGGTGGTCTTCTTCGCCGGCGCCTTCTTGGCCGCCGTGGTGGTCTTCTTCGCCGGCGCCTTCTTGGCCGCCGTGGTGGTCTTCTTCGCCGGGGCACGCCCCGCGGCGCCGGCGGCCTTGCGGGCCGGGGCCTTCGCGGCGGCCGTGGTGGACTTGCGCACGGGGGTGGTCCGGCTCGCCGCGGTGTTCCGCTCCGCCGCGGCGGTCTTCTTCGCGGTGGTGCGTCGGGCGGCCGGGCGGGTGGTGGCCTGCTGTGTCACGGCCATCGTGGTTCCCTCCTTGGGGACGTGCTCTCGCGTGCGTCCTCGCGGAGCACGAAATGCCTCGGCGCGGACCGTCCCGCGCCGCCTACCTGTCCTCCCCGGCCCAACGGGCGTCCTCTGCGTCCCACGCCTCGTTCCGCTCCTGCACGCGCTGCAGGGCGTTCTCCGCGTCGGCCGCCGAGTCGTACGGGCCGAGGACGTGCTTCGCCGGGCACACGTCGGCGTCCGTCTCGACCCGGTGGTGCCGGGTGCACCAGTAGTACTTCCCACCACGCTCACTGTTGGTCATGGGAATCACTGTGCACCGCGTACCGGCCGGCCGCCACCGGATCACGCAAGTCGCCGACCCTCTCCACAGTAGAGTTGCTTCCCGCCCCCGGGAGCAAAACGCCGAAATAGGTCCAAGACGACCAGCCGGTCAAGGTGCGGGTCCGGAGCGACCCGGACCTGGAGGTCCGCACACCCGCGCGGCGGCGTCGCGCGGCGGCGGTGGCCGTGGGGTCGCGGCCTATGATCGCCCGATGGCGATACCGGACTACATCGTGGGGATGCGCAAGCACGTCGGCCAGGATCTGCTGTGGCTGCCCAGCGTCAGCGCGGTGGTCCGCAACGACGCGGACGAGCTGCTGCTGGGCCAGCGTGCCGACGACGGCCGCTGGTCGGTGATCAGCGGGTTCGTCGAGCCGGGTGAGCAGCCGGCCACCGCGCTGGTCCGTGAGGTCCAGGAGGAGACCGGCGTGGACGTGGCCCCGGTCCGGATGACCAGCGCCGTCTCGCACCCGCACACGTACCCCAACGGGGACCGCTGCGAGTACCTCAACCTGGGCTTCCTGTGCCGGGTGGTGGCCGGCACCGCGCGGGTCAACGACGACGAGTCGCTGGCCGTGCGGTGGTTCTCGTTGGATCGGCTGCCCGAGTTGGACAAGCACGCCCTGCTGGTCATCGCCTACGCGCTGCGGGAGAACCCGGCGGCAGGGTACCTGCCGCCGGGCACCACCTGGGATGACGTGCCCGCCTGAGACCTGGGCTGGTCACGACGTGACCCGCTCCACCGGGATCCACAGTTCGGCGTCCGCCTCCGTGCCGTCCGCGGACACCCGGACCCGGGAGATCTCCGGTCCGGGTCGGCTGCGGTACGGGTTGGACGGGAACCACTGGGTGAACACGTCGCGCCACAGGTACTGCACGGCCTGCGGGAACGCACCAGAGGTGGTGAAGACCGCCCACGTCCCGGCCGGCACGGGCAGCGCGTCCAGGTCCTGCGGCGGCGTACCGCCGGTGACCACCCCGTGCCAGTAGTCCAGCTCGCTGCCCTCCTCCCGGCCGTCGGCCAGGTTGGCGCTGACGTTGACGATCCCGGACGGCTCCTGATCGGAGAGCGCCTCGATCCGCTCGACCGTGTCCCGGTCGATGCTCCGGATGAACGCGACGATCGCCGGGTTCATCCCCTCGTGCACCAGCGGCACCCGGGCCTTGCGCCCCACCAGGGTGAACGCCTCCTTGCCGACGATTCGATACTCCATGCTGCCGCTCCCTTCGACGGTGAGTCGGAAGGACATCCGGGGTTGGGCGCGCAGCGTCGCCCCCGTACGCCGGGCCTCTCCGGGCCCCACGCCGTGCACGGCGTGGAACGCCCGGGCGAACGCCTCGGCGGATCCGTAGCCGTAGCGCACCGCGACGTCGAGCAGCGTCCGCTCCCCCGCGAGCACATCCGCGCCGGCGACGGTCAGCCGGCGACGACGGATGTACTCCGACAGCGGTATGCCGGCCAGCGCCGAGAACAGCCGCCGGAAGTGGTACTCCGACGTCAGCGCGATCCGCGCCAGCTCCGCCACCTCGATCTGCTGGTCGAGGTGCCGCTCGATGTGCGCCATGGCCTCGTTGAGCCGCTCCAGCACCCGGGCCTCCTTCCCTTTACGAGCAGTGACGCTATGCGGCGGGGCCGGTGGCCCACCCGACATCCGGTGCCCGTAACGGTCGGGTGCGGCCGCACCGATCGTCGTGTCGTAGCCTGGCGGACTTTGCTGCTCAAGAAGGGCGGCACGTCTGGCCGCAGGGTGCGCCCGAACCCGTCCGGCACCGGCTCTTCCGCGACTGGCTGCGCTCGCATCCGGCAGACCGGGAGCGGTACGCCGCGACCAAGCGGCGTCTCGCGCGGGACACCGCGCACCGACCGCGCGACTACAGCCTGGCGAAGAACGACGAAATCGACGACATCTACGCCCGCATCTTCGCCGCCTGCGACGTGGTGAACGACGGCTGACGGATCCACTGCTGCATGATCCAGGTGGGCCTGGGCTCCGACAGCGAGCCCACCACGTCCCAGCCGGCCCGGCGGTACAGCTCGACGTTGCCCGGTTTGCTGGTCTCCAGGATCGCCGGGAGACCGTCGGCGGCGGCGCGCTCCAGCCCGGCCCGCATGACGGCACGGCCCCAACCGCGTCCGGCGCTGTCGGGGTGGGTGCCCAGGACGCCGAGATACCAGAACGGGTACGCCGGCAGGGCGGCGTGCACGGCCTCGTCGTAGCCCTGGACGCGGGCCAGCACGTCGGCGGGGAATCGACCGTCGACACCACCGTCCGGGGTGGCCTCGCCGCTGGCCGGCGGCTCCCAGACGGCGACCGCCGCACCGCCGCCGATCGTCCAGATCGACGACCGGTGCACCCGCTTGTCGAAGAGGTGCCCGAAGAAGACCGCGGCGTGGCGCGGATAGGTCTCCTCGTCCGGGAACAGGTACCGCAGGATGGGATCCTCGGCGAACGCGGCGACCAGCGTGCCGACCACCGCGTGACGGTCCGCTGGGGTGGCGACGGTGATCTCGGGCGCTGTCACAGCACTCGACACTATCCCGGCCCGCGCGCGGGCGGCGGCCCCGCTAGCCGAAGGTGAAGGCGTAGGCCTCGGCGCCGGGCTCGCCGAACGTGATCTCCAGGGTCCGCTCACCGACCGTGCCGTCCTGGCGGACGAGCTGGTAGAGGCGGCCGTCCTGGAGTACGCCGTCGCCGTTCTCGTCAACGTCGACGCCGTGTGACGGGCCGGGAGCCGCGCCGTCGAGCAGCACGCGGAACGGGATCGGCTGTCCCGCCCCGGGGGCCAGCACGAGATGCGCGTCGCGGGCGTGGAACCGGAAGGCGATGCCGCCGCCGGCCCGGTCGAGCACGACACGCTCCGACCCGATCGTCCACTCCCCCGCCAGGGCCCACTGGTTGAGGCCCAGGCTCGCCGGCAGGTCGTAGGCGCGGCGTTCGTCGAGCGCGGGGCCGTTCGGCGACGCGAACAGGTCGCCACGACTGAAACCGAGGTACGTCTCGGGGGTCCGCAGGTTGTTCCAGTCGGCCTCCGCCTCCGGGCCGACCCCCTGCACGGGTACGGGTTCGCGCTCGATGCCGAGCAGCTGCTGGAGCACCCGCTCGGACTGCTCGTAGCGTCCCTCGCCGAAGTGGTCGTCGCGGATCACGCCGTCGGTGTCGACGAAGTAGAGCGCCGGCCAGTAGTGGTTGTCGAAGGCGCGCCAGATCACGTAGTCGTTGTCGACCGCCACCGGGTAGTCGATCGATCGGGCCGCGACCGCCCGCCGCACCCAGTCGACGTCGTGCTCGAACCCGAACTCCGGGGTGTGCACCCCGACGACGACCAGCCCGTCGTCCCGGTACGCCTGCGACCAGGCCCGGACGTACGGCTCCTGGCGCAGCCAGTTGATGCAGGTCAGCGTCCAGAAGTTCACCAGGACGACGCGCCCACCCAGGTCGGCGGGGCCGCGTGGCTCGGCGTTGAGCCACTCGGCCGCCCCGTTCAGCGGGGGCATGTGCACGGCCATCTAGCGCAGCGACCGGAAGGCGGTGCGAAGTTCTTCGGTGAAGATCTTCGGCTGTTCCCAGGCCGCGAAGTGCCCGCCCACGTCGAGCTTGTTGTAGTAGATGAGATTGGGGTACGCCTGCTCGGCCCAACTCTGCGGCGCCTCGTACAGCTCGTCGGGAAAGACGCTCACGGCCACCGGGACGTTGACGCCCTTCGCGGCGAAGAAGGAGAGCTTGTTCTCCGCGTACAGACGGGCCGCGGAGATCGCCGTGTTCGTCAGCCAGTACAGCGAGATGTTGTCCAGGATGTCGTCGCGGGTGAGGCCCGCCGTGGCCCCGTCGAAGACCTGCGCGATCAGGGCCAGGCTCTTCGCGTCGTGGTCGAGCAGGAAGGACGCCAGGCCGACGGGAGAATCCGCCAGCCCGGTCAGCGTCTGCGGACGCGTCGCCATCATGAGGGCGTACGCGACGTGCTTCCAGACGTAGTTGGCCTCCTCGGCGGCACGCATCTCGTCGGCGGAGAGACCGGACGGCAGCGAGCCCATGGCGTTGTTCGCGCCGGTGGTGTCGCCCTGGAACAACAGGTCGATCTCGGGTGGGATGGCACCGGGCATGTTGGTGTGGATGCCGAGCAGTTCCGCCGGCGCCTGGATGCCCATCTGGTCCACGATGACCGCACCCCAGTCGCCGCCCTGTGCCACGAACCGCGAGTAGCCGAGGCGCTTCATCAGCTCCGTCCAGGCGGTCGCGATCTTCTGCGGATTCCAGCCCGACGAGGTCGGCTTGCCCGAGAAGCCGTGCCCGGGCAGCGACGGGATAACCAGGTGGAAGGCGTCCGACGCGCTCCCGCCGTGCGCCGTGGGATCGGTCAGCGGCTCGATGATCTTCATCTGCTCGATCACCGATCCGGGCCATCCGTGCGTGACGATGAGCGGCAGCGCGTCCTCGTGCGGGGAGCGCACGTGGATGAAGTGGATGTCCACCCCGTCGATGGTGGTCATGAACTGCGGTACGGCGTTCAGCCGTGCCTCGACCTTGCGCCAGTCGTACTCCTGCTCCCAATAGCGGGCGACGGCCTGAATCGTCGCGAGTGGCACGCCCTGTGACTGGTCGTCGACCGTTTCCTTGTCCGGCCAGCGGGTCGCCGCGATGCGCCGCCAGCATCCCCGTGCCGCACGGACGACCGGCCAAGGCGCTGCGGCTCCCCACCTAGGCATGGTCGGACGACGATCGAACGGCCCGGTCGGTGTCGCGACGCTGCCTGGAGCGTGCGGTGCTACGGGATGACGACGCTCGACACTCTCATCGGTTCACCGGCTCCGGCGCCGCCGGCGGTGGCCTGGTGGCCACGGCACCGGCGATCAGGAGCCGGCGCACGACTCACCGTCGGTCCGGGTGGGGCGCCGCAGCCATGACGCGGCCGGGACGGTCCGGGTGGGTGTTGTTGCGCTGCCGCGAGACGGTGCGGCAACATCAGGCGCCGTGACGGCACCAGGCACGGCCCCCGACAACGACATCCCGGCCGGCGACACCGGCACGCTCCGGACGAATCGGCGGGTCCGACACTGGTTGGCCGGCGCCGGGATCACCGCCCTGGCCGCCGTACTCGGCATCACCCTCGCCGTACGCTCCGGCCCCACCCCGGCCTGTGCCGCACCGCCGACGGGTGACACCGTCCACAGGGGAAAGGCCAGCTTCTACGACGCGGGCCGCTCGGGAGGCACCTGCTCCTTCCCAGCCCCTCCGGCCGACCGGCTCTACGTGGCCCTCGGCTCGTCCGAGTACTCCCGCGCGGCAGCCTGCGGCAGTTACCTGGACGTGAGCGGCCCGAGGGGCACGGGCCGGGTCATGGTCATCGACCAGTGCGGCGGCTGCGGCCCCGGCAAGATAGACCTCTCCGACGAGGCGTTCGCGAAGATCGCCGACCGTGCGCAGGGCATCGCGACCGTGACGTACCGTGCGGTGGTGAACCCACCGCTCGACGGCGGCCTCACCTTCCGGATAAAGGATGGCGCCTCGCGGTACTGGTTCGCGGTGCAGGTCGGCAACCACGGCAACCCGCTGCGCTCGGTCGAGGCGAAGGGGCCGGGCGGCGGCTTCCACAAGGCAGCCCGCCAGACCGACAACTACTGGACCGTCGAGGACGGGATCGGCCCGGGGCCCTACACCATCAGGGTCACCGACGTGTACGGCCACCAGACGACCGCGACCGACATCCGGATGGTCACGAAGCAGGTCCAACGCAGCATGGCCACCCTTGCCAGCGTCGCCGCGCCCAGCAGCTCACCCTCGGCCCCGCCGTCCCCCACCACCGCGCCCTCGCCGACCCCGGCGGAGTCGGTCGCGCCGACGACGACAGTCGAAGCCCTCGCCGGCGCCGCCCCGCTCAACACCTCCCACTGCTGACCCTCAACGTTGGGCCTGGCTGGCCGTTGATCCACTCGTCTTCCGTGAATCCAGGCAGGACAGCCTCGCGGTGGCCAACCCGGGTGATTCGTTCCTGGCGCCGGCCACGCCGCAGCCGCTGCCGAATCAGCGGCCCAGTTTGCGCCGAACCATTCCCACCACCGCCGTTACCTCATGCACCCGCAGCGCCCAGGCCAGCACCAAGTATCCGCCGACGATCACCACGCCGCCGACGGCCAGCTGCGCCACCGCCTGCCCGAACGATGGCGCCGCGGCACCTGGCAACAGCCGCAGCACGAGCCAACCCAGCGCGGCGGCGCCCGTCACCGCGACCGCCACCTTCGCGCCGCTGGCCGCGATGGCCGGCAACCCGAGCCGGCCGATCCGGCGGCGCAGCACCGTCAGCGAGATCGCCGCCGCCCCGACGTACGAGACCGCGTTGCCCAGCATCAACCCCGCCACCGTCAACGACTCCGCCAACAGGACCGTCAGCAGGATCTGCACGACCACCCGCAGCAACACCCCGACGATATTGATCAGGGCGACCGTCTTGTTGCCCCGCATCGAGTAGAACGTGAAGTTGCACAGGTAACTGACCGACATCGGTATCACCGCGCACGCGCCCACCACCAACACCGTGGCGGTGGCCTCGGCCTCGTCCGCGCCGAACGCGCCCCAGCGGAACAGCACCACGGAGATCGGGCCGGCCAGCACCGCGTACAACGCCACGACCGGCGCGAGCGCGGCCACGACCGTACGCATCCCGCGGGACAGGTCGTCGGACACCTCACTGAGCCGGTTCCGCGCGGCCGCGTCACTCATCCGCGGCAACAGCGCCGTCATCACCGACACACCGACGACGCCGTGCGCCATCATCACCAACAGGTAGACGTTGTTGTAGATCAGCAGGCCCGCGCCCGCGTCCGCCTGGCTGACCAGCTGCACCACCACGAAGACGCCGACCTGGTTGGTCGCCACGAAGCAGAGCATCCAGCCGGCGAGGCGAGCCAGCTCGGCCAGCTCCAACGATCGCGGATTCCACCGAAACCGCCACCGGAAACCCACCTTGCGCAGTGCGGGTAGCAGCGCGAGCGTCTGCGAGGCCATGCCCAGCAGCGTGCCGCCGCCGATCAACGCGATCTTGCCCGGCGTCATCTGGGCGGGGGTGATTTCCCGGGCGGTGAACAGGGCGATGTAGCCACCGCACACCGCGATCATCACGACGTTGTTCAGGATCGGTACCCACATCGGTGCGGCGAAGTGGCCGCGGACGTTGAGCACCGCGCCGATGACGACCGACAGGCCGATGAAGAAGATCATCGGCAGCAGGAGGTACGACAGCACGGTGACCAGGTCGCGGTAGTCAGCCGCCCGAGAACCCGCGTAGATCGACGCGAACAACGGGGCCGCGACGACCGCCAGCGCGGTGGCGACCCCCAGCGCCAGCACCGCCAGCGTCAACAAGGCCTGGGTGTACGCCTGACCGCCGTCCGCGTCCAGTCGACGGCGCCGCACCAGCACCGGCACCAGCACGCTCGCCCCGACCGCGCCGAGCACCAGCTCGTAGATCTGACTCGGCAGCATCTGGGCGGTCGTGTACGCGTCCCCGACACCGCCGACGGTCGCACCGAGCGCGGCACCAATGAGCACCGTGCGCAGAAAGCCGGTGAGCCTGCTGACAAGGCTGCCCACCGCCATGATCACACCGCTCGACGCGGTGGCGGCGGGCGGCGCCGGTGTGGCGTCCGCCTCAGCGGTGGCTACCGGTGTGGCGTCCGCCTCGGCCGCCGGTGGACCGATCCGGGCGGTGGTTACACCCTCTTGCTGGCCGGAGATCATCGGGCCTCCTGTCGAGATTGCCAGGCGATCGCATTCGGATTCGGCGCTGACGGCTGCCGCTTCCGCGCCGCGACAACCCTAGAGGTCGTTGATGTTCCCGACGCAACGGCCCTCGCCGTGGGCCTGAGGTCCGCCACGCCTGTCGCACCGCCTCACCGCATTCGGTTCACCTTTATGTACGCGGAGTAGGCGGACCGGTACACCGAGTACCAGCCGCTGCACGGCACCTCCCAGGTGCCCAGGTAGTACCGGAGCGTGCCGCCGAACGACATCTTGAACTGACTCACGCCCGCCCAGGGGTGGTCGGGTTCGTCCGGTGGCGCGACACCGAGCGAGTCGAATGTCTGCTGCCCGCGCTCCTTGGCATCGAAGATCATCGTGGCGCGCATCAGGACGCCGGGGTTGAGCCGGCGGGCGCTGTGCAGGCTGCCCGAATGGCCGACGTGCCGCGTGGTCGGACTGTCGAAGACGATCGCGGCGGACACCGCCTCGCCCTCATGCCGTACGACGTAGAGGGTGGCGGCGTCCCGTTCCAGCAGGACATCCGCGAGGTGCTGGTAGTGCTCGTCGGGGTGCGGCACGATCTGGTTGTGGACGGCCACCTCGTGCACCATCTGAAGCAGGTACCGGACGTCGGCGCTGTTCTTGCTCGCCTCGATCTGTAGGCCCTTTTTGTGGGCGTTGCGGAATCGTTGTCGGTTGTTGGGGGAAAACTCGCTGAGCAGCTGCTCCTTGGACTTGCGCAGGTCCTGTTCGAGCACGAGAGACGGTTCGATCTCGGTGAGCGCGGGCTTGTGCCCGAGCCTGACGAGGTCAGCCTTCTCCAGGGGAACCAGCGGTTCCAACCGGATGAAGGCGGCACCCTCGCGGTGCCCGAGGGTCTGTAGCCACTGGAGCGCGGCGAGGTAGCTCTGCTCGTCCCGGGCCGTGGGGCCGTGCGGGCAGTAGAGGCGGGTGACCCGGTTCGAGCGTTCCAGGATCGCCAGGCACTGCCAGCCGTCGCCCTGGCCGAAGAACACCCGGCTGCCGAGACTCAGTTGAACAGCACCCCAGTGAGTGCTCTGCAGGAAATGTCCGCCCCGCATGAACAACTCCTGGTCCCAGGAGTCGTCGGGAAGCTTGTTCTCCCATGCCGTGTGTGCTTGCAGAACCATGAGTTGAGGGGCCTTTCCGGAGCGTTCATTCACGGCGCGCAGGATGAGGGCGTTGTACGGGGGTGCGCCCCAACCGTGGCGTGGTAGTGGACGGCGAGTCTGTCATAGTCCCAGGGCACGCTCGGCCGTCCCGTTATCCATACCGCCGGGCGACTCGACCTGCAACCCGTCACGAGTACGGGCCACCAGCGGCGTCGAAGCTCGGATCACTTCTCACGGTTTTCAAGACGCCGCAAGTTGGACGGCCGTTGCCAAGTGCGGCGATCGTCACACCCCAGCCCCGAAGTCGTCGAGGCCTTCCAGGGATGAGACATGCCCGCGCGCCCTCACATCCCCTCCTCGTCAACAAGTGTCTGGGCCGGGACCGGCGGCGCCATGAATCCGGGTGGCCAGCGGTCCGTCGGCGAGCAGCTCAGAGCCTTGATCAGGTCTCTGAGCTGGTAGGCGACGGACGAGTCGACCTGTACGCCGGATTATGACGGTGAGACCCCCGCTGACCTGGGGCGGAGCCTGACGAAAGCCGCTGTAGGCCGTCGCCAGGCCGTCAGGGCTTGTCCCCCGACGCGAAGAGATCATCAATCGCGTTTCGCGTCCGTTCCTCGCCGGCCGGCATCAGGTGCGTGTAGACCCGGAGCGTGAAGCCGGAGTCAGCGTGGCCGAGGTACGACGCGAGGGCCTTGATGCTCTCCCCCGCGTCGAGCAGCGACGAGGCGTAGAAGTGACGGAGCGCGTGCATCCCGGTGGCCCGGGTCGGCGTGATGCCGGCCGCCAGCTCTTGTCGTCGAAGTGCGCCGGTTGATTGCACCGCGCCGGGTAGTGGTGAAGAGCAGCGGCACCGTCACCCGCTCATCGCTGGCAGGGTCCTCCCAGGGCAGGGTGAGCGACACCGGAGCGAAGTTGTCGACGTGCTGCCGCAGGACCAGGGCGACGGAGTCGGGCAGCGGAACCCGGCGGTCCCGGTCGTTCTTGGTCAGTCCGAAGACCAGCCGGGACCGGACGAGCTTGACCTGACGCGAGACGTGCACCCAGCCCGCGTCAAAGTCGATGTCGTCGACGCCCAGCCCAAGGATCTCCCCCTGCCGCAGCCCGCACCCCGCGCCGAGGTCCACCATCGCCCACGCCAGCCGCTACCGCAGCCCAGGTCACATCAAAACCGGCAGCGGGGAGGGGGTGGTGGCCGCCGTGGTCGGGCCGGCCGCCCAGGAGCCGACGCCGCAGCCGGTCCCGGTCCCGGTCAGGTCAAGTGCGGCCGCTGTGGCGGTGTCCGCCGGGAGTAAGGTCCGCGACACGAAGGCCGAGTCCGACTTCAATACCGAAGCAACCGGCCCTGTCGCTGTCGACAGCAACAGGGCCGGATACGGAGGGCCGGGTACGGAGAGCTACGGATCAGCGTCCGACGTCAGAGACGTGCGAACGTCTGTGAGCGGATGCGCCGGTCTCCTGAATCAAGGGCGTCCGGATCCCGGCCGACACGAGGCCCTCGCTCGCATTACGGATCGAAACGGCCAAGGTTTCAACGGGACCCTGGACCAGGCCGCGGGGCGGCCGGATTCAACTCGGAAAGGCTGCGCTGCGGGACGGCCGGATTCAACTCGGAAGGACCACCTCTGCCTGCCTGCGCAGCCGCAGACGACTGGCTTGGCGCGACCGTAGAGGACAGCGAGGCAACCGATGAAAGACCGGATGGCCGGCTTTGCGGGTTCGACCGATTTCGCATAATCGCCATAAGCTGCTTCCGGTGCAGGTCAGCTTGGATGGCTTGCAACATCTTCGTTCCGGCTACTGCGCCAGGCGATCCAGCCTGCATCGAGGAGCGTTCCCGGAGTTGCTTATTCACCTCGCGAAGAGTGTCAGCATCTTCCTTGCTTAACCCTGCAAACGATTCCGGCTGTTGGCCCGAAGAGCTCGCATTCTGAGTTGAAGACATGTACACCTCACCTCCCATAATGTTGGTCGAAAGATTTCGATGAGACGTTCCGCCCGTGTGGTCGCCCCCTTGTGGTTGGTGTACGTCGGGGGTCTCCAGGTTCGAGCGGGCCGTCCCTACTAGAACTAGAAACGTTGCTGGGTCAGTCTTGGTTCAGCAGGGCTATTCCGTAGTTCGTTTGTGCAGGTCAGCTCCAGCACGGCACCGTCGTGGTGGCTCCGATTCGTTGAGCCTGCGGAGCTACGGTCTTCCCGGCTTGCGGCTTCTGCTTCGGTGCTCCATCGAGCCGACCCCCGTACCCGAAGGGTTGACCGCGATGGGCGGAGGTGTCAAGGGTCAGGACGAAGTGGCTACTGTCCGCGACCAGGGACTCAACTGTCCGCCAACAAGGATATTTCAGCATCCGCTAGGGCAGCCCGGGGGTAGTGCGGCGCGCCGCCAAGCCAGGAACCCGACCACAACGCCGACGTAGATAAACGTAAAGCGATGGAGAGCCCTCCAAGATCAGGCCGTCTCCAGGCCGTCAGGCCGTTGCTAGGCCGTCAAACGTCGGCAAATATCGACCAGCAACGACGATCGACACCCAGATATAGAACCAGCTCAGAGCCTTGATCAGGTCTCTGAGCTGGTAGGCGACGGACGAGTCGACCTGTACGCCGGATTATGAACGTGAAACATGCCCTGATCAGGCGATACGTTCTCCTGACACCCGCTCAGGGCGTCGCCAGGGCGTCCGGGCTCTGCGGAAGCGGGCCCGCCGTCGGCTGAACTTGCTATCAGTCGTCGAACTCAAACCCGCTTGCCTCGGCCTCCGAGACCAGCCGCCGCAGGCGTTCGCCATCGGTCACGACCACGTTCATTCGAGCTGCCAGCTCCTCCAGCGCGCTTCGATCCGTGCTGTCGGCGCAGAACATGCCAGCCTCGGAGTCAAATTCGAACCGGCCTTCGAGCGTCTCGGCCTCCGTGCTCACGAGAACCTGTGCGACGCCTTCCCAGAAGTACCCGTTGGGCTCGTGGTCGAGCTCCCGGATCAGGTCGTCAACCGGCGTGGTTCCTGCCTCCAGCAGCAGCGAATACTGCTCTGAAGTCGATTCGATCAGGCTAAGCAAGGTCATCTGCGAAGCCTGGCACCGCTCGGCGGTCGGGGCAAGATCCGGCAGTCGTCGTCACGCGCGCCCGTTACCGGTTGTTCAGGCGCAGGCTCAAATAGGCGGTCAATAGCCTGCCGGGTTCGTTCCTCGCTGGCCGGCATCAGGTGCGTGTAGACGCGGAGGGTGAAGCCGGGGTCGGCGTGGCCGAGGTACGACGCCAGGGCCTTGATGCTCTCCCCCGCGTCGAGTAGCGACGAGGCGTAGAAGTGCCGTAGCGCGTGCATCCCGGTGGCCCGGGTCGGCGTGATGCCGGCCGCGAGCACGGAGGGACGCCAACTCTTGTTGTCGAAGGTGCGCCGGTTGATCGCACCCCGACGGGTGGTGGTGAACAGCAGCGGCACCGTGACCCGCTCGTCGTCGGCTGGGTTCTCCCACGGCAGGGTGAGCGTCACCGGGTCGCAGTCCTTGATGTGTTGCCGCAGCACCTGGGCGACGGAGTCCGGCAGCGGTACCCGGCGGTCCCGGTCGTTCTTGGGCAGGCCGAAGACGAGCCGGGAGCGGACGAGCTTGACCTGACGTGAGACGTGCACCCAACCCGCGTCAAGGTCGATGTCGTCGGCACCGAGCCCCAGAATCTCGCCCTGGCGCAGCCCGCAGCCGGCACCCAGGTCGACCATGGCGCGATACCGCTGGGCCAGGCCACCGCGGATTGCCGAAACCTGGTCGTAGGTCCAGGGCACGACCCGTCGCTGAACCGGTCGCGGGGGCTTGACCGACTTTGCCGAACACGGGTTCTTGGTGATCCGCTCGTCATCGACGGCCGCGCCGAGGATGGTCCGTAGGTGGGCGAAGACCACGGCCCGGGTCGCCGGGGCCAGCTTGCCGACCATCGCGGCGTCCCATTCCCGGATGTGGCCCGGTTTGATCTCGGCCAGCTTCCGCGAGCCGAAGAACGGCAGCAGGTGCTTGCGTACCCGATACTCGGTGCTCTCCCGGGTCGACTCGTCGAACGAGCGTGTCCGAAGCCAAGTTTCGGCGTACTCAGCGAAGGCCATCCGGCCAGCAAGCGGATCGACGTACGTACCACGCAGCTTGTCCGACTCGGTGGAGACGAGGAAGGCGTCAGCCTCTCGCTTGGCCCGGTCCGGGAACGACTTCTTGCGTTCCTTGCCGTCCGGCCCGATGTACCGCACCCGGTAGCGCAGGCCCTTGCCGAACAGTTCCGTCTTGACCCGCTCCGTTCGCCCGCCCGGGTGACGCAGCGTCTTGTGCCAGCGATCTTCTACGTGTCCCATCAGGCCGCCGCCTGCGCGCGTACCCATGACCGGACCGTTTCCGGCTCGTACCGGAGGTGCCGACCGACCCGAGCCGCAGGCGGACCGTATTTGACCTTCCGCCAGCGGTACAGCGTCTCGGTTGGCACCCGCAGGTACGCCGCCACGTCCCGGATCGTCCAGAGCCCATCGTTCGCCGCCATCAAAGCCTCTCCCCCGTCGTGCCGTCCGTTCCTGTTCTCGGTGCGGCGTTGGGGAGCTGCGCGGCCCGGTCCTTCGCCGCTAGGAGTTCGGAGCGCCAGCGGGCGCGTTCGCTGATCGAGCGCAGCAGCCGGTGGGCCATGGCCGGCACGTCGGGGTCGTCAGGTCGGGCGAGTTCCCAGGCGTGCCGGACCGGTTCGACGGTCGCGCCCTGGTCGTCGACGCCATCCAGGCCGACGCTCACACCGAGCAGCGTCCGCACCCAGGCCCGCACGTCGTGCTTGTGGTCGCTGAGCGTCTTGCCGGACCAGTCGCGGGAGATGAGGATGCGTCGGCCGCCGATGCCGAGGGTGTCCCGCTGGTGGACCTTGCCCTTGCACCGGCCCGGCTTGAGCTTCGCGTTCGACCCCTTCGGCTGGACGCCGTAGAGCAGCCAGTTCGCGCAACGGTCGGTGCACGGGGTCACCTGGAGTTCCTGCCACAGCCGGTCCAGGTGTGCCCGCTGCCGACCGCTGGTGATCTTGTGGACGTCGCCGGTGTGCTTGGTGATGTACTTCGTGACGTACCGGATGGTCCGCTCTGCGTCCTCGGTGCCGGGCATGACGCCGCGTGCGTCGACCTGGGAGCCGAAGCGCACGACGTGCACTGGTTCGGCGTCCGGGTCCTCGTCGATCGCGTCGAGCGCTTCCGTCCAGGTGGTCAACGGCGCGCGGGTGTCCGGGTCGACCCACGCCGCCGCCTGCTCGTCCCAGACCGGGAGCCGGTCGAGGGTGTACCGCTGCACGTCCACGCTCGGCCACCACACCTGGTGGTACGTCGCCGCCGCCACGGTCCGCAGTACGTCGCGCGGGATGGTGCCCCGGATGGCGAAGTGGGCGTGTGGGGCGAGTCGGCGTTGCGGCTCGACGCAGCCGGCGTACTGGACGTTCCAGCCCTCGCAGCGGCGCAGGTTCTGCCAGAACCGGTCCAGCAGCCGGGGAAAGTGCACCGCGTCCCAGGCCGCGCGGCGGTAGTCGTACCGGTCGGGGTTGACCGGGGTGCCGTCCGGGCGGACCGGGCCGTACGAGTCGAGGGTGAGGGTCAGCCACATCGACGGCCGGTAGGTCGAGCCGTCCGGCGCGGTGTAGGTCTTGCCGACCGTGCGGCGCTCGACCTTGCGGCGAGGCAGGTCCGGGGCATCCTGCCGCCGCCGGGTGGAGCGCTTGCGGCGCCTACCGGTGTCCTCGTCGCCCTGATCCTCGTCGCCGGTCGAGTGTGGCGGTGCGATCCGGCCCCGGAGTCCTTCGGCCGTGATCGCCTCTTCTACCTCGCGGATCGCTTCGTCGAGGTCGGTGACCTGGTCCCACTGGCTCGCCCGGGACGCCTCGTCGCGGGAGAACTCCAGGTGCCCGCGCAGCAGGACAAGCGCCTTCTGTTCCTCGGTCGCCGGCTCCGGTGGTGGTAGCGGCTCGTCGTCGCGGTGCCAACCTTCCCGGATCTGGGCCTGCCGCAGCCGGCGGTTCTTCTTGGCGCACGGCGCGCACTTGTCCTCACGGGTCGCCCCACAGGGCAGGTCGATGACCTCGGTCAGGCCGGTGGCGAGATCCGTGCGGCGCATGGCGAGTGGCCGGACGCAGACGCCGTACTCGGCCGCGATCTCCTTGAGCACGTCGACCGAGCGGGGCAGCGCCATGCGGGCCGCCCGCGACCCCGGGCGAGGTGCAACCGGGGTCGGGGCGGGTTCGAGGCCGGGCAGGGTCGGAGCGGTCACTGAATGATCCCGACGACGTGCGGCCGGTTGGACGGAACGACAGCGCGCGGAGGCACCACGGCCGGGGCGATCGACGGCATCGGCTCTGCCGGGCGGACTGGCTCGACGGTGGCGGGTTCCTCGTACTGGTACGCGGTCGGTTGGTCCGGCTCGTCGACCGACGGGGTGGCCGGGGCGTTGGACAGGACGACCTTGACCAGTGCGAGGAACGCCAGCGACGGCACCGCCGCCACGGTCCAGCCCCAGACCGACGGTTCGGCTTCCGCGACCTGGGCGGCGAGGGACAGCAGCGCGAACGCCACCAGGAGCGAGCCGACCAGGCCGACCGGGCGACCGGCACGCCGCCGGGCGCGGATCTCCAGCCCGAGGTAGATCGCCATCAGCTCGACCGCCACCGCGTTGGCCCAGCCGATCCAGTCGGGCTGGCCGTGGGCGACGGACAGGTCGTGCACGTGGGTGAAGGCGGCGGCACCGGCCATGGTGCCGATGGCGAGCAGGATCAGCAGGCGTACCGCCGATTCGGTGCCGTTGCTCATCGCCATTCCTCCAGCGGCTTCTCCCGGATGGTCAGGTCGATGCGGATGCGTCGGCCGTTCATGTCGGGGCGGCGGTTGACCATGTGCGCCACGCCGTGCAGGGCGGCGGCGGTCTGGTCGGCGGGGCCGACGAGCCGAATGCGCAGCGGTCGCCGGAGCCGGTCGATGAGGCGGGTGAAGGGGTTCACGGTGGTTACCTCCGGGCCGGTCGAATGTCAGTGCGGATGTAGTCGGGTGGGGTGCCGAGCGCAGCGACCGCTTCAGAGAGGCAGCGCCACAGCGCCCACGCCTCGTCGGGGGTCAGGGCCATCCGTCGCTGGCCAGCACCGACCGCCAGATAGACGGGGTACGGGTCGGGCCGCTCCGGGTCGACGCGGACGGAGACGGCGGTGACGGGGTCGGGGGTACGCAGCCGGTAGAAGCGCCGGCCGGTCATCGGGCATCACCCCCGGCGTCCCGATCGAGCAGGTTGCGCAGGGATTCGGGGAGCAACGGCCCGGACGGCTTACGGGGCAGCGGCAGCCGGACCGGTTCGGTGGCGGTCTCCCGGCCGACCTGGGCGAGGATGTCCGACGCGTCGACCGGAGCCGGATACTGCCGCGCCATGTCGCGGATGTCGTCGTCGCTGACGTACGAGAACCGGACCCGCATCGGGTCGGGGGTGCCGTCGAGGATCACGTACCCGACGCCCTTCGCCCACCGGGGCATCTGGTCCGCGAGCGCGCCCCGCTTGCGGGCACCGTCGCCAAGAACCATGTCGACCTGTGACGCCTCGGTCAGGCCCAGCGCGATCCGGGTCGGGAACAGATCCCGGAACGGCAGTACGTCCTTGCGCGGGTCCTGCAACGCGGCGACCACCAGGACACCGACGCCGGCACCCTGGGACAGCAGCAGCCCCAGCGACGACGCGATGCGCTTACGCAGCTCGACGTCTTGCAGGTACGCGGTCAGCGCGGCCATCTCGTCGATGAGCACCACGACCAGGGGGTCAGCCTCGGTCGGGGTGTGGACGCGAACCCGGCCGGCAAGCCGAGTCTGCCGCTCCCGTAGTACCTCCACCGCTTCGTCGAGCAGATCGGCCATGGCCTCGAACGACGTGCCGGCGAACCGGGCGAACATCGGACGGCCGAGCCCGAATTCCATCCCGCCCTTGGGGTCGATCACCCACAGCCGGACGAGGCCGGAGGCGATCCCACCACCGAGCACCCGGACCAGCGACCACAGCACCGAGCCCTTACCGGACCGGGTCGCACCGCCCAGCAGGACATGCGTGGAGAGCAGGTGCAGCGACCAGGTACGCAGGTCTTCGCGCCGCGCCAGTGGTAGCGCGGTGAAGTCCGGCACCGCCGGCACCGCGAACGGCGGGACCACAGTCCGCAGCGCATCGGTACGGACCAGCGCCAGGTAGACAAGCGTCGGACGGTCCCGGTACCGCACCCGGTCGACGAGCCGCAGCAGCCAGGCTGCATGGCCGGTCCGGGTCGGAGGGTCGCCCGGACGCTCGGAGTAGATCCGTGCGTGCCGCCGGCCGAACGCGTACGCCAGGTTGGCGCTGACCGCCTGGAACTGCTCCGGCGTCTGTCCCCGGACCATTCGGACGGTCAGCACGTCGAGCGCCTGATCCGAACGGACCCGCAGCAGCTCGGGCAGAACCGGCCGGTGGTCGTACATCTCGGCGAGGCCGCACAGGGTCATGGCTTCCCGCCACGCTCGCCGGTAGACGAACACCCGTCGGCAAGAGCCGAGCAGCGGACCTGCCAAGAAGGTCCACCAGGACGACTCATCGCGCCAACGCCACACCGCCGAAGCCGTCGCCGCCAGCACGAGCGGCACTACCAGGCCGGGCCAGTCGAACTCGACGTAGAGCCAGAGCGCCAGCACCACCGACACCGTGACCACCGGGTGCCGCAGGCACCACCAGAGCAGCCGTCCGGACCACCTCAGCAGCAGGCCGAGCAGCACCATCCAGAACGGCAGCTTGATCCGCTTCGGCCGAATCACCAGCAGATCCCCGGCCGAGGTCGACAACACCTCACCCCAAGGCCGCCCGATCACTTGGCACCACCGGCCGGGTTGAATCGGGCCTGACACACACCGCACCGGGGCCAGCCACGGCCAGCCCGACGCCTACCCTTGGACACGTCTGTACCTCTCTCGACAGAGCAGGGGAAGAGACACCGGGGCGGGGCTGCCGTCCGCCAAGACCTGACAGCCCCGCCCTGACCAGAACCGGTTACGCCGACGCCTTCTGGTTGACGCCCGACGGGGCACGCAGCCCGGTAGCCCGCAGCGAGTACGCCATCCGACCGTTGTTCGCCACGTACGGCGTGACGGTCATCCCGTCGAACTCGACCGCCTCGAACAGGCCACCCGTGGGCGGCACAGGCTGGTAATCGGCCGAGATCTTTACCGTCGTCTCACGGGACCGTTTGCCAAGCTCGGGGTCGAGATCCATCACCCGGACCTGCCACACCCGCTGGCCGGTCACCTTGTCCTTGGCCGGCGAACGTCGGCCGGTCTTCTCGTCGTAGTCCTCGACCTCACCCAGGGACTCGGGCACCAGCGCGCACCCAGCCGGGAACACGTCCTCGAACCGCACAGCGAACCGCGTTCCGCCTCGCAGAGCCATCGCTCAACCTCCACTTGTTAACTTGTCTGCCAAGTTGCGATTGAAGGTAGACGGCACTTGGCAGACAAGTCAACAAGTTTGCCCGGATGCGTTGAACCGAAAGGCTTTCCGAGCCTGCGAGGGTGGTACTAACTCGACTGTTTGGGGTATCTCGGGCACCATGCCCGGTGACATGAATTCAGTTGATGAGACGCACGCACGGCCAACGGGAGTCGACGACACGACCGTCGAGGCGTTGGGGGCGTTGAGTGAAGCCCTGGAGACGATCCACCGCGTACGCGGCCACCTCTACTCGGCGCATCAGCTCGTCGGCGGCGCGGATCTGACTCTTGATCGAGCGGTGCGGTTGCTCCGCGAGGCGGGACACAACGAGGTTGCCGACCGGATCGAGCGCGAGTTGGTGGGGCGCAACGTCCTGCCGGGACGGTGGACGTTCCAAGTGGTCGAAGAGTTCGACGATGGGTACTACGCCACGTTCCAGGAGGTCGAACGGTACGCCCGGGACAAGCTAGCCGGCGGTCGGCGGCACATCTACGAGGCGGAGATGAAAGAGCGTCGGCGCACCCACGGCATGCCGGGGCATGAGGCTACGCCGCAGGAGTGAGTGGCAGACCGTCCGGAAGCATCGCGGCGAGGGCAACGGCTCTAGCCTCGATGATTTTCATGCGACCTTCGTACTCGACAGGTTCGCGGTGCGCTGCCTGGCTGGTGACCTGGCCGGGCCACTTGCGGTAGAGCAGGCCGTGTTCGCGGGTGAAGTAGCCGTCGCTGATCGCGCTCGCGGCCAGGAGTAGGCCGGTGTCCTCGGAGGCGGGGAGCGCCATCCAGCCGCCGAGGGCCAGGAGCAGATCCCGGCGGATGCACAGGGTGGCGGGGTGAACCTGGGAGCGGTAGCCGTTGGCCTGCCAAAAGGCGAGGACGGCACCGCGGGCGATGGTTCCGCCTTCCGGGTCCTTGTCCCAGCCGAGGGTAGATCCGTCGGGCATCAGGTCCAGGACGCGGGAGGTCGTCCAGCCGATCTGCGGATGCGCCTCGAAGGCGGCGATGTCCCGGGCGAGGGCACCGGGAGTGAGCTGATCGTCCGCGTCCAAGACCTTCACGTGTTGACCGACGACACGGGAGAGAGCGAGGGTACGGGCAACACCTGGCCCGCCGGGACGACCGCCGCCGATGCTGATGCGAGGGTCGTCCGGCAGGACGCCGTCCAGCGCGCCGGTCTGCCCGTCCTCCTGGACGAGCCACTGCCAGTCCCACCCGTCCGGCATCTCCTGCTTGACCAGCGAGTCATACGCGCCGGTCAGATGCTCGATGCTGGGCGCGTGAACTGGCGTGATGACCGAGACGAGCTGCGTCAAGTTTTCCACCGTTGCAGTTTGTGGGAGTAGACCAGTTCCGTCCGGTCCCCCGGCATCACCACGTCGGCCACCTCGACGACGCGGCCCTTGGTGTCGATCGACGTCTTGCGCACGGTGAGCACCGAGACGCCCGGGTCGATGTCCAGCAACTCGGCCTCGTCCGGCGATGGCGGGCGCGCGCGGATCTCGTCGTCGATCCGGTCCACCTCGATACCGAGGGTGTGAAGTTGGTGCTGTGTGCCGCCCGGCCAGGGCTCCTTGCCCGCGTCGAGCAGGTCCGGGTTCGCCGCCACCAGGTCATACGGCAGGTAGGAGTACGACATGGTCAGCGGCGCGTTCTCATGCCGCGAAGTCGTCCAGTAGACCCGTCGCAGTAACGGCGCACCCGGGTCGACCTGCAAGGCCGCCGCCATGTCCGAATCCGCTTCGACGCGGGCGTACTCGGCGTGGAACTTCAGGTCATCGACGGTCAGGCCGGTGTCGTGCTCGGTGGCCCCGGTCTTCAGCCGCTCTGACTCGTCGAGCAGCGCTCGGTCCTTCTCCCACTGGTAGCGCTCGGCGTTGCGACGGCGTACCCGCTGACGGGGCGCCCGTACATAGGTGCCGCGTCCTTGTTCCGCGCGGACCAGGCCCCATTCCCGGAGCTGGCGGATGGCGTTGCGGACGCTGGTGCGCGACAGGCCCGACGAGTCGGCCAACTCCGTCTCACTCGGCATCAGCGTGCCGGGGGCCAGTTCTCCGGCCACGATCTTCGCCCGCAACTCTTCTGCGAGTTGCAGGTAACGAGGGCGCCAGTCCCGGCCTTGCACACCGGTCACCGTACCCCCTAGACGTTCCAACGTCTGCCAGGCGGTCCCGCCTGCGGGGCGCTCAGGCACCGGAGGCACGACCGCCACTGGTCGCTTCGTGGGCCGCGTACTCGTCGAGGGCATCCGATCGGTGAATCGCCGGTCAGCGGTGTTCATGGCACCCCTCCAGAGGTTGCCCCTTGGTCATGATCACCAGCCGGGCGTAGGTCAGCTCGTAGATGAGCCGGTCGAGCTGGGTTCGGGAGAGCAGGACCGATTGACTGGCACCGTCACGGGTCGCGTCGAGCTTCACGGCCAGGTCACGGCGCAGAAACCGATCGGCCAGCAGTTGCACGCTGATCCAGCCGGTTCGCTCCCGGCCGATGGTCCTGAGCAGGCCCCGATGCATCGGATCGTTCGGGCCGCAGCCTCGGCACCAGCTCGGGCAGTCGGCAGGATTCGTGGACGGAGTCGACCCGCGATCGTTCGTGGCCTCGGTTTCAGTCACCGGTGGCCTCCATGTGGGTACCAGCCTGCACCAACAAGGAGCGAAGCCGATCGATCAGCTGGGCAGCCCGCGAAGGGGGCAGCTCCACCCAGGCGATCCCGCCCCGGCTCGTCACATGCACCGCGACCAGGGGCACGCGGGCATCGGAGCCGACGAGGTACGTGACGACCTGGCCGCTCTGCCGGCTGTCGCCCAGGCGGTGCATCGGGCCACGATGACGGCGCGGCATGTGGGCCATCAGCGGCGGCACCAGGTGGCCGCATCGGTCGGGTGCGCACCAGGCCGGGTGGCTGCCGCTGATCAACTTGCCCGCGTCGCTCACCGTAGCCACCGCCCACCGTTGCCCCGGTAGATCTGGGCCGGCGTCATCAGCGGTGCAGCCCGCAGCACCGGCAGCTTCCGGGTCGGCGCGTTCGCCCATGCCTTCATCGGCGTCACACAGGGAGCACAACGGCGTGAGGTGGCCGCGTTCCCGCCGGGACTGGACGGCAGACGTCTGCGGGACCTCCAGATCGAGAACCAACGCCGCCGACGATGAGAGCCAGACATCGCACCTCCACGGGTAGGTCGGAACCGGTGGTCAGCCACGCGGGAACGCAGCCGGCCACCGGTCCGGATGAGGGCACGGCGCACCGTCCGACGCAGACGGGTCGGGTATCGCCGAGCCAACTTGTACGCGCAGCTACCGCAACCGGTCCGACAGGACGCCGCGCGTCACGTGCGACCAGGAGCGGCGCGACACCACCCCTGATACAAGCCGTCATCCTGACCGCACACCCGGAAACGTACCTACAAGTGGATGAGTTGTCTAGACATGGAAACGTGCTCCCTGGTTGACACTTGATAAGACAAGTGCCAGGTACGGTGACCCGGTGCCCATCCCGCACTACGGACAGCCCCGTTACCGCGTCATCGCGGACCAACTCAGGGAACGCATCGAGGACGGCAGCATCCCGCCCGGCGCTCTTCTGCCGACGGAGAGCGCCCTCACCTCTGAGTTCCGGGCAAGTCGCGGCACTGTTCGACAGGCCATAGCCGTTCTACGCGAGGAAGGCTTGGTCACGACCGAGCACGGCCGAGGCACTTCCGCCAGGCCGGTCACCCACGAGCGCTCGGGACAGAGCCGCGAACCGGAGACCCGGCAGTGCGAGATACCTGCTAGCCCTGAGCTTGCAGCACTCTTCGGCGTCGAGGTCGGCGCAACTCTGATCGAACAGGAGCGCGTCAACCGGCGCAACGGAGTCGTAGAATCAGTCGTAAGAGCCTATCAGCTTCACTACCCGAAACAGCAAAGCGCATGACATTCCCTGCAGGGCTTTTGCACAGTCACTGAGGACTCACTGACCTGCTTGGAACTCAAGGTCAACAGCTCGTTAGCGGGTCGGCTTGGCCGGGGCCGCCTGAACAAAAGTCGTGCACCGAAAAGTCCGGTAGCTCCACAGGACCAACAAGCCGGGCTTGCCGCAAGCGCGCTGCGCTGCTCTGACCTGTGCAACCGAGTACGCAATTGACCTTGCCTCCGGCAACGACAGCCTGTCAACCTCTCAGTCAACTGCTCGTTACCACGTCAGATCCAGTTGTCAAGCCTGTGAGTCTTCGTCGGGATAGTGGACAATCCGAGGATGCTCGGACTACGACACAGAAACCGCCTTCGCACTGCCTCGCTCTTGGGCATACCTACTCTGGCAGTTGGTCTCTGGTTTTTCCTTCAGGGAGGCTTGGAAAGAGCAGACAAAATGGCAAGCGTTGGTGCTTTCCTATTAGCGCTGGCCAGCCTTGCTTTGCCTTTCACGACATCCTGGATCACTCAAAAGACAGATAACCAAGCGCGCACCAGGCAGAAGCTGCTAAATCTCCTCGCCAAGTCGGTGATGGCCCAATGGTCAAATGAGGAACGAGTGCGCCGCCTGAACGATCCGGAGCCCATTCCCGTTCAATGGCACGGTCTAGGCCCACCCATTAGCGATCACTGGAAAAATATCCGCACAGACGGGGAAAGTCATCGCCTCCCAGTTGACGGCAGACTGGCTGATCTGTCAGACGTCTTCGAGACGGTTTTGCATCGCAGGAGGCTAGTCATCCTCGGTGAAGCCGGCGCGGGAAAAACAGTGCTCGCCACACGCCTATTACTCGACCTTCTTGGACGAAGGACCGAGGAAAGTTCAGTACCTATTATTGCACCAATGGCATCTTGGGATTCCAACAGGGAAACGTTCGAAGAATGGATTTCCGGACGCCTGGCAGGCGATTATCCGGTGATGCATGATTTAACAATAAGCAGAGAATTGATCTCAAGCGGGCAGATTTTGCCCATCCTTGACGGCTTCGACGAGATGGCACCCCACTCCCGCAAGGCTGCAATCGAGGCCATAAATCGGCTGGGCGTCCACCAAACCTTTGTCATGACGTCCCGCCACGGCGAATACTTAGAGATGATCGCCCGAGGCGGCATCCTGACGGCTGCTGCGGTTATCGAGATTGAAGAATTGTCGACGACCACGGTGCGCAGCTACCTCACTCGCGTCACGCCGCCGCTTCGCCTTCATCAATGGAACAAGGTATTCAGTCGGCTCGAAAAAAGCCCTCGCGGTCGCCTTGCTCAGGCGCTCAACACACCCTTGATGGTTAGTTTAGCCCGAGAAGCTTATGCCCGCGGATCAGGGGACCCCAACGATCTAATAAACGCCCGAATACGTACCAAAGAAGGCATAGAAAAGCACTTAACACAAGCCCTAATACCCTCCGTCTTCGACGGGGCTAGTTCGACAAGATGGGATTCGGCCGACCGGGCTCATGAATGGCTGAGCTTCCTGGCTCGATGGCTGAGAGAGAACGAGTCACAAGAGGTCAGATGGTGGGAGCTTGAAAAGGAAGTCGAGGGACTAACTAGTGCAGCGTGGGTGACTTCGATCGCATTCGTGTTTGCCATCTCTTGGTTAATATCCGGCCTACCACTCGCGCTTATGTCGGTAATTGCCGCACTCGGTTCCAGCTTGATATTCTTGCGGCGACTCGATCCCCGACCTTCGATCACATCGGTATCACTTAGACGATTCTGGAAACCGTTTTCTCGTTCAGTAGGCGCATCCACCGCGCTTGGCCTCGTCAACTTCGCGGCACTAGGAAAGCTTGAATTAATCCCCGTCGGATTCGTTGTTGGAATTTTCGTAGGCGTAATAGTAGGCGCAGTTGATGCGATGACCGCACAAGTCGATACGGCCAAGCCCTCTAGCCCAGCCGCCGTCCTGCGAGCCTCTCGATCAGTAGCACTTACTACTGGAATTATGGTAAGCCTAATTGCAGGCGGATCGCTAGCAGTCGCCGGAGGAAAGATTTCTGGATTTCCCGGCCTTACTGGCGGATTCCTTGGCGGTATGACTGCAATCATCGCAAGCCCTTGGGGGAAATTCGAAACCGCGCGCTTAATATTTGCCTTTAAAGGAGTTCTGCCACTGCGACTTGTCAGCTTTCTTGAGTTCTGCAGAGAGCGCGGAATATTGCGCCAGTCTGGACCGCAGTACCAATTCCGTCACATCCTGCTGCTCGAGAACCTGGCGCCGCCGAAATCATCACGGATGCCTGCAGCACCATTGCCACTACCGCCGGTACAGTACGGCGCGCGCAAGCTTCGCTTCAGCACCGGCATCGTCGGCGCACTTCTTCTGCTTCCAGCCTGCATTTTCTCTGTAGCAGGCTCCAAAGCAACCTTCCCCGATATTCCGGAAATAACAAGGCTAGCCACGGCACCCCTCCTATTTGGAATATGCCCAACTTACTTCGTTGCACAAACCATTCTGGTTCGCAATCTCAGAGGCGTATCCGCGCGCGTAGCATTAATAACATTCGCCGTCTTCTGCTATTTTGCCTGGTCGACATACTGGATGACTTCGAGTGAAGTCGGAGCGAGATGGGCCATGGCAACTGTAGGGAGTCAAGTATTAGGGACCGCATTAGTGAGCGTAGCGTGCTGGGCTAGACGCCCCGAAATCGCTAACGAGGTGCAAATTTTTCCGTCTTCGACGAGGACCCCACCCACGTCCAACTCGCCTCCTTCACGTGAAGAGAGTTGATCGCTACCGCGCTGCTCCTGACCGACGCGAGAGGAAGCTGAGCGAGATTGTTGTCCTGCCGAATTGCTCTTTTTAGGATCAAGGCACCGCGCTCCGCGCGGCGCGGGGCGGCAAGCCCGGCCGGCGGCAAGCCGCCCCGGTCGCCTTCGGCACCGGGGCGGTGAGCCACCGACAGCCGCCGGGACACCGCCCCACAGACCGGAGGGACCAGTTCCAGCGAGCCCGTGACGGAAGCCAACGAGTCGACCTGATCGCGTGGACGGGGCTTCCGGCTGCCGCGCCAGTCCAACCCCGGGACTGGCTTGCCACCGCGTCTCCGAGCCTCGCCAGGAGCAACACCGCCAGGACGTGCCCGGCCTTCACGACAGCCGACGGCACTGCGCGCAAGCCCTATCAAGCCACCGAACGGCAGTCAGGACGAGGCGATGCGCCGTGCCGATCTGGAGTGCTACTGACCCAAGACTCAGGGCGTCTCCAGGGCGTCGGGGCGTCGTCAGGGCGTCAAACGCCGCCCAATGTTGACCATGAACGACCATCGACGCCCGGACATAGAACCAGCTCAGAGCCGTGATCACGGCTCTGAGCTGGTGGGCGACGGACGAGTCGACCTGTACGCCGGATTCTGTGCGCGGCGCGTACCCCGAGGGGTTTGCGCCGGCGGCGGCCATCCATCTGGGCCTGCCGTTGCCGGCAGGCTCTAGCGGCCTACCCGCAGACATCGGGCGGGCAGCCCTCAAGCGTCTGCGCCGGGTCGTCATCTTGCGGTGACGGCCCTTGCTTGGCCTTGCTCCGGGTGGGGTTTACCGAGCCACCCCGGTCACCCGGGGTGCTGGTGGGCTCTTACCCCACCGTTTCACCCTTACCGTCCCCGTTGGGGTCGGCGGTCTGTTTTCTGTGGCACTTTCCCGCGGGTCGCCCCGGGTTGCCGTTAACAACCACCCTGCCCTGTGGAGTCCGGACGTTCCTCGGCGGCGGGCCGAAGCCCGCCGACGCGGCCGCCCGGTCGACTCGTCCGTCGCGCTCTCATCCTAACGACGCCGGCGGCACGCCTATTGCCGCCCCGCAGGCGGGTGCCCGCGCAGACCTGCCCCGCAGGCGGGCCTTCGACAGACCCGGCCCGCACGGCAGCGCGCGTGGAGACCGGTCAGTTCACGCTGATCGTCACGACACCGGTTCCGGCGTACGCCTTCGGCAACTCGGTGAGGACCGGACGCCCGGTGGGCCACTCGGCGTCGGGACATCCCAGCGCGGCGGCATGGGCTAGCTGCCAATCCACACCTTGACGTAGCAGACGCCCCACCAGCAGAGCGGTCGCGTAGCCCAGCTCGACGACCTCCAGCGCTGGTAGTGCACCGATGTGCTCGCCCAGGGCCGGGCGGGCGGAGGTGGCTGCGGCAAGGCAGAGTGCCGGCACCTGGACGTGCCGCCCCGCATCCCTGTGTGCGGTGACCACGAGCCCGGAGAGCGCCGGGTTGCCGGCACCGAGCGCGAGCAGCGCCGTGTGGTCGAGGATGACCGCGGCCTCGGTCACGCCGCCCGCCGGCCATCTTCGGCTAGAGATTCCGGGACATTGCCAGCCTCGACGGCCGCCCAGACGTCCTCGCCCCGGGTGAGGTCGTCGGCGCTGAGGTCGGCAGCGATCTTGAGTCGGACGTACTGCTCCGCGCGCGCCGCGCGGTCGCGCAGTTCGTCGGCGGTGAGTGCCGCCTGGGTGAGCTGGGCGACGAGGTCCCGCATCGTCGTTCCACGTTCGTTCGCCAGGAGCGCCAAGCGGTCGCGTACCTCGGTGTCGACTTTGATCGTGGTATCCACGACCGGAGTATACGACCGGTATACCGCTGCCCTGTTCCGCCTCGCCGGCCAGCTCACGACGGGTTCGGCGCGCGTACTAGCCTCGTGGGGCTATGGATCTCTCCCACGCCGCGCTGCTGCTCGCCGCCGGTCTCGCCGCTGGCACGGTCAACGCGGTGGCCGGTGGCGGATCGTTGATCACGTTCCCGGCGATGATCGCGATCGGGTTGCCCCCGGTGCCGGCGAACGTCAGCAACTCCGTCGCCGTCTTCCCCGGTTACCTCGCCAGCGTGGCGGGCAGCCGGGCGGACCTGCCGCGCCCCCGCGCACTGGCCACGCTGGTGCCCACCACCATCGTTGGCACGATCCTCGGGGCGTTGCTGCTGCTCGCGACTCCGGCCCGTGCGTTCGAGCTGGTCGTACCGTTTCTGGTCCTCGGCGCGACCGCGGTGCTGGCCTTCCAGGATCCGCTGCGCCGGCTGGTCGGCCACCCCCGGGACCTGTCGCCACGCCAGCGAACGGTCGCGGTGCAGACGATGGTCGCGCTCGGTGCGGTGTACGGCGGGTACTTCGGCGCCGCGCTCGGGGTGATGCTGGTGGCCGGGCTGGCCCTGGTGTTGGACGCGACCCTGGCCCGGGTGAGCGCGATCAAGAATCTGCTCTCCGCGGTGGTGGGGTTGACCACGCTGGTGGTGTTCGCCCTGTTCGGCCCGGTGAACTGGGCGGCCGTCGCGGTGGTCGCGCCGGCGACGCTGATCGGGGGGTACGCGGGCGCCCGGCTGGTTCGCCGGCTGCCGCCGGTGCTGCTCAAGACGATCATCGTGGTGTTCGGCACGATCATCGGCCTGTACCTGCTCTGGCGGGCCCTGACCTGAGGCCGCCCGCCCACA